>NC_007908.1:4200000-4500000 GCF_000013605.1 Rhodoferax ferrireducens T118
GCGTGCCACACTGGTTCATCGCCCTGACTCCCATCAACGCCGCACCCGGTCAAGCCCTGGTTCAGGATGGCTGGAACCAATACGGCACGCTGACACTTGAAAGCCAGGAGCAATACGCCTACCAAAGCCTGTGGGACGGCACCCTGAAGTTGCTGCTGTGGTTTGTGCTGGGCGGGCTGGTCACAGGGGCGGTCGGCACCCTGCTCATCCGCATCATCACCCGGCCGCTGGGCGAGGTGGTGGCCCAGGCCCAGGCCATTGCCGAGCGCCGTTTCCTGAGCATTGCCGAACCGCGCACGCCCGAGTTGAGCAGCGTGGTGCGGGCCATGAACAGCATGGTGGAGCGGCTCAAGGCCATGTTCAGCGAAGAGGCGGCTCGCCTCGAAACCTTGCGTCAAAAAGTTAACCTCGACGCGCTGTCTGGCTTGTCGGGTCGCGATCATTTTTTATCCCAAATGCGCGAGTTGGTGACCGGCGAATCCTTCGGTGCCGAAGGCTCGCTGGTCATGGTGCGCCTGACCAGCTTGAACACGCTCAACGCCCGGCTGGGTCACCAGCGGGCCGACGCCCTGCTCAAGCAGTTGGGCCGCGTACTCCAGGACAGTTGCCAGGATAGGCTCGGCCAACAGGCTGGACGCCTCAAGGGCGGCGAGTTTGCCGTGGTTTACCCCACCACCGCCTCACCCGGGGAGGCCGGCGCCGATTTGCACCAGCGCCTGACCCAAAACTGGTTGCCCGACTGGGTGGCCGACGTGCCCGACCTGTTCCAGGTCGGCGCCGTGCCCTACCACCGCGATCAAGACGTTGGCGATCTGCTCAGCCGTGCCGACGAAGCACTCGCCCGCGCCGAAGCCCAGGGTTCGAACAGCTGCTACGCCGGCGAGGCCGACAGTGGCAGCACGGCACGGCCCGCCGAGCAATGGCGCAACCTGTTGACCGACGCCGTCGCCGGCGGCAAGCTGCGGCTGGCTTTCTACCGTGTGGTCGGCAGCGCCAACCAGGCCGCCATCCACCAGGAGGGCGTGATTCGCCTGCAGCTCGACACGGCCGGCGCATTGTTACCCGCAGGTGACTTCATGCCCATGGCCGCGCACCTCAATCTCACGGCGCCCATTGACCTGCAAGTTGTCAAGCTCGCCATTGAATACCTGCGCACCACGCCGGGCGACATCGCGATCAACCTGTCGGCCGAAACCATTGTCGACTTCAATTTTCGCCGCGAACTGGCACTGCTGTTACAGGCCAACCCCGACATGTGCAAACGCCTGCTGTTTGAGGTGCCCGAGTACGGCGTGTTCAAACAGTTCGATGCCTTTCGCGACCTGGTGCACGCCGTCAAACCGCTGGGCTGCCGCGTCGGCATCGAGTACTTCGGCCAGCGCTTTGCCGAAGGCGACAAGCTGGCCGACCTGGGCCTGGACTACATCAAGGTCCACCCCAGCTACGTGCATGGCATCGCCAACAACCCGGGCAACCAGGAGTTTCTTAAAGGCCTGTGCAGCGTGGCGCGCAACTTTGGCATCGTCGTCATCGCGCTCGGCGTCGAATCCGAGGCCGACCTGCCCCTGCTGGCCTCGCTCGGCTTTGACGGCATGACGGGGCCGGGGGTCAAATGACCGCACCGCGCACGCCTGCAGGGGTCCGATGGACTGCGACCCTGCTCTGGCTGGCCTGCGCGCATACGGGCACAGCACTGGCCCAAGCCAGCGCACCGGCACTCGACTCGGCGGCCATCGTAGACGACACGCCGCCCGTACTGCGCAAGCTGCTGCAACAGGCCAGCGCACCGGAGTCCGCCACCGACACACCTGAAGGCGCCTGGCAAGCCGCCGTGCTGTATTGCCAGAGCGCGCGCTGGGGCAGCGTCGAGGCGCAATACCGGCTCGGCATGCTCTACGCCTTTGGCCAGGGCGTCCCCGAAAACCGGGCCTTTGCCGCCGCCCCGTTCTCGCTGGCCGCGTCTCTGGGCCACGCCCAGGCCCACCAGATGCTCGACACCATTGGGTTGACCTCGTCGGAACTACCGGCCTGCGTGAACCAGGAACAGCTGCCAGAAAAAGCACCGCCCAGCCTCTTCAGCGGCCTGCCGCCCGACTTGGCGGGCGGCAGCCGTCTGTCCATTGAACAGTTTCTACTGTCCCTGCCGCCGCACAAGCGCTGGCTCATCCCGCTGACCACCACCTTAAGCGCGTGGTATGCACTTGACCCGCGACTGGTGCTGTCGGTCATTGCCGTGGAATCCAACTTCAATACAAGTGCCCAGTCGCCCAAAGCCGCCATGGGCCTGATGCAGCTTATTCCCGACACCGCCATACGCTTCAATGTGCGCAACGCCTTTGACGCCACCCAAAACCTGCGCGGCGGCATGCGCTACCTGCGCTGGCTGCTGTCGTACTACCGCGGCGACATCGCCTATGCCGCGGCCGCCTACAACGCCGGCGAAGGCCGCGTGGACCGCTACCGGGGCGTGCCCCCGTTCCCTGAAACCCGCGCCTATGTGCGCCGGGTCATTGGCCTGTACGGCAGCGCGCGCCACGGCTTTGACGAAAACCTGGCCGCGGCTTCACCCTGGCTGGTGGCCGGGGGGCGATGAGGTCGCTCGCTGGCGCTCCCGTAAAGTGTTAGACGTCGGTCTTGAGTTGTCCGTTTACGAGCATTTTCGCGACGATGTCATCACTAGTTGCGCCGCCGGTCAACCCGAGCCCGGTTGCCAATTCCGACATGCTCATATTGTCGAATTTGATGGTTTGATCGGCAGCAAAAGCCGCACCATCGCTAGTGCCGTTGTGATCGATTGACAAGACCGCTTTGCCACTCGCGTCATTCGCGAAATGCAGGAATTGAGCCAAGTTACCTGACACCCCGCTGCCGTCGTGCTCGCCTACCAGCAAGTCTTTCAGATCGAGAACGTCGCCACCAACACCTGGCGTGAAGTCCATGATGTGATCAGCGGCGGGAGATGCGGCCGTTCCTTGATCACCGAAACTCCACTTGAACGTATCCGAGCCTAAACCGCCAATCAAAACGTCATGACCAGCGCCGCCAATTAGTAAGTCGTTGCCATCACCGCCACTGAGCATGTCATTGCCATCACCACCGTTGAGCTTGTCATCGCCAGCATGGCCATATAGCACGTCATCACCAGCATTTCCCTGCATCGTATCGTTACCGGTTGTGCCGCTGTGGCTATCGTTGCCGGATGTGCCGTCAAAGCTGGCATTAGGCGTGCTGCCGGATGCCGCCGACGCCACTGCCAGCGTGCTACTGGAGAAGTCTCCGTCCGCATCGCTCATGGTGTAGCTGAAGGTCTGCGTGTGGTTGTCGGTGGTTCGCAGCGTGTCGAGTGAGCTCAGCACAATACCTTGTGAATTGCCAGTCCACTCAATACGCAGGTAGGTAAAGGGCGTCTCGGAATCGATTTGGAGGGCATACTCGGAGCCACTAGAGGTGGCCGTTGCGCCATCGAAGGTGCCGCCCGCCAGGTGGTTGCCGCTGGCATCGTAAGCCTCCCATTTGGCCAGAGATGGCGACTGACCGGCATTCAACTGCGCGATACCGACGGTCGCGCTTGTGGTTGTTTCAAGCAGCTTGACGATCAACTGCTCGCCAGAGCCCAAGGTGCTGCCCTGGCCTTGCACACCAATGCCGGGCTTGGCACCCGAGTTGACGTAGGCAGCGAGGTCCTGCTGGGTAGTCGTCAACGCGCCGATATTCAGGGTCGTGGTGCTGCCACTGACGTTCTGTCTCCAGGCCGTGCTAGATTGATTAAAACCGTACAAGTCGGTGGAATCCTCCCAAGTGGCAAGACTGCTGCCAGTAATCACCTTGGTTTGTGGAATGCTCGAATAAAAAATGTAAGCGCCATCGGAATTGACCATCAGCCTGCCGTCCGGGGTGACGAACGAGGTATGTCCACCAGCGGCGATCGTATTGGTCGTTCCGTTGTAGGTGACACTGGTCACTGACAAAGGTCCATCGACGCCGCTGTCATTGACCAGCAGGTTGCCCGTTAATAAGCCATTGAAGACGACGGTAGCGTTGTCGGCACTGGCTATCGGACTGGTGTCGCCGAGTGAGACCGTCACTGTCGTCCAGTCCGAAACGGCAGACCCATCCGTGCTGCGGTACACGAAGCTATCACTGACCGGCGTATTTTCCGAATCGTGTTGCACCACCGGCGCGATGTAGCGAAATGCACCGTCGCTGTTCATCACTACAATGCCGCCAAGCGCGGTAGTGATCATATTGCTGCCATTGGCACTGACCACGGTGTTACTGGCAGACGCGGATGATGCGAACTGCGCGACCGTAATAGAAGGACTATCAATATCTTGATCGTTGGCTAATACATTACCCAAGGTCGTGCTGATACTCCCTTCAATTGTGCTGTAGGCATCGGCATTGCCAATCGGCGCGTCGTTGACCAGCGTCACCACCGGTGTGTCGCTGCCCGTGCCGCTCAGCGTGGCGTCGCTCACCGTCAGTTCAATCGCCGGCAGCGCCCCGCCTGCGTTGACCTGCGCCGCACCCGCGGCCGTCAGCACCACTTGCCCGCCCGCCAGGGCGTAGTAGCCCGCCGCGTTGCTGCCCGCGCTGAAGTCCACCTTCAGCGTGTCGCCTTCTTCGTCCGCCGTGGCGTACGTCGCCGCGACCGCTCCTGTCTTGGCCGCGTTTTCCGTGAAGTCTTGCGCCACCACCGTGATGCTCGGCGCGTCGTTGACCAGCGTCACCACCGGTGTGTCGCTGCCCGTGCCGCTCAGCGTGGCGTCGCTCACCGTCAGTTCAATCGCCGGCAGCGCCCCGCCTGCGTTGACCTGCGCCGCACCCGCGGCCGTCAGCACCACTTGCCCGCCCGCCAGGGCGTAGTAGCCCGCCGCGTTGCTGCCCGCGCTGAAGTCCACCTTCAGCGTGTCGCCTTCTTCGTCCGCCGTGGCGTACGTCGCCGCGACCGCTCCTGTCTTGGCCGCGTTTTCCGTGAAGTCTTGCGCCACCACCGTGATGCTCGGCGCGTCGTTGACCAGCGTCACCACCGGTGTGTCGCTGCCCGTGCCGCTCAGCGTGGCGTCGCTCACCGTCAGTTCAATCGCCGGCAGCGCCCCGCCTGCGTTGACCTGCGCCGCACCCGCGGCCGTCAGCACCACTTGCCCGCCCGCCAGGGCGTAGTAGCCCGCCGCGTTGCTGCCCGCGCTGAAGTCCACCTTCAGCGTGTCGCCTTCTTCGTCCGCCGTGGCGTACGTCGCCGCGACCGCTCCTGTCTTGGCCGCGTTTTCCGTGAAGTCTTGCGCCACCACCGTGATGCTCGGCGCGTCGTTGACCAGCGTCACCACCGGTGTGTCGCTGCCCGTGCCGCTCAGCGTGGCGTCGCTCACCGTCAGTTCAATCGCCGGCAGCGCCCCGCCTGCGTTGACCTGCGCCGCACCCGCGGCCGTCAGCACCACTTGCCCGCCCGCCAGGGCGTAGTAGCCCGCCGCGTTGCTGCCCGCGCTGAAGTCCACCTTCAGCGTGTCGCCTTCTTCGTCCGCCGTGGCGTACGTCGCCGCGACCGCTCCTGTCTTGGCCGCGTTTTCCGTGAAGTCTTGCGCCACCACCGTGATGCTCGGCGCGTCGTTGACTGCCGACAGTGTTGCAGGTGCAATGTCAGCCTGCACCGGCAAATTGGAAGGCACGTCAGATGCCGTAAAGCTGAAGTCGTAAGACTGCGAGTCAACGCCCTCCGTAACACGCAGCAGTTGCACAAACGTGCTGCCGCCGTCAGCACCACCGCCGACTCCCAAACCGGCCGCAGTCGCCTCAAGTTCTGTGCTCAGGTCGGTGCCGCGCTCCAGCGCCTGAATGACAGTATCGGCAGTGGCACCTAGAGTGACTATGGCGCTGTCTTGAGCGGTAGGACGTTGATCGGACTCGATCACGTTTTCGTCCAGGCGCACGGTTTGTTCGGGGGCAACGGCCAGCAGGCGGCCGTCTTCCATCACGAATTCGACACGGGCATCACCTATGGTGCGCACAGTTTCGCCATTTTCCAAATTGTCGCCCGCCTTGAGGGTGCGGCTGATGCCCTGGGCATTTACCGCATAAACAGTGCCGTTTCCGGTGATGGCAGCGACAGTGGCGAATTGGGCCATGATGATCTCCAGTGAAGAAATTGGGGCTGAGTTTGTGCACTCGTGGTAATAACAGTAACAATTTGTATATTAGGACGGTCAAGGCTGACGGCCTATTGGACTTAGGTACAAATTTGAAACTTTGGCCTCGCATTAAAAAAGGCCCATGTGGGCCTTAATTGAGGGGTGCATCAATGAGTATTTGGCTCAGGGCGGCAACCGCGGCCTGATGCACGTAACCGCGCTTAAAGCAGGTCGTTTTCGCCGTTCATCGGCAGCAGTTGCAGGCGGTTGGCGAGGCTGGCGCGGGTTTCGCGTCTTTCGAGCAGCTTGGATTGGGCCGCATCAGGCAGGTCGGTGAACTGAATGACGCCCCGGGTAATAAGCACGTCAATCAAGTCTTCTAAAACGCGGGCCAGCCCGGTGTCGGTCTGGCTCAGGGCGTTGGCCTGGTCGGGAATGGTCATGGCGCGGGCTCCATTGGGGATGTTGGCACAGGTTCAACGGCGGCTGACAGGCGCAGCACCAGCTGCAGACGATCACGCACGCCAAGTTTTTCAAACACGGCGCCCAGATGGGCTTTGACGGTGCGCTCTGAAATAAACATAAGGGAGGCAACTTCCTTGTTGGAGCGCCCCGCCGATACTGAACGCGCCACTTGTGCCTCGCGTGCTGACAGAGTGGACCATGCGTTAGTACTGGATGAGGCTGTAACAGGCACCTGCGCTTTTGCAGCTGCCGGGCGGCTCGCCAGCGCTACATTGGTCGAGCCCACCAGGCGCTGCAGCAGGTCTGGCCCCACCCACAGGCCACCATGTTCGATGACCAGCGCGACTTCCTGCAGCAACGCGGGCACGCCGTAAGCATGGGTGTAACCACGCGCGCCCTCGTTGAGGGCACGCAGACCTTCATCTGATTCGGGCATGCTGGACAGCAGCACCACGCGGGCGTCAGGCTGGGTCTGCAAAATCTGACGCAGATTACGCGCCCATTGCACATCGGCATTGCTCAACCAGACCAGGCACTGCGCTGCAGGCGGAGAGGGCAGGCGCGTCTGCATGACAGTGGCGTCGAGCGCCTGAACATCCGGAAACGCCTCGCGCAGGCGCCCTGGCAGGGGTGCGACCGGGCTGGAGAGAAAGAGGTGTTGGGTGCTCATCGTTCTGTCATGGCGTTGGCTTTGGCACGCAACACGGGTTTGAGCAGATAAGACAGCACGGTTTTTTTACCAGTGAGGATGTCCACTTGGGCCACCATACCAGGAATGACGGGCAGACTGGGGCCCAGGCTGGATTTGCGTGTACGTACCCGTACGTGGTAGAAGGCGTTGCCTTTTTCGTCGAGCACCGAGTCGGCGCCGATATTGACTACATCGGCCGTCAGCCCTCCATAAATGGAGAAGTCATAGGCGCTGAACTTGACCGTGGCTTCTTGCTCCGGGCGCAGGAAGCCGATGTCCTTGGGGGTAATTTGCACTTCCAGAATCAGCGTGTCGTCCAGCGGCACCACCTCCACCACCTCCTTGCCGGGTTGCACGACCGCACCAACAGTGTTGACCAGCAGGCGCTTGACGGTACCGCGCACGGGGGATTTGATGTCGGCGTGCTTGACCTTGTCTTGCAGGGCCAGCCCGCCTTGGGACAGGCTGGCAAGCTTGCTCATGGCGTCGGAGAGCTCGGCACTCATCTGGTTGCGGCTGGTGAGTTGCACTTCTTCAATTTTGCGGGTCGCCTCCAGAATGGACGACTGCACGCGCGAGATCTGTGCGGTGGCCTGCTCGCTGTCGCCGCGCAGGCCGGCGACTTGGCGTTCCAGACGGAGCACCTCAACCTCGGAGACGGCCCCGGTCGCAATCATGGGACGCGTGGCGTTGATCTCTTTGGTCATCAGCTCCAGGCTTCGAACAGCCTGGTCGCGGCGGGCGCGGACTTCATTCAACTCCTGCTGACGCTGGACCAGCTGGTTTTGGGAAATGAAGGTCTGGGCATTGATCTCGGCCCGACGCGACTCGTACAGTCGCATTTCCTGCGCAACAACGTCGGGGGCATCTCGCATCAGCTCCGCGGGCGGATTGAAGGCGGTGCCACGCGTCAGTGCCTCAAGTCGCAGTACTTTGGCCTGCAGGGCGAGTTGGCCGACGCGACTCTCCAGCATATTGGAAACGAAGCGGGTGGGATCCACGCGCAGCATCAGTTGGCCGGCTTCGACGATCTGGCCCTCATGGACAAGCAGCGCCTCCACCACACCGCCATCCACGCTCTGAATAATTTGAACCTGGCTGGTTGGCACAACGCGGGCCTCCCCACGGGTGACTTCATCAATTTGGGCAAAAGCGGCCCAGATCACCATCACCAACAACGCCACGGCGGCCAGGCGCAGCAAGCGCTTGGCGCGCAAGGGCTCTTGCTGCAGGCGAGCCCAGTCGGCGTCACCCGCCCAGTCGAGCTGATCTGGCTCATCGACCGGCGTGAGCCGCTTGATCAAAGGGCCAAAAGTGGCCTCGCTGGCCCCCGCCGCGCGCTTGACCAGGGCACCGGTGCGTTCAAAGGCTTTTTCGTTGAACCAAGCCATCAGGTAGCCTTTCCGATGCGCCCTTGGCGCAGCGCAGTAACCACCTGCTCTTTGGGACCGTCGGCCATGATGCGGCCACCATCCATGACGATGATGCGGTCTGCCAGGTCCAGCAGCGAGGTGCGGTGGCTGATCAGCACCACGGTTTTTCCTTGCGCATACTCGGTTAGCCGGCGCTTGATGTCATCTTCGCTGGAGTAATCCATGGACGAGGTGGGCTCGTCCAGCAGCATGATGGGCGGGTCGTTGATGACCGCCCGCGCGATGGCAACGCCCTGGCGTTGCCCGCCCGACAAAGACTCGCCCCGCTCACCAACCAGCATGTCAAAGCCTTTGGGGTGCTGATTCACAAGGCCGATAATGCCGCCGATTTCAGCCGCCTTGATGATGGCGGCGTCGTCTGCCAGTGGGGCACCCAGAGTGATGTTCTCACGCAGGCTACCGTAGAACAACATGACGTCTTGCTGGACATAGCCAATTTGGCGCCGGAGTTCGGCGGGGTCGAGTTGGCGCAAATCAATACCGTCAACCAGTACGGCGCCTTCGGACGGAAGGTACAAACCGAGGATGAGCTTTTCAAGCGTGGTCTTGCCCGAGCCGATGCGCCCCAAAATCGCCACTTTTTCACCGGGTTTGATGCTGAACGTCAGGTTACGCAACGACGGCGTGCTTTGGCCGGGGTAGGTGAAGCTGACATCGCGAAATTCGAGAGCGCCTTTCAGTCGTCCACGGCTGATGAAGGAGGTGCCCTCGGGGCGCTCGACTTCGCGCGCCATCATTTCGTTCAGCGAGGTCAGCGCGGTGGCGGCGGTGTGGTACTGCACCAGCAAGCCGGCCACCTGTCCCACCGGCGCCATCGCGCGGGATGCCAGCATGGTGCAGGCAATCAGGCCGCCCATGGTGAGATCACGTTCTGATATCAGGTACACACCAATGATGACGATGGCCAGATTGATGAACTGCTGCACAAAAGCCGAGGTGTTGCTGGCGGTACTGGAGAGCAAGCGCAGCTGCGCGCCCACGCGGGCCAGCAGGGCGGCGCTTTTTTCCCATTTGCGCTGAATGGGCGCCTCGGCCGCAAGCGCCTTGAGGGTTTCAAACCCGACCAGGCCCTCTATCAGGGTGGCGTTGCGCTGGGCGCCTGCGCGGTAAGTGGTTTCGGCCAGTTCGTGCATGCGGCCCTGCACGGCCAGTGCATAAAGCACCATGATGGCCGCACCGATGCAAAGGGGAATGAGCATGAGCCAGGAGATCAAGCCGATGACGACCATGAAGATCAGTGCGAACGGCAGGTCGATAAAGGCCACGACCGTCGCCGAGCCAATAAAGTCACGCACCGACTCGAAGGCGCGCAGATTGGAAGCAAACGACCCCGCCGAGGCCGGACGTTGCTCCATGCGCATGCCCAGCACGCGCTCCATGATGAAGGCCGACAACTTGACGTCGGCCCGGCTGCTGGCCAGGTCAACAAAACGACCGCGCATGGTGCGCAACACCAGGTCGCTGATCAGCATGAGCAGCAGGCCCAGCGCCAGCACCCACAGGGTTTCAAACGCGTGGTTGGGCACCACGCGGTCATACACATTCATCGTGAACAGGGGCATGCCCAGGGCAAACAGATTGGCCAGCAGGGCGGCCAGCAGCACGTCGCGGTAAAGCGGACGGCTTTCGCCAATCACGCCCCAGAACCAGTGCCCATGCCGACCAGCGCGCACTTCGGGCGTGCGCGCGTCAAAACGTTGGGTCGGCCGCGCATAGATTGAAGTACCCAGGTAGTCGGCCTCTAATGTAGACAGAGGCACCTGGACCGGGGCATCGCCCAGTTCGGGGTAGACCACGTTGGCCCGACTGCGATCTTCATTAAAACCCAGTACCACGCAAGCGCGTTCCCCTTGCAGCAGCGCAATGGCTGGTAAAAGGACCGCTTTGAGACCGGTCAATGGGCAGGACACCAACTGGCTGCTGAGGTGTGCACGACGGGCGGCACGCGAGAACAGTCCAGGGGTCAGGCGGGAATGCTCGGCTGGCAGACCCGCCATGAGCGCGTCACGAGTAGGTACTTCACCGTGAGCTCGCGCGACGATCAGTAAACAATCCAGCAACTCATCGCTGGCAGTCACTGTAGGCGACAAGCTGCCGGCGCCCTCCAAATTCCACATGCGCAACCCACGGTAATGAATCTTCGTGCGAGTTTACTGTAACAAAATTGTAACAATTAACTATATTCAAGCGCCACCGGCCATCGCGCTATTTTTCCCATTGGTGACAAGTACTTAGCGTGATACTGAGACTCGGGTTCCCGCCTGCATGGACAGCTTCCGAATCAGTTCAAGGGTGCGCTGCTGTTTTTGCATTGGCCAGCACGCGCAGGAAGACGTGCGCGGGCGTCGGATGCGGCAAGTCAATCGAACAAGGCATTGGACAATAAATACAGACGCATGGGGACACCTCAAAAAATACTGCTTGGAATATTTGGAGATACCCAGCCGTACAACTGAACTTAAAAATCCCCTGGAAAGACCCCTCAACGCGCAGGCTGTGCGGGCGTTACGGCGACGAAACCAAGAATGGTCAGGTTTTCAGACTCGCGTCTGGCGTCGGCGACACCGGTGCCTCTTGCCAGCAAATCGCACCGCGGTAGGCATGCCAGCTGGCATGCCCCAGCAATGGACCGATCACGACCAGTCCCAAGGCCCATGGCAGCAGTGACACCACAACGAGAGTCGTGATCAGTAAACCCCACAGCAGCATCACACCCGGGTTGGCAAACACCACGCGCATACTGTTGATGGCGGCCGTGATGGCATCCGTGTCGCGGTCCAGGATCATCGGGATGGAAACCACGGCGGTGGAAAAAACCAGGGCAGCAAAGGCCCCTCCAACGGCCAGGTACACCAGCACAAACTCCCAGTTATCAGGGTTGAACACCGCGTTAATCACCCCGGTGTTGGACGGCATGCCCGTATTGAAGAACACCGCAAACACCACCAGTGAGGCACGACCCCAAAGCAGTTCCAGCACGATGAGCACCAGCACCAGCGTGCCCATGCTGCGGATATGCAATGCCCAGCAGGTTAGTGACGTTCTGAAATCGGGCCTCTGACCCCGCTCGCGACGGCGGCTCACCTCGTACAGGCCCATGGCCAAAAATGGCCCCACCAGCAGGCAACCAGAAACCAGCGATAGCGTGTATTCCGGCTTGGCACGAAACACCGCCGCCAGCGTGCTGGCCATCAGCCAGAAACACCAGCCATAAAAGAGGCCAATACCCGGGTGCGCTACCAGGTCGCGTAACCCGGCGGCCAGCCAGCGAAACGGCTCCAGCGGCCCCAGCGACACCATCAGCGCCTGCGGACCCACGGGCGGCGGTGGCACGTAGGGCGGACTCATGAGGGGATGCGCATTAGCGCTCTGGCCGGGTACTAGAACGGAATATCGTCATCCATGTCATCAAAACCACTGGACGGCTTGGCCTGCGCCGGGGCTGGGGCAGGGCGAGCAGCCGGGGCGGATGCCGCCGGACGCGATGCCGGTGCCGGACGCGAATAGCCGCCGCTGGCGCCTTCATCGTCGTCAGATGGGCCGCCCATGCCTTCGCGACCACCCAGCATTTGCATCTCGTTGGCAATGATGTCGGTGGCGTATTTTTCGATGCCGTCCTTGTCGGTGTACTTACGCGTCTTGATGCGGCCTTCCACATAGACGGAACGGCCTTTTTTCAGGTACTGGCCCACAATCTCGGCCAGTTTGCCAAAAAAGGTGACACGGTGCCACTCGGTCTCCTCGACCATCTCACCGGTTTTACTCTTGTACTTGCTGCTGGTCGCAATGGTGATGTTGGCCACCGGATCGCCACTGGGCAGGTAACGAATTTCAGGGTCGCGCCCCAAGTTGCCCACGAGAATGACTTTGTTAACGGATGCCATGGTTGTTCCTTAATTGACGTGACTGCGGTCTATCCCGCAGGGTTTCAGGCTTCATTATCCAGCCTTTGGCGCCAGCCCCGGCGCCTGCACGGCCAGCGCTGACATCGGCCAGGCCACCAGCAACCATAGCAGCATGAGCCCGGCGCAGACCGCGAACAAGCCTGGTGCGCCAACGTGCTTGACCAGCCAGCCGCCCATCACGCCGCCGGCAAACAGGCCCAGCGACTGCAAGGTGTTGTAAACCCCCATGGCGGCACCGCGGGCATGCGCTGGCGCCATCCGCGAAACCATGCTCGGCTGACTCGCCTCCAGCACATTGAAGCCATAGAAAAAAACAAACAACAGCGCCACCATCACCCCAACGCTGGGCGTGCTTGACGCTAGCAGCAACAAACCCAGTTGCACCGCAGCCGTCAGCCCAATCGAGATCAGAAACACCGCCCGCAGGTAACCGCGCCTTTCAAGCTGGAACAGCGACCCCCCCATGACAACAAAGGAGCCCAGCACCGCCGGCAAGTACACCCACCAGTGATGATCGCGCGCCAAGCCGGCCTGCACCAGCATGGCGGGAACGGCCATCCACATCGCCAACTGCACCGCATGCAGCACAAACACGCCAAAGTTCAAGCGCAACAAGGCGGGCAAGCGCAACACCTCCAGCAAACCGCCACGCGGCATGTCTTTATGCTGCTGTGGCTCAGCCGGCACCCACCAGATCACCACCGCCACGCCCAGCAGCGCCAGCACGCCGGTCAGGGCAAACAGCCCGCCCAGCCCGACCATAGCCACCAGCAAAGGCGCAGCCACCAAAGACAGCGCAAACATCAACCCGATGCTGATGCCCACCAGCGCCATCGATTTGGTGCGGACCTCGTCACGGGTCTGGTCGGCCAGCAAGGCGGTCACCGCAGCGGACACGGCGCCGGCGCCCTGCACGGCCCGCCCAATCGCCAGCCAGGTCAGGCTGGGCGCCCAGGCGGCGACAAAACTGCCGACGGCAAACAGCAGCAAGCCGAAAATGATGACCCGTTTGCGCCCGAGCCGATCGGAAGCCATGCCATAAAGGAATTGCAGCATGGCCTGGGTCAAGCCATAGAGCCCCATGGTCAGGCCGATCAGGGCCAGATCGTCGCCACCGGGGTATTTGGCGGCCTCAATGGCAAACACCGGCAATATAAGAAACAGCCCCAGCATGCGCAGGGCAAAGATGCTGGCCAGCGAAAAACTGGCGCGCAACTCGGTCGGCGTCATTGCATGGGTGGCAACAACGCCTTTTCCCTCAAACGAGGCATTCATCTTGGACAAAACTGGGACCCCCCAACACACAAAGCCAGAAATGGCTAACTACAAAACGGGGCCATTGTCCCCGATATGCGCCCGCTGCACCGCGTGACAATCTGCCATAAGCGCCAGTCTTGACTATCATGGCAGGTTTTCCCGACCAGATTTCACCTTGAACTCACCCACCGACGCCGCCCTCGAACCCCCTCCAGACGGCCAGTACCTGGCCCGGGCCTTGCAGTTACAGAACATCAGCATTCGCGGCGCGCGCACGCACAACCTGAAGAATATTGATCTGGACATCCCGCGCAACCAGCTGGTGGTGATCACCGGCTTGAGTGGCTCTGGCAAGTCCAGCCTGGCGTTTGACACCTTGTACGCCGAAGGCCAACGCCGCTATGTCGAGAGCCTGTCCACCTACGCGCGCCAGTTTTTGCAGCTCATGGACAAGCCCGATGTGGACCTGATCGAGGGCCTCTCGCCGGCGATCTCGATCGAGCAGAAGGCCACCTCGCACAACCCGCGCTCCACCGTCGGCACGGTGACCGAGATTCACGACTACCTGCGCCTGCTGTTTGCCCGCGCCGGCACGCCGTTTTGCCCGGAACACGATTTGCCGCTGCAGTCCCAGACCGTGAGCCAGATGGTGGACGCCGTGCTGGCGCTCCCCCTGGATACCCGGCTGATGATTCTGGCGCCCTTGGCACGCGAAAAAAAAGGCGAGTTCCTGGACGTGTTTGCCGATATGCAGGCGCAGGGCTATGTGCGCTTTCGGGTCAACGGCCAGGCGTTTGAGTTTGACGAGCTGCCAGCCCTCAAAAAGACCGAGAAGCACGACATCGACGTGGTGATTGACCGCATCAAGGTGCGCCACCCCCCAGCCCAACAGGCAAGCGCCGAGGCAGACTCCGACGCAGCACCCGACCCGACGCCGGACGCCAGCCGCAGCGCCGCCCAGGCCGACTTTGAAAATCTGCGCCAGCGCCTGGCCGAGAGCTTCGAGGCCGCCTTGCGGCTCGCCGGCGGGCGCGCCATTGCTGTAGAAATTGATAGCGTATCGCGCAACAACGACGGGGGCTACAGGCCAATTGAGCATATATTTAATGCCAAATTCGCGTGCCCCGTCTGCAGCTACTCGATTGCCGAACTGGAGCCACGGCTGTTTTCCTTCAACTCCCCAGTCGGGGCATGTCCGGCCTGTGACGGTCTGGGCGCGAATGATTTTTTTGACCCGGCACGGGTGGTGGCATTCCCCTCCCTGAGCCTGGCGGGCGGCGCCATCAAGGGCTGGGACCGGCGCAACGCCTACTACTTTGCCATGCTGGAGAGCCTGGCGGCGCATTACCAGTTTGACATTGAACAAGCCTTTGAATCGCTGCCGCCAACGGTGCAGCACGCCGTGCTGTTTGGCTCGGGCGAGGAAGACATCAAGTTCAGCTACGTGATGGACTCCGGCACTCAAACGGGCAAGAAGGTGAGCAAGAAACATCCGTTCGAAGGCATCATCCCCAACATGCAGCGGCGCTATGCCGAGACCGATTCCGCCGTGGTGCGCGAAGACCTGGCGCGCTACCGCAGCACCCAGCCGTGCCCGCAATGCGGCGGCTCCCGGCTCAGGCGCGAAGCGCGCCACGTCAAGATTGGCGAAGGGGAGCAAGCGCGCGCTATTTTTGAACTCAGTCACCTGACGCTGCGCGAGAGTTATCAGTATTTCAACACTTTGAGCATGCATGGCGCCAAGGGCGAAATCGCCAGCAAGGTGGTGCGTGAAATCGGCCTGCGGCTGAAATTTCTCAATGACGTCGGGCTGAACTACCTCAGCCTGGACCGCAGCGCCGAATCTTTAAGCGGCGGCGAGTCGCAACGCATCCGCCTGGCCAGCCAGATCGGCTCCGGTCTGACCGGTGTCATGTACGTGCTCGACGAGCCCAGCATTGGCTTGCATCAGCGCGACAACGACCGACTGATTGGCACCCTGAAACACCTGCGCGACATCGGCAACAGCGTGCTGGTGGTCGAGCACGATGAAGACATGATGCGCGCCGCTGACCACATCATCGACATGGGGCCGGGCGCAGGCCTGCACGGCGGTCGCGTGATGGCGCAGGGCACGTTTGAGCAGGTCAGGGCCAACACCGAGTCGCTCACCGGCCAATACCTGGCGCACACGCTGCGGATTGCGGTGCCGCGCCAACGCACGCCCTGGCTGCCCACGGTGCAGGCGCGGGCAGCCGCCGACAAGCCCAAAGCGCACCGCTTCGCGCCGAGTCCGGCGGCGCTGCGCCGCGCCGAGCGCGAAGCCCTGCATCTGGCGACCCAAGGCAAGCTGCAGTCCTTGCGCGTGATCGGCGCCAGCGGCCACAACCTCCAGGGCGTTGATGTTGAATTTCCGGTCGGCCTGTTCACCTGTGTCACCGGCGTCTCGGGCTCGGGCAAATCAACCCTGGTCAACGACACGCTGTACGCCGCCGTGGCGCGCACGCTGTACCGGGCGCACGAGGAACCGGCCGGGCATGAGGCGATTGAAGGCATTGAGCACTTTGACAAGGTGATCAGTGTCGACCAGTCCCCGATCGGGCGCACGCCCCGCTCCAACCCGGCCACCTACACCGGCCTGTTCACGCCCATTCGCGAGTTGATGGCCGAGGTGCCGATGGCGCGCGAGCGCGGCTACGGACCGGGGCGTTTCAGCTTCAACGTGAGCCAGTCCAGCGGTGGTGGGCGCTGCGAGGCCTGCCAGGGCGACGGCATGGTGAAAGTTGAAATGCACTTTTTGCCTGACGTTTATGTGCCCTGTGACGTCTGTGTGGGCCACCGCTACAACCGCGAAACGCTAGAGGTGCTTTACAAGGGCAAAAACATCGCGCAAATTCTGGATCTCACGGTCGAAGTGGCGCATGAGTTTTTCAAGGCGGTGCCGACCATTGCGCGCAAACTGCGCACGCTGCTGGACGTGGGCCTGTCCTACATTCGCCTGGGGCAATCGGCCACCACGCTGTCTGGCGGCGAGGCGCAGCGCGTCAAGCTGGCGCTCGAACTCAGCAAACGCGACACCGGGCGCACGCTCTACATCCTGGACGAACCCACGACGGGATTGCACTTTGCCGACATCGACCTGCTGCTCAAGGTCTTGCACCAGCTGCGCGATGCGGGCAACACCATCGTGGTGATTGAACACAACCTGGATGTCATCAAGACCGCTGACTGGCTGATTGACATGGGCCCCGAGGGCGGCGCTGGCGGCGGGCAGGTGGTGGGCATCGGCACGCCCGAAGACCTGGCGGCCAACCCGGCCAGCCACACCGGGCACTATTTGAAGCGGCTGTTGTGAGGGCTTGAATGTTGGCGCCCTCAGGGGGGCGTCGGCACTGGCAACTCAGGCAGTGCGCGCAACTGCCGCCGCAAAATCTTGCCCAGGTTGGTCTTGGGCAGCGGCTCGGTGCGGAACTCGATGATCTTGGGCACCTTGTAGTCGGTCAGGTGCTGGCGGCAATGGGCCAGCAGGTCTTGCTCGGTCAGGGCCGGATCGCTCCTGACCACAATGATCTTGACCACCTCGCCGGATCTCTCGTCGGGCGCGCCAATGGCTGCCACCTCGGCCACGCCCGGATGCAGCGCCACGGCGTCCTCAATCTGGTTCGGAAACACCTTGAAGCCGGACACGATGATCATGTCCTTCTTTCGGTCGGTGATCTTGAAGTAGCCGCGCTCGTCCATGAAGCCCATGTCGCCGGTGCGCAGCCAGCCCTCCGCGGTGAACACCTTGGCGGTCTCGTCAGGGCGGTTCCAGTAGCCCGTCATCACCTGCGGGCCGCGGATGCCGATTTCGCCCACCTCGCCGAGCGCCAACTCGCGTCCGTCGTCGTCCAGCACGGCGGCCTCGGTCGACGGAAATGGCATGCCGATGGTGCCCGTCCAGTCGACGATGTTGAGCGGATTGGCCGTCACGCCGGGCGAGGTTTCTGTCAGACCGTAGGCTTCAATGATGGGCTTGCCCGTGGCCTTCTTCCAGCGTTCGGCCACCACACGTTGCACCGCCATGCCGCCGGCAATGACAACCTTGAGGCTGCGGGTGTCCACCTCGGCAAATTCAGGCGTATCGAGCAGCGCCCGGTACAGCGTATTCACGCCGACGATGGCCGTGAAAGGGTATTTCTTGAGATCATGGATGAACGCGGGCAGGTCCCGCGGGTTGGTGATCAGGATGCTGTGCGCGCCGATCTTCATGAACACCAGGCTCGAACTCAGGGCGAAGACGTGGTACAGCGGCAACGGACAGACGAACAGCTCCCGACCGTCGAGCAGGTCATGCGCAATCCATGCGCCCAGCTGCTGCAGGTTCGCCGTCAGGTTGCCGTGTGTCAACACAGCGCCCTTGGCGACGCCGGTGGTGCCGCCGGTGTACTGTAGAAAAGCGATGTCGTCATGGCCCAGGGGCACATGGCGCAGGGTCAAGTCACGGCCCGCGCGCAGGGCGGCATTGAATTCGATGACACCGTCAATATGCCACTCGGGCACCATTTTTTTCACATACTTGACCACCACGTTGGTGAGCACTTCCTTGAGGACCGGGAACATGTCGCCAACTTCGGTGCTCAGGACGTTGAGCTTCAGCGCCGGGTTCCTGTTCAGCACTTCCTGCAAGGTATGGGCAAAGTTTTCCAGCACCACGATGGCGACCGCGCCGGAATCCTTGAGCTGGTGCTCCAGTTCGGGCACGGTGTACTGCGGGTTCACGTTCACCACCACCAGCCCGGCGCGCAGCACGCCAAACAGTGCCACCGGATACTGCAACAGGTTGGGCATCATGACCGCGACCCGCTCCCCCTTGTTGAGACCCAGCGTGTTTTGCAGGTAGGCGGCAAAGTCGCGGCTGTGCTGATCGAGTTCGGCATAGGTCATTGACGCACCCATGTTGCTGTATGCCGGCAGTTCGGCAAAGCGCTCGCAACTGCGCCGCAGCACATCCCGCAGCGAGGCGAACTCATGCACATCCACCTCAGCCGCTATCCCGGGCGGGTAATTCTTTAACCAGATTTTGTCCATGGCGACATCTCCGTTCAAATGTATTGAGCCGCCAGCTCCGCCGACGTGCCTGGTCGGGGTCGTGCACGCGCAAGCCGCAGAACGAACCAGGCTCAGTGGCCTGATTGATCAAGTCTAGGAAAGAGTTGCTCTACCCATTTGATATTTCTCAATGCCGCCCCTGCGCCGGGCAGACGGACGCTGACCAGCGCAAAGGCAGCCAGCGGCAAACGGGGACAGCCGCTCGGCTCGGCGCGTCCAGACTAGGCCGGTTGCCTGGCCGCCTGCAGCAGGTCGCGCGTTGCCAGCGCCTCCCGGCGCGCGGCCTGCGCAAAATCGGCGCCCGAGGAGGCGTAAAGGATGGCGCGCGACGAGTTGACGATGATGGGCGCCAGCGTGTCGAGTGCCTCGCCAGACGTACCGGGGGCAGCGCGCCAGGCGGCCCTGACCGTGGCCGCGCAATCACCGCCCTGCGCACCAACGCCGGGGATGAGCAGCGGCAGCGTTGGTGCCAGCGCACGGACGCGCTCAAGTTCTGCCGGATAGGTGGCACCGACCACCAAGCCGAGTTGGCCATTGAGGTTCCAAGGCCCTTGTGCCAGCCGCGCAATGTGCTCGTACAGCAAAGGTGTGCCTTCGACGCTGGCGAGCCGCTGTGACTGCAGGTCGTCACCGCCGGGATTGGACGTGCGACACAACAAAAATGCGCCTTTACCGTGGTACCGGAGGTAGGGCTGCAGCGAGTCGAAGCCCATAAAAGGCGAGAGCGTGACCGCGTCTGCGCCATAGCGCTCAAACGCTTCTTTGGCATATTGCTCGGCGGTGCTGCCGATGTCGCCGCGCTTGGCATCCAGAATGACCGGCACATGCGGCGCCGCGCGACGCATGTGGGCGATCAAGCGCTCCAATTGGGGTTCGGCCCGGTGCGCCGCAAAATAGGCAATTTGCGGCTTGAAAGCCATCACCAAATCGGCCGTGGCGTCCACAATGGCGGCGCAAAAGTCGTAGATCTTGCTGACGTCGCCACTGTAATGGGCCGGAAAACGGGTCGGTTCGGGGTCCAGCCCGACGCACAGCATCGAACCGTTTTGGCGCTCGGCGGCGCGCAGCATGTCAAGAAAGGTCATACGCGTATTGTATGAAGCGCCGCCCTTGGTTAACACCCTTGCCAGGCGACGCGTGTGGGGACAACTCGATCTGGCGAGCCGCAAGGCGCTGGCGGGCCGCCTGGGACGCGCGCAGGATGTCAATACTTGAGACGCGCGTAATAGGTTTTTTGCGCTGCCTCGCGCGCCTGGCGCAGGGTGTAGATGCCCATGGCATTGAGCAGGGGGATCAAGCGCAACCACACCTCGGCGGTCACCATGGCATCGCCTAAAGCAGTGTGCCGACCCAATACCGTGATGTTGAAACGCTCGGCGATGGCCTCCAGGCGGTGCGACTCCTGATTGGGGTGCACCACCGCCGACAGCAACAGGGTGTCGAGCACCGGCTGGTGAAAAGCCAGCCCGGTCGCGGCTTCCTTGAGCTGCAAAAACTTCATGTCGAAGGCCGCATTGTGAGCCACCAGCACCGTATCCTGGGCAAAGGCGTGAAAGGCCGGCAGCACCTCACCAATGCGCGGCTGGCCTATCACCCGGTCCTGCGTAATGCCGTGAATCTGAACGGAGGCGGCGGAGATCAGCCGGTCCGGGTTCACCAACTGCTCAAAACTCTCCTGGCGCAGTATTTTTTTGTTGACGATGCGGGCCGCACCAATCTGGATGATTTCGTCGCCCTCGGCCGGATTGAGGCCGGTGGTTTCGGTGTCGAACACCGTATACGACAAATCCGACAGTGCCCGTTCATCGAGCGCGCGGCCCTCCTCAGTCACCTGAAACAGGTCGAAGTCGAAGTACTCGGGTCGACTCTCGATTTGCATCACCTGCATCGCCTCCAACTGCTCCTGTGCACTGGCCACGGGCAGCAGGAAACGGAAGAAAGCTTCGTGGCGAATACGCTCGCGCTCAAACCACATCTCGCCGCCATGGCGCTCCACCACATCGCGCACCGTCAACGGCGTGCTTTCGGTGCCAAAACGCATGGCATCCATCTCCCAGGTCATCACCGTCTCGGTACTCATGGCATGGCCAGTCCAGATCAGGTCCAGCTGGGCGCGCTCGCCCACAGCCTGCAGCCGCAGTCGCAGGAACTTGACCTCGAATTCTTCGACCAATCGGCTCGCCAGGTAGGTCAGCGCCTGCAGCAGCGTGAAGCTCTCCACCTTGAGCCACAGGCTCTCGTCCAGAGTGTCCAAAGTTACCGGGCGTTGGCAATAATTTCCAATCTGCCGCTGCGCTGCGGTCATCAGATCAGTGCCCAGCATTTCTTCCAACGGCCAGCGGGTCTTGAGACCCAGCGTGGAATGCTGCACCAAGTCGGTAATGCGCGCGCTCATGGCCACCAGCTCTTCACGCAGCACGCCCATAAAACGTTCGTGCATGGCGGGCTCCAGATCGGGATAACCCAGCATATCCAGCGCCGCCTGCATGTTGGCCAGGGAGGAGCGACTGCCCTCGGTGAGGCCGTGCAGCAGTTGATCACGCAGCGACTCTTGCTCAAAGTTGCGCGTAATGTTATCAAGCACCAGCACAAAGCCAGTGAAGGCATCCACGTTGCTGGCATCGATCTCGCCCGGACGTACCGGGGCCATTTGTACACGCAACAACTGGCCCGAAGGGGTGGTGGTGACAAACTGGGTGGACGGGCTGGCCGCGCCGCGCACCAGGCGTCGGTGGATATTTTCCAAGGCATGGACCACCAGCTGGCGATCAAAAACAGCGTAAATGGAACGGCCGATGCCGATTGACCCGGCGCCATCCGCCAGACCACGGGCCTGGGAAAATTGTGGCAACTGGAGTCGCGCCCGGTTGTTGTAGAGCAGGATGCGCCCATCCAGGTTGCACACCACCACGCTTTGGGTCAGCTCGGCCATCAGGGCGGCAAGGCGATTTTTTTCCTGTTTCACACTCAAACTGGCCTGCGCCACCTGCTGCGTCATGTCCGCGCGCAAGTGATCGCGCTGGGCCGCCAACTCATTGATGGCTAGCGCCAGCGCCCGGGTTTCGGTAGTCCCGTTTGGGCGCAAGGACTGCGGCTCAGTGGCCGTCAACAGCACACGGGTCGCTTCCAACAGCCGCGCCGGAGCACTGACGTAGCGACGATAGAGCAGGCGTAGCAGTGATGCCACCAGCAGTAAAGCCACCCCCCAGCTCATGCCCAGCAGCGCCAGGCGGGGGGCCAGCAACGCGCCCATGGATTCCCGCTGTGACGGCTCCAGCGTGGACCAAACCAGCGCCAGCGTAAGAACCAACCAAAGAGCCAGACCCAAACCCACGGCGGCAGTCGCCAGCAGCAGACGGCGATTGATCTTCATGGCGACTCACGCAGCAGCTCGGCGACCTTCAGCACCAGTTCCCGGGTTGAAAAAGGCTTGGTGATATAGGCGTCAGCACCCAGCGCCAGCCCCTTGGCAACATCGGTATCGCGCCCCTTGGCGGTGAGCATCAGTATCTTTATCGCTTGCAGGTCGTCGCTGGCGCGCAGCGCCTGGCAAACCTCAAAACCGGTCTTTTTAGGCATCATCACGTCCAGCAGCACCAGGTCGGGCTTTTCGCGTGCAATGGCCTCCAGCGCTTCCTGGCCATCGCGTGCGATCAGCACCGTGTAGCCCTCGCGTTTCAGCAGGTACTCCAGTGAAATCACGATGTTGGGTTCATCATCGGCTACCAATATTTTTTGACTCATGCTGTGTCTCCTGTTGCACTTGCGTCTGGTGCGCAACTTGTATTATTTCTCGGCAGGTGAAACAGAAAGCGGGCGCCCTGCTGCAATCCAGACTCAAGCCACAACCGCCCACCGAAGTGTTCCACAATCTGACGACTGATTGGCAAGCCCAGTCCAGTGCCCTGGGGCCGGTTGGCGGCATCGCCACCTTGGCGGAACCGGTCAAAAATCAACGCCTGCTGCTCGGCTGCTACCCCAGGGCCGTTGTCGCTGACTGCCACTGTCACCCCGCTATCGTCACTGCTCAGGCTTACACGAACCCGACCGCCCGGCAACGGCACAAACTTGGCGGCATTGGACAGCAGATTGAGCATGACCTGCATCAGGCGATCCGGGTCCGCCATCAGCGTCGGCACCTGCTCCGGCAGCGCCACCTCAACTGCAATCTGACGTTCGCGAAACAATTCGGCCGTGGTGCTCACGGCCTGGCTCACCAGCGCACGCATGTCGACCTCGGCGGTGTGCCACTCGGCATGACCGGATTCAATCTTGGCCATGTCGAGCACCTGATTGACCAGGCGCGACAGGCGCTCGGTCTCGCTGACAATGATCTCGATAAACTGGCGCCGCTGCGCCAGGGCAATTCTGGGATCATCGCGCAGCAATTCGGCCAATGCCCGGATTGACGTCAGAGGCGTGCGCAACTCGTGCGTGACCGAGGACATGAAGTCGTCCTTGAGCCGGTCCAGGCTCTTAAGCTGTTCATTGGCCTGGCGCAGTTCGGCGGTGGCGCGCTCCAATGAATCGGATTTTTCTTCCAGTTCACGTGAATGCGCCCGCAACTGCGACGCTTCGTCCAGAATGCGCAACACGTCCTCCGGTGTGAGCGGTTCTTCTTCCACCACGGAGGCCACCAAGACCCGCGCCGACGCGCTCCCCACGGCGCCCGCCAACTGGGTTTCGACAAACTGCACCAACCGGGCATCGGCCCGGATGGTGTCCATCTGGCGCGCCTCCACCGGGCCAGCGTAAGACCTGAACAGTGCGCGCGCTTTCTGGACCCCCATAAAACGCTCACACAGACGCAACAGATCGGGCACCCTGGCCTGACCGCGCCAAAACACCGGACTTGACGAGGCGGTGCGCCGGAACACGTCCACAAACAGCAGCGCCTGGCTAGCCTCGGGGCCGGACGGCGCGCGCCAAAGCGACAGACCCACATAGGCAGCCACGTTGACCAACAAACTCCAGAACAACGAGTGCGTCAGGTTATCCAGGCCCTGCATGCCCATGAGTCGTTCAGGGAGCAGCAAGGCCAGGCCGCCCAGTCCCTTGTACAGAAATTCATCCCCCAGCCACCCCGACTTGGCAATCGACGGCAGCATCAGCGTGTACGCCCACATCAAGAAACCGGCCAGCAAACCCGCCACCGCGCCGCGTCGGGTGCCACCCTTCCAGTACATACCACCCAGCACGGACGGCGCAAACTGCGCGACGGCCGCAAAGCTGATGAGTCCGATACTGACCAGCGCATAGGCTTCGCCGGCCAGATGAAAGTACACATAACCCAGCACCAACACACCCAGAATAGCGAGTCGGCGAATGCCCAGCAGGATCCGGGTCAGATCGCGCCCGGCGTCGCGCCGGAAGTGGCGCGTGCGCAGCAACAGCGGCATCACCAGTTCGTTGCAGACCATGGTGGAAACAGCAATCGTCTCCACAATCACCATGCCGGTGGCCGCCGACAACCCGCCGATAAAGGCAAACAGCGCCAGCGCGTTCTGACCCGCCGCCAGCGGCAACGAGAGCACAAAAGTCTCGGCATTCATTTGCCCGGGGCCGAAGTACAACAGCCCACCCAGCGCAATCGGCAGCACAAACAGGTTGATGGCCAACATGTACAGTGGAAAGACCCAAACTGCGCGCCGCAAGTGGCTCTCGCGCACATTCTCCACCACCATCACCTGAAACTGGCGCGGCAAAAACATCAGGGACAGCATCGACAACAGCGTCAGCGCAAACCATTGCGTCCAGGCGAAACTGCCCCCCTGCTCCAGCCGCAGCAGGCCGGCCAGCGCCGGCACTGCCTGGACCCGGGCAAACAGGTCCGTCAGCCCGTCAAACAGGCCGTACACCACGAACAGGCCCACGGCCAGAAACGCCACCAGCTTGACGACCGACTCAAAGGCAATCGCCGCCACCATGCCCTCGTGCCGCTCGGTCGAGTCCAGATGACGCGCACCAAATACCATGGTGAAACCGGCGAGTGCCAGCGCCATGTAAAAAGTGCTGTCCTGACCCCAGTGCGGCTGGGCGGCGAAATCGGCACCTTGCGGCGTTGTTAGCAGGGCATAGCCGGCCGACACGGCCTTGAGTTGCAACGCAATATAGGGAACGATGCCGACCACGGCGATCAGCGTCACCAAACCGGCCAGCAGCGGACTCTTGCCATAACGGCTGCCAATAAAGTCGGCAATCGACGTAAGACGATACGCGTGCGCGATGCGGATCATCTTGCGCAACACCACCCAGCCCAACACCATGCCGAGCGTGGGCCCGAGATAAATGGGCAAAAACCACACGCCCCCGGAAGCCGCCCGTCCGACGCTGCCAAAGTAGGTCCACGCTGTGCAATACACCGCCATCGACAACGCATAGGTCCAGGGGTTGGCAATGATGGAGCGGCCCTGGGCAGCGCGCCAGTCACCCAGATAGGCCACCGCAAAGAGCAGCAGCAGGTAAGCAAAGGAGGCGCCGCCGACGACGACAGGTGAAAGCATGGCTAGTCGTCCTGCGGCGCCTGCTGCGACCGCTCCATGAGCCAGGCCACGGCGGCAATCAGCAGCCCCCAGAGAATGAACAGAGCCGCAGGAAACAGCGGGACACCCAGCACGGTCGCATCAACATCCCACAGGCCCAGCAAGGGAAAATTAAACAGCAACCAGCCGCCAACAAACAAGGCAACCAGACGCTGCACGCCAATCTCTTTGAACACGGCTGTCTCCTGGGCATGGGTTCTGCGTCGGTTGCGCCAACCCTGTGGTTGGCATTTTCCTCCTCGCACTTACCTTGGTCTTACGCGCAGGCAGCAATACGATCGCAATTGCGGGTTTTCCCTTGGTAAATAGCGGCACTTATGTGACGAAATGACAGTCCGATGTAAGTTTCAAAAACAAGACTGGGCGTGTACCTCAAACGGTGTTGCACCTTGAGTTTCAACTTGCAGAGGATAAAGACAATCCCCCTTCTTGAATTTGCAAGTTTTTTACATTACCAACGAAGGAGACATTCATGCAAGAAGACTGGATACAACGGGTTGTGAGCAACCCAAAATATCAGGAGCTTAAATCCAAGAGATCCAGTTTCGGCTGGTGGCTGACACTGTCCATGATGGTCGTGTACTACGGCTTCATCTTGTTGGTGGCCTATAACAAACCCCTGCTCGCCACCAAGCTCGGCGCCGGCATCATCACCCTGGGTATGCCCCTGGGCATTGGCGTGCTGGTGTTCACCATCATCATCACCAACATCTACGTGCGTCGCGCCAATACCGAGTTCGACGACTTGACACAACAAATTGTGAAAGGAGCCCTGAAATGACGCGTCTATCGCAATTTAAAGGCGCGATCGCGCTGTTCTCACTGCTGGCACTTTCCGCCGGAGCTTATGCGGCCGGAGCCGATCTGGGTCAAGCGGTCAAGCAGACCACCAACTGGACCGCGATCGGCATGTTTGCCACCTTCGTTATTCTGACACTGGGCATCACCAAATGGGCGGCCTCCCGCACCAAGAGCGCGTCTGACTTCTATACCGCCGGCGGTGGCATTACCGGCTTTCAAAACGGACTGGCGATTGCGGGCGACTACATGTCGGCCGCTTCGTTTCTGGGTATTTCGGGGCTGGTGTTTGCCAACGGCTTTGACGGCCTGATCTTCTCCATCGGCTGGCTGGTCGGCTGGCCGATCATCACTTTCCTGATGGCCGAGCGCTTACGCAACTTGGGCAAATTTACTTTTGCTGACGTGGCCGGTTATCGCTTCAGTCAAACGCCGATCCGCATCTTCGCTGCCTGCGGCTCGCTGGTGGTCGTGGCCTTTTACATGATCGCCCAGATGGTCGGCGCTGGCCAACTCATCAAGTTGCTATTTGGACTGGAATACCTGTACGCTGAAATCCTGGTGGGCTCGATCATGATGATGTACGTGCTGTTTGGCGGTATGACCGCCACCACCTGGGTGCAAATCATCAAGGCCTGCATGCTGCTCGGTGGTGCCACCTTCATGGCGTTCTCGGTGTTGCTTCAATTTGGCTTCTCGCCTGAAATGATGTTTGAGAAAGCAATTGAAGTGCACTCAAAGAAAGACGCCATCATGGCCCCGGGTGGTCTGATCAAGGACCCAATCTCGGCGATTTCGGTCGGCATGGCGTTGATGTTCGGCACCGCTGGCTTGCCCCACATCCTGATGCGCTTCTTTACGGTACCTAGCGCCAAAGAAGCACGCAAGTCAGTCGGCTGGGCAACCACCTGGATCGGTTATTTCTACATCCTGACCTTCATCATCGGCTTTGGCGCTATCACCAACCTGATTCCCAACCCGATGGACTACTTTGTTGGTGGTGACATCAGCAAAGGTCTGAACGGCGGCGGCAACATGGCGGCAGTGCATCTGTCCAAGGCAGTCGGCGGCAACGTGTTCATGGGCTTTATCTCGGCCGTGGCATTTGCCACCATTCTGGCCGTGGTCGCTGGCCTGACGCTATCGGGTGCCTCGGCGGTTTCGCACGACCTGTACGCGTCGGTCTGGAGAAAAGGTCGGGTTGACCAGGCAGATGAGTTGCGGGTCTCCAAAATCACCACCGTGGCGTTGGGCATCATCGCCGTCACGCTGGGCATCGCGTTTGAAAAAGAAAACGTGGCCTACATGGTGATGCTGGCGTTCGTGATTGCGGCCTCGGCTAACTTCCCAGTGCTGTTCATGTCGGTTCTGTGGAAAGACTGCACCACCAAAGGGGCAGTGGCCGGCGGTTTTGTCGGTCTGATCATGGCTGTGGTGTTGACGATTCTCTCGCCCAGTGTCTGGGTGGCCGTCATGCACCATCCAGCGGGCTCGGCCTGGTTCCCGTATGACTCGGCGGCGATCTTCTCGATCCCGGCCGCGTTCTTGACCATCTGGCTGGTCTCTACGTTCGACCGCAGTGCACGTGCAGCTGTTGATCGGGCTGGCTATCCAGCGCAAGAGGTCCGATCTGAGACCGGCATCGGATCGGCGTCAGCGTCAGGCCATTGATACTGGCGTTCATCGGATGATTTTCAATTCATCCGATAACTTTTGAGGACTGCCGGCGCCAAGCTGGCAGTCCTTTTTTTCATTGAGCGTCAGGTGATGGGCGCTTCCCAAGCAAACCTAATTCGCTATTTAATCGATAGCACATGATGACCTATTGACGGGGGCTGCAGGCATAAATGACATTAATCCATGAAGGCGACGGGGTGGCCCGCGATGCCCGTGCGCAGCCACACGCCGATCAGGAGTCCACAGCGGTCGCAGATCAGGTACTGGACAAGCCTTGAGAACAGGCGACGATCGCTACTCAATCGCGTTCATCGGGCGACAGGGAAAATCGTCTGACGGCAGATTTCAAGGACTGCCTGCGTTAAGCTAACAGACTTTCCTTGTTTTTACAGGCCCCAAGTGTCAGACGATTTTCGCTTTACTGTGGCGCCCTTTGACGAACTCAGCGCCACCGAACAGGCTCTGGTGCGGGAGACCGCCACACGCGTTTGTCTGGCCGCGGGCGACACCTTGCTATCGCCGACCGCCGTGCCGCAGCACCTTTGGCTGTTGAGCATCGGCCACGTGCAACAAGACGAAGACGCCAGCAGCCTGGTGCTGGGTGCTGGCGAAACGCTGGGCTGGCGAGCGCTGCTGACCGGGCGCTGTCATGCCACGGCCACGGCGCTCGATGCCGTACAGGCGTGGCAATTGCCCAAGACGGCGATCCTTAGCTTGCTTGCCAGCAACGCGCGCTTTAGCGCCCGGGTCTTTGCCGGCATGTCGCGCCAACTGGTCGAGGAGGAGGATGTCAACCACAACCGCGAATTGCTTGCCCTGATGCTGGTAAGGGTGCGCGACATTCCCCTGCACCCTCCTTTTTACGTCGATGGCAGCTCCGATATGGTGTCGGTCTGCCGCCTGATGTCCGAGCATCAACGCACCAGCGCGCTTGTGCATGATGTCCTGGATGGCGTGCCGCGGTTGGGCTTCTTCACAACCACGGACCTGCGCGATGCCATGCTGCGGCCGCAACCGTTGGCAGTGCGCGAAGTGGCGCACTTTGCGCTGATTACACTGCCGCCGGAGGCCGAGTTGTTTGATGCGCTCTTGACCATGTTGCGCCATCGGGTGCACCGCATCCTGGTCAAGGACGGCGACGAGATTCTCGGCGTGCTCAGCCAACTCGACCTGATGGGCTTTGTCACCAACCACTCGCACCTGATTGCCCTGCAGGTCGATCAGGCCAGTAGCGCCGAAGAGCTCAAAGTGGCGGCGCAGCAGGTGGACGAGTCCGTTGGGCTGCTGGTGCGTGGAGGCGTGCGCATCGACATCGTTTCGCGCCTCGTCAGCGGTCTGAACGCCCAAATATTTGCCCGCCTTTGGTCGCTGGTCGCACCGGCCGAACTGATTCAAAACAGTGCGCTGCTGGTGATGGGCAGTGAAGGGCGGGGCGAGCAGATCTTGAAAACCGACCAGGACAACGCCTTGCTGCTGCGTGACGGCTACCACTGCGAGGGTCTGGCCGACATCGTGAACCGCTTCAGCACCGCACTGCTGACCTTTGGCTACCCCCCCTGCCCAGGCAACATCATGGTGACCAACCCGCTGTGGTGTCAGCCGCTGGCTGGCTTCAAGGAAATGATTGGCCATTGGTTGCTGGGTGGCAACCCGGAAGGTGCCATGAACCTGGCCATCTTCATTGACGCCCACACGGTATCGGGCGACGCCACACTGTTGGGTAACGCGCGCGCCTTTGCCTTGGATTTGGCCCAAGGCAGCGAGGTTTTCATTGCTCGACTGGCGGACGCCATCAATCAGTTCAGGGAGCCTGCCACGGGTTTCTTTGGCGTTTTGAGCCGGTTGCGTGGTGCGACGGCGCAGACCTTCGATCTCAAAAAACTCGGCACTTTCCCCATCGTCCACGGTGTGCGCGCGCTCGCCCTGGAGCACCGACTGGAGGCCCTGAGTACGGTTGACCGGCTGCATGATTTGGCCAGTCAACATGCCCTGACACCCGAAATGGCCCGTGATCTTGAGGAAACATTGCACTTGCTCATGACACTCAAGTTGCGTAACAACCTGCGTCAAATCGCACTCGGGCAGCCCGTCACCAACCTGGTCGTGCTCGCAGACTTGAGCACACTTGAGCGCCATCAGCTCGACGCTTCATTGGCCATCATCCGGCAATTTCGACTGCACCTGCAGCTACACTTTCGACTCAATGCATGAGCTGGCGAGGTGCGCGCTGAGGCGCCGCGACAACTTGTCGCCGCCATGATGCACAATCTTCAGCTGTGAAAATTCCATCGATCCAATTCATCGTGCCCAACACGTTGGAAGAACTCAACAAACTGCGTAGCATTTTGCGTGAATACGCAGATGCGTTGCAGATTGACTTGTGTTTTCAGGATTTCGAGGCTGAACTGGCCAAACTCCCAGGCGAATATGCCGCGCCACGTGGCGCTTTGCTCATGGCCATGGTAGATGGACAACTGGCTGGCTGCTGCGCGCTGCGGCCACTGGATACAGCAGACTACCCCAACGCTTGCGAGATGAAGCGCCTCTACGTTCGGCCAGGCTTCCGACGGACCGGCATCGGGCGCCAGTTGGTCGAGGCTATATTGGACTGTGCGCGTATGGCGGGCTATGCTTGCGTGCTACTTGACACCCTCGATGACATGGAAAGCGCACGCGCTTTGTACCAAGACCTGGGATTCGAAGAAATCGCGCCCTACTACCATAACCCGATTAAAGGGGCGCACTACCTGAAAGCCAATTTATAAAGCCCGCCACACATGTTGTATGGCAGGCTTGTCGATTCAGGCAAGCGTTCAGGCTTTTGCTTGCGCGAGCAGGGTGGCCGCGTCACTGACCTCAAATTTCCCGGGGGCTTCGATGTTGAGCGTGACAACTTTGCCATCTTTTACCAGCATGGAGTAACGGTTGCTGCGCAGTCCCATGCCTTTGCCGGTCAGGTCCAGCGTCAAGCCAGTCGCCTTGGCAAAAGCCGCGTCGCCATCGGCCAGCATGCGCACCTTGCCGTTGGTCTTCTGGTCGCGCGCCCAGGCACCCATGACAAAAGCATCATTGACGCTGACGCACCAGATTTCATCAACCCCGGCGGCTTTCAGCGCGTCGAAGTGCTGGATATAGCCAGGCACATGCTTAGCCGAACAAGTTGGCGTGAAGGCCCCCGGCAAAGCAAACAGGGCAATGGTCTTGCCCGCGCTGGCCTTCGCGACGTCCACGGGGTTGGGGCCGAGACTACAGCCGCCGCCCTCCACTTCCGAAAATTCCATCAAAGTGGTTGCGGGAAGTTGATCGCCTACTTTAATCATTGAATGGTCCTTAAATGATGGATTGAAATTTGTGAGACAGCGCATGAAGTCCGCCCCATAGAGAAATACAAATAGAAACGGCTCACATTGTGAGCCGTTTCTACGAACCTTGCAGTCTCAGGACTGCAAAGGCTTAAACCACAGCCGCCTTTTGAACCAGGCGGGTTGCCACCCAGTTCTTGGTTTTAGAAATGGGACGGCTTTCCGTGATCTCAATGATGTCACCCAGTTTGTACTCGCCCGTTTCGTCATGGGCGTGGTACTTGCTGGACTTACCAACGATCTTGCCATAGAGCTCGTGTTTGACACGACGCTCAATCAGCACAGTCACAGTCTTGGCACGCTTGTCGCTGACCACCTTGCCAACCAAGGTGCGCTTGAGGGATTTTTTAGCTTCCGTCATTTATCGCTCCTTATTTGGCGGATGTTTCAGCGCTTTGCTTCTCGACAAGAATGGTCTTGGCGCGAGCAATATCACGGCGCGTGGAGCGCAGCGTAGCGGTGTTGTTGAGTTGTTGCGTGGCTTTTTGCATGCGCAGGCCAAAGTGAGCTTTTTGCAACTCTTTGACTTCTGCTTGCAGACCGGCAACGTCTTTTTGGCGTAGTTCAGTAGTTTTCATATCATGTTCTCCTGATTACTGGCCAATCATGCGAGCCACAAAAGTGGTCCGCAAAGGCAGCTTGGCGGCTGCCAAACGAAACGCTTCACGAGCCAACTCTTCTGGTACGCCGACAATTTCAAAAACGATCTTACCCGGCTGGATTTCAGCCACGTAGTACTCAGGATTGCCTTTGCCGTTACCCATACGCACTTCAGCAGGCTTTTGGGAAATTGGCTTGTCAGGGAAGACTCGGATCCAGATACGGCCACCACGTTTGACGTGACGAGAAATCGCACGACGTGCGGCTTCAATCTGACGAGCTGTCAAACGACCGCGGTCAATACACTTCAGACCGAAATCACCAAACGCAACCGAGCTACCTCGAGTTGCGATACCGGTGTTACGGCCCTTTTGCTCTTTGCGATATTTGCGACGAGCGGGTTGCAACATAATTATTCTCCTTTGCCGTCAGCTGCTGCAGCTGGCGCGGCTACCTTGCGGACGCGCTGAACGGCGGGTTTCGGTGCGCCGGCCCCAGTGGCCTCCGCGGGTTTGTCGCTGCCATCGGACGGCGCTGTGTTGGCACCCATTGGGGGGCGCCGTGCAACACGGGGGGCCGGACGGTCTGCACCTGGACGAGCACCGCGATCATCGCGACGGGGACCGCGTGGACGGCGCTCTTCATCGGTACGGGCCTCAACAGCAGCAGGCAGATCATTACGCCCCAAGGTGTCACCCTTGTACACCCAGACCTTGACACCAATAATGCCGTAGGTTGTTTGCGCCTCAGAGGTGCCGTAATCAATATCGGCGCGCAGTGTATGAAGCGGCACGCGACCTTCGCGGTACCACTCGCAACGAGCGATTTCAATGCCATTGAGCCGGCCTGACGACATGATCTTGATGCCCAAGGCACCCAGACGCATCGCATTTTGCATGGCGCGCTTCATGGCACGGCGGAACATGATTCGCTTTTCAAGCTGCTGCGTAATGCTGTCGGCAATCAGTTTGGCATCAATTTCGGGCTTGCGCACCTCTTCGATGTTGACTGCAACCGGCACGCCGAGTTGACGCGACAACTCACGCTTCAAGTTCTCGATGTCTTCGCCTTTTTTACCGATCACAACGCCCGGACGAGCCGAGAAAATCGTGATACGGGCATTCTTGGCAGGACGCTCGATCAATACACGCGACACAGACGCGTTTTTCAGCTTGGCCTTCAGGTACTCGCGTACCTTGATGTCTTCAGCCAGCATGCCCGCGAAATCACGGTCATTGGCGTACCAGCGTGATGCCCAGTTGCGGCTGATCGACAAGCGAAAGCCGGTTGGGTGGATTTTTTGTCCCATATCTTCCTGGCCTCTTTCAGTTACCAACCGTCACGTACACATGGCACGTGGGTTTTCTGATTTGGTTGCCACGACCTTTTGCGCGGGCCGTGAAGCGCCTGAGCGATGCACCTTGCTCAACGAAGATGGTTTTCACCCTCAGTTCGTCGATGTCGGCACCATCATTGTGCTCAGCGTTGGCAATGGCGGACTCAAGAACCTTCTTGATGATCACGGCAGCTTTTTTCTGCGTGAACTGCAAAATGTTCAAGGCTTGATCCACCTTCTTGCCGCGGATCAGATCCGCGACCAAACGGCCTTTGTCGACCGATAAACGAACGCCACGAAGGGTTGCACGTGTTTCCATGGTCACCTCCTTATTTCTTTTGGACTTTTTTGTCCGCAGGATGGCCCTTGAAAGTCCGGGTGAGAGCAAACTCACCCAACTTGTGGCCAACCATTTGATCGGTGATATAGACCGGCACGTGCTGTTTGCCGTTGTGCACCGCAATGGTCAAGCCGATGAAATCGGGCAAAACCATTGAGCGACGCGACCAGGTCTTGATCGGCTTTTTGTCTTTGGTGGCAACCGCCTTATCGGCTTTTGCGACCAAGTGATGGTCAACAAACGGACCTTTTTTGAGAGAACGAGTCATTTACCTGCCCCTTACTTCTTGCGACGCGACACGATCATGACCTGCGTGCGCTTGTTGTTACGGGTACGGTAACCCTTGGTCAGATTACCCCAAGGATCGACTGGATGACGGCCTTCGCCGGTCTTGCCCTCGCCACCGCCATGCGGGTGATCCACCGGGTTCATAACCACACCACGGACGGTCGGACGGATGCCCTTCCAACGCTTGGCACCCGCTTTGCCGAGACGGCGCAGGCTGTGCTCTTCATTGGCGACTTGACCCAAGGTCGCGCGACATTCGATGTGAATCTTGCGAACTTCACCCGAACGCATACGCACCTGAGCGTAGATGCCCTCACGCGCCAGCAAGGTTGCGGAGGTGCCGGCAGAGCGCACGATTTGCGCGCCTTTGCCGATTTGCAACTCAATGCAATGCACGATGGAACCCACCGGAATATTGCGGATAGGCAGAGTATTGCCAACACGAATCGGAGCTTCTGCACCACTCATGATGGATGCACCGACCTCAAGACCACGCGGGGCAATGATGTAACGACGTTCGCCATCGGCATAGCAGACCAGCGCAATGTGCGCCGAACGATTCGGGTCATACTCGATGCGCTCGACCTTGGCCGGAATACCATCCTTGGTACGAAGGAAGTCAACCACACGGTAATGGTGTTTGTGACCACCGCCCTTGTGACGAGTAGTGATATGACCATTGTTGTTGCGACCGGCATGCTGGAACTGAGGCTCCAACAAAGGTGCAAAGGGTTCACCCTTGTACAAATGATCACGCGAAATCTTCACCACGCCACGACGGCCTGGGGAAGTTGGTTTCATTTTGATAACAGCCATGATTACGCAGCCTCCCCACCGAGGTTCAGCTCTTGCCCAGGCTTCAGCGTCACATAAGCCTTGCGAATATTATCGCGACGGCCAACAGACTTGCCAAAACGCTTGGTTTTGCCTTTAGTGTTCACCACAGAGACGCCTTTAACCTCAACCTTGAACATCAATTGCACAGCGGCCTTGATTTCATACTTGGTGGCGTCTTGCAGCACCTTGAAGGTCACCGCATTGCTCTTTTCCGCAATCATCGTTGCCTTTTCGGACACGATAGGTGCGACGAGCACTTGCATCAGACGGCCTTCGTCAAATGTAGTCAGATTTGGACCATGACTCATGCGAACATCTCCTGCAGTTTTTCCATCGCCGCCTTGGTGACAATCACCTTGCGGTAGTGAACCAGGGACACTGGATCAGCATAGCGTGGTTCCACAACCAAAACATTCACCAGATTCCGGGATGCCAGGTACAGGTTTTCATCAACCTCATCGGCAATCACCAAGACGGATTCCAGATTCATGGCCTTGAACTTGGCAGCCAAGGGCTTTGTCTTGGGCGAGTCCACTTTCATGGAATCAACCACAGCCAGGCGACCTTCGCGAGCCAACTGCGACAAGATGGACGCCATGCCAGCGCGATACATCTTTTTGTTGATTTTCTGTGTGAAATTTTCGTCCGGCATGTTCGGAAATATCCGACCGCCTCCACGCCACAACGGCGAAGAGGTCATACCAGCACGAGCGCGACCCGTACCCTTTTGCTTAAAAGGTTTCTTGGTTGAGTGCTTGACCTGCTCACGGTCTTTCTGAGCGCGTGTGCCTTGGCGGGCATTGGCCTGGAAAGCAACGACGATCTGGTGCACCAGATCTTCGTTGTAAGCGCGACCGAACACGGTTTCCGGCGCTTCATATTTTGCAGTAGCCAGACCTTGGTCATTCAGGAGTTCGAGCTGCATCAGTTCGCTCCTTTCACGTCAGTATTGTTGGCTTTGACCTTGACAGCAGGACGAACGGTTACAAAACCGCCGGCTGAGCCAGGAACAGCACCCTTAATCATCAGCAGTTGACGAGCTTCGTCAATGCGAATCACATCCAGGTTTTGGGTGGTGACCGTGTCATCTCCCAAGTGACCCGTCATGCGTTTGCCAGGAAACACGCGACCTGGATCCTGGGCCATACCAATGGAACCTGGCACATTGTGCGAACGGCTGTTACCGTGCGACGCGCGCTGCGACTTCATGTGGTGGCGCTTGATCGTGCCGGCAAAGCCTTTACCAATGGTAGTACCCTGCACATCGACCTTTTGGCCGACAGCAAACACAGCCGTCACAGGCACCGTTGCGCCTGCTTTGTACTGCGCAGCCACATCGGCGGTCAGGCGGAATTCGCGGATGATTTCACCTGCTTCAACACCTGCTTTTGCAAGGTGCCCAGCCGCAGGCTTGGTGACGCGCGAAGCTTTGCGCGCACCAAACGTCACCTGCAAGGCGACGTAGCCGTCATTCTCTTGGGTTTTGACCTGAGTCACACGGTTGTTAGAGACGTCTACCACCGTGACAGGGATTGAATCCCCCTCATCGGTGAATAGGCGCATCATGCCCACCTTGCGGCCCAGCAACCCTAGGGAGTTGCTCAGACTCATTTTTTTCTCCGTAACTCTCACCGCTGCAACTTCAATTGGCTACAGCGTTTTGCGTGAGAGACTGTTAATAAAACTGCGCTGTCATGCCTGGCATTTCCAACGCAGCCTAATAGTATATTCCGAACCCCGTCAGGTTGCAAGTTCAGTCAATACATGGTCCTTCAAGAACTTTCCAGTTACCGAAAAACCCTTTCAAACCTATTGCAGCTTGATCTCGACATCCACACCCGCAGGAAGATCAAGTTTCATCAACGCATCAACGGTTTTATCCGTCGGGTCAACGATATCCATCAGGCGCTGGTGCGTGCGGATTTCGAACTGGTCGCGACTGGTTTTGTTGACGTGCGGCGAACGCAGGATGTCAAAACGTTTAAAGCGCGTTGGCAAAGGCACCGGGCCTTTAACAATGGCGCCAGTGCGTTTGGCGGTATCTACAATCTCGGCGGCCGACTGGTCGATGAGTTTGTAATCAAAAGCCTTCAGACGAATACGGATTTTTTGTTTGGTAGCCATGGTAGTCCTTACGCGATAACTTTGGCAACCACACCGGCACCGACCGTCTTGCCACCTTCGCGGATGGCGAAACGCAAGCCTTCTTCCATGGCGATCGGGTTGATCAGCTTGACGATGATCGACACGTTGTCGCCCGGCATCACCATTTCTTTGCCTTCCGGCAACTCGATCGCACCGGTCACGTCCGTGGTACGGAAGTAGAACTGGGGACGGTAGTTGTTGAAAAACGGGGTATGGCGGCCACCTTCGTCTTTGGACAAGACATAGATCTCGCCCGTGAAGTGGGTGTGCGGTTTGATCGAACCGGGCTTGCACAGCACTTGGCCGCGCTGCACATCTTCACGCTTGGTGCCGCGCAGCAAGATGCCGACGTTGTCACCCGCTTGACCTTGGTCGAGCAGTTTGCGGAACATTTCGACGCCCGTGCAGGTGGTCTTTTGGGTGTCGTGGATGCCGACGATTTCGATTTCTTCGCCGACTTTGATGATGCCGCGTTCAACGCGGCCGGTCACCACGGTGCCACGACCGGAGATCGAGAACACGTCTTCGACGGGCATCAGGAAGGCGCCATCAATGGCACGTTCCGGCAGGGGAATGTAGCTGTCCAGCGCATCAGCGAGTTTCATGATGGCTTGTTCGCCCATGGGGCCTTTGTCGCCTTCCATGGCGAGCTTGGCCGAGCCATGGATGATGGGGGTGGTGTCGCCCGGGAACTCGTACTTGTCGAGCAGTTCACGCACTTCCATTTCAACGAGTTCGAGCAGTTCGGCGTCGTCGACCATGTCGCATTTGTTCAGGAACACGATGATGTAAGGCACGCCGACCTGGCGCGCCAGCAGGATGTGTTCGCGGGTTTGCGGCATGGGACCGTCAGCGGCGGACACGACCAGAATGGCGCCGTCCATTTGCGCCGCGCCGGTGATCATGTTCTTCACATAGTCAGCGTGGCCGGGGCAATCGACGTGGGCGTAATGGCGATTGGCGGTCTCGTACTCGACGTGGGCCGTGTTGATGGTGATGCCGCGCGCTTTCTCTTCGGGCGCTGCATCGATCTGGTCGTAGGCCTTGGCGGTGCCGCCAAATTTGGCCGCCAGCACGCTGGTGATGGCCGCTGTCAGGGTGGTCTTGCCGTGATCGACGTGGCCAATGGTGCCGACGTTGACGTGCGGCTTGCTACGCGAAAATTTTTCTTTTCCCATTTTCAAATCCTTAGAAGAGCAATACCCGTGAATTGGTTTAATGTTTGCAGTTCGTCACGGGTTCCCTAGCCACGGGCAGCTCGGGGTGCGAAATCGCAGACAGTTGTAAATCCAATCAGTCCGAGGACAGGGCCAGCTCACTTTGTGCCGCTGTGGCCTGTCCTGCAAACCGAACAGAAATTATTTGGCCCTAGCCGCCATGATGGCTTCGGACACGTTGCGCGGCGCTTCGGTGTAGTGCTTAAATTCCATGGTGTAGGTCGCGCGACCTTGTGACATGGAACGTAGCGTGGTGGAGTAGCCGAACATTTCAGACAAGGGTACCTCCGCCTTGATGGCCTTGCCACCACCAACCATGTCTTCCATGCCTTGCACCATGCCGCGACGTGAGGACAAATCGCCCATCACGTTGCCGGCGTAGTCTTCTGGTGTTTCGACTTCCACAGCCATCATGGGTTCCAGAATCACCGGACCCGCCTTGCGACAACCTTCTTTGAAGCCAAAAATGGCCGCCATCTTGAAGGCGTTTTCATTCGAATCCACATCGTGGTAGGAGCCGAAATGCAGCGTCACCTTGACATCAACCACCGGGTAACCCGCCAGCACGCCCGAGGTCACAGCCTCGTTAATGCCTTTTTCAACCGCAGGGATGAATTCGCGCGGAACAACACCACCCTTGATAGCGTCGATGAACTGAATGCCCTTGCCGGGTTCGTTCGGCTCAATCTTGAGCACGACGTGCCCGTACTGACCCTTGCCGCCCGATTGGCGCACGAATTTGCCTTCGGCATCTTCGACCGTCTTGCGAATGGTTTCGCGGTAGGCCACTTGCGGCTTGCCCACATTGGCTTCAACGCCAAATTCGCGCTTCATGCGGTCAACAATGATTTCGAGGTGCAACTCGCCCATACCGGCGATCAGGGTCTGACCGGACTCTTCATCCGTTTTGACGCGGAAGGAAGGATCTTCTTGCGCCAAACGCTGCAAAGCGATACCCATTTTTTCCTGGTCAACCTTGGTCTTGGGCTCCACAGCCTGCGTAATGACGGGCTCAGGGAACACCATGCGCTCGAGCATGATGATGGCACCGGGATCGCACAGGGTCTCACCGGTCGTCACGTCTTTCAAACCGACACAAGCCGCAATATCGCCCGCGACAATTTCGCTCACCTCTTGGCGATTGTTGGCGTGCATCTGCACAATCCGCCCAATGCGTTCCTTCTTGCCACGAATCGGGTTGTAGACACTATCCCCTTTTTGCAGGACACCCGAGTAGACGCGCACAAAGGTCAACTGCCCCACAAACGGGTCGGTCATCAGCTTGAAAGCGAGGGCGGAAAATTTCTCGGTGTCGTTAGCCTGGCGTACCACCGGGTTTTCGTCTTCGTCCATCCCCTTGACCGGAGGAATATCGACTGGCGACGGCATGAATTCAACCACGGCATCCAGCATGCGCTGCACGCCTTTGTTCTTGAACGCGGAGCCACAATACATTGGCTGGATTTCGCTGGCGATGGTGCGGGTACGAATACCGAATTTGATCTCGTCTTCGGTCAAATCACCCTCTTCGAGGTATTTGTTCATGAGCTCTTCAGACGCTTCGGCGGCAGCCTCAACCATCTTCTCACGCCATTCCTTGGCCAGCTCCAGCAGCTCGGCGGGAATCTCACGGTAGTCAAACAACATACCTTGTGACGCCTCATCCCAAATGATGGCTTTCATTTTGAGCAAGTCGACCACGCCAGTGAAATTTTCTTCCGCGCCGATTGGAATCACCATGGGCACAGGGCTAGCCTTGAGGCGCAGCTTCATCTGGTCCACGACTTTGAAGAAGTTGGCCCCGGTGCGGTCCATCTTGTTCACAAATGCCAGGCGAGGCACTTTGTACTTGTTGGCCTGACGCCAAACGGTCTCAGACTGCGGCTGCACACCACCCACGGCACAATAGACCATGCAGGCACCGTCGAGGACACGCATGGAACGCTCGACCTCAATGGTGAAATCGACGTGTCCAGGGGTATCGATGATGTTGATGCGGTGCTCGGCAAAGTTGTTTTCCATGCCTTTCCAGAAGCAGGTGGTGGCCGCCGAGGTGATCGTGATACCACGTTCTTGCTCCTGCTCCATCCAGTCCATGGTGGCAGCGCCGTCATGCACTTCACCAATCTTGTGATTGATGCCGGTATAAAAAAGAATGCGCTCGGTGGTGGTGGTTTTACCGGCGTCAATGTGAGCCGAAATACCGATATTGCGGTAGCGCTCAATGGGGGTATGGCGAGCCATGATGGATCCTTGGTTGATCTATATCTTCAAACTGCTACCCCCAAGGATTTTCGATCCTTGAGGCGTAGCGAGCGACTTTCAGACTGGGCACCACCCTGTTGGCAGTGCAAAAGGCGCGACAAGAAGCCGCACCGACGCATGAAAATCGCGCAGTAACCGCCTCTTAGAAGCGGAAGTGGGAAAAGGCCTTGTTGGCCTCTGCCATACGGTGAACTTCATCCCGCTTTTTCATGGCGCCGCCCCGACCTTCGGTGGCTTCCATGAGTTCATTGGCCAGGCGCAATGCCATGGATTTTTCACCGCGCTTGCGAGCCGCTTCCTTGATCCAGCGCATGGACAAAGCCAAGCGGCGCACCGGGCGCACTTCAACCGGCACCTGGTAGTTGGAGCCACCCACGCGGCGGGACTTCACCTCAACCATCGGCTTGACGTTGTTGATGGCCATGGTGAAGGCTTCAACCGGGTCTTTGCCAGGGTTCTTCTTCTCGATCTGCTCAAGCGCACCATAAATAATGCGTTCGGCGATCGCTTTTTTGCCGCCTTCCATGATCACGTTCATGAATTTGGACAACTCGACATTGCCGAACTTAGGATCCGGCAGGATTTCACGTTTAGGGACTTCGCGACGACGTGGCATTTTTTCACCTCTTTGCTTCAGTTGGCGTCTTTATCAGACACCGCAAAAACCATGCTGGTTTTTACTTACTCGACCCAACAGCGGGTCACTACGTTGCATCACCGCGCCACGCGGGAAACAACACCTTTTTAATTCGACCAAACGAAAATTTATTTGGCCTTCGGCTTCTTGGCACCGTACTTGGAGCGCGACTGCTTGCGGTCTTTCACGCCTTGCAAGTCGAGCGAACCACGCACAATGTGGTAACGCACACCAGGCAGATCCTTGACACGACCGCCACGAACCAGCACGACGCTGTGTTCCTGCAGGTTGTGACCTTCACCGCCGATGTAGGAAATAACCTCAAACCCATTGGTCAGGCGCACTTTGGCGACTTTACGCAGAGCCGAGTTTGGTTTTTTAGGCGTGGTGGTGTACACACGAGTGCACACACCGCGACGCTGTGGAGAGTTTTGCATCGCAGGGCTTTTGGACTTGATCGTTTCGACCTCGCGCCCCTGACGTACTAGTTGATTAATGGTTGGCATTGAAAAACGTCCCTAAACGTTTGATAGCTGTTTTGACAGCTAAGACTTAAATACTTCGAAAACGTGAATCCCTTCGGAAATTCCGAAAAGCTTTCAACTATAGCAGGTCAAACGCTTGTCCGCAATGATTTTTGCGATCTTGGCGGCTGCGCGTTGTGTGCTGGCGCCAACTTTTCCGCGGACTCTCACTACTTGATCCACAGGCGCAGTGCATCCCAGGCGCGGCCCAGCACCCCGGCCTGCTCAACCGCTTCCAGGACCAGCAACGGCACATCAACCAGCGTCTGCTCCCCGCTGGTGACTTTCAGGGTTGCGACCTGTTGGCCCTTGGTAAATGGGGCGACCAGTGGGTCCGAGCGCAGCACCTGCGTTTTAATTTTGCCCGACGTACCCGCCGGGACAGCCACCACAATCGCCTCCGGGCGACCCAATTTGACGACCGCTGCCTTGCCCTTCCAGACTGCCGGAGAGACAACGGCCTGATTGGCATCGAACAGTTTGACCGGTTCAAACGCGGTGTAGCCCCAGTTCAGCAGCTTCTGCGACTCATTGGCGCGCGAGTTCTCACTGGTCGCACCCAACACAATAGACAGCAGGCGCCGACTTCCCGTGGCACCCGGTGATCCGGCGGCGGCCGGCGCACCCAGGCCGACGAAGTCGCGCTTCGCGGTGGCAATGAGGCAATAGCCTGCGGCATCGGTGTGTCCGGTTTTTAAGCCGTCCACCGTCGGGTCGCGAAACAGCAGCAGGTTGCGGTTGCTGCCATTGGCAGCGGGGGTTCCCGGGTAACGATACTGCTTGATGGCGTAATAGGCCACGTAATCCGGGAAATCGCGCATCAAACGGGTGGCCAGAATACTGAGATCACGGGCGGTGGTGGTATGACCCGCCTCGGTCAAGCCCTCCGGATTTTTGTAGTTGGTGGACTTCATGCCCAGCGCCTTGGCTTGCTCGTTCATGAGTTGCACGAAGCGCTCGACTGTGCCGCCAACGCCTTCGGCCAACGCCATGGTGGCATCGTTGCCGCTTTGCACAATCATTCCTTTGAGCAAGTCTTCCACCGGCACTTTCATCTTGGGATCGATGAACATGCGGGAACCCGGCATCTTCCAGGCATGCTCACTCACCGGCAGCATCTGCTTGAGGTCAATTTTTTTGCTGCGTAACGCGTCAAAAACAATATAGGCCGTCATCAGCTTCGTCAGCGACGCCTGTTCCACCGGGCTGTCAATGTCTTTTTCCGCCAGGAACTGATTGGCCGTGATATCGAACAACAAATAGGAACGTGCGGCAATTTCGGGCGGCTGGGGCGTTTGTGCCGAGACCGATAGACACATTGCGGCAGCAAGAGTCAAGAGTAGTTTTTTCATCATGAATTGGTTGCGCCGATCTTGCAGGGTGCAAGTCGGGCTGAATTAATGCTATATAAATAATAGCTTGCTACGCTTTGCGGACGGGGGCCAGAGGCCAAAAACGCTTAAACAATCTTAGCGGCCCAGCGTCGGCGGGATGAGAAGTCGTTCCACCACCTGGCCGTTTTTCAAGTGCGACGCCACGATTTCGTCAATGTCGGCGTTGTCCAAATACGTGTACCAGACCGCCTCCGGGTAAACCACCAGCACCGGTCCGGCGGCACATCGATCCATGCAGCCGGCCTTGTTAACCCGGACCTGCCCCGGGCCTGCCAGGCCCGCTGCCTTGACCTGCGTCTTGCAGTGATCGAACGCTTGCTGCGCCTGATACTGGGCACAGCACGGTTCGCCGTTCTTTCTTTCATTGAGGCAAAAGAAAACATGCCGCTCGTAATAGGATTTGGGCGGCTGGAGGTCGGGGACTTTACCTGACTCATTGTTGAATTTCGTTTCAGTCATGCCCGGGATTCTAGTTTTTTGCGTCTCTGACCCAAACCCTGAACAGCACATAAACCAGAGTTGCATAAGGCCACAACCACCCGACCCACTGCGCCAGGCCGTGAAAACGGATAAAACGTCCCTGCTCCCAGGTGGACAAGGTTTGCGCAAAATAAGGACTGGCAGGCGCCTGATTGAGCAAGTCAAGGTGGACGCCCAGCGCCAGCAACACCAGGGCCGCGCTCACACGTCGCGGCACCCCCAGCAGCAACAGCGCCAACACCATCGCTGCGACCAAGCCGGCCTTGACCGGCTCGCTGAACCATGCCCAAGCATGCTCCGGGCCATAACTCAAGGCGGCCGAGAGCGCCGTAACACCCATGCCGCAGGCAAACACCAGCAACAGGAACAGCAGGCGCCGAGAGGTCGCGCGGATGATGCAAAAACCAAGCAGACACGGAATCAGCATGCCCAGCATGACGCAGACCAGCTCAGCACCTGGCACCAGGGGTTGCAGTTCGATATCGCGCACCGGCAGCCAGTCCAGCAACGGTGTGTCCTGCAGAATATCCCCCAAGCTTGCTTCGAGCCGTTCCAGCACCTGCCCCAAGCCAAATGGCACCGCCGCCGGGAACAACAGGCCGACCGGCCACAAAGCCAACAACACAAGGCCTCCTCGGGCATCTGTCACAAACCAGCGCGCTCTGAAAATGCTCCAGCGTTCAATGACCCCCAATTCTTCCATGCCCCAGGCCAGCAACGCGCCCAGCCAGGCGCCCGCCACATTGAGACCCAAGTCCACATTCGACGCCACACGCATAGGCAAATAGCTCTGCAGCGACTCCATCGTCAACGACAAGACCCCAGCGGCCAGCGTCGCCAGCACGACGGCGTAGCGCCCCCGGCTGGTGCGCAACGCGCTAAGCGCCAGCAAAAAACCGAGTGGCAAATAACCCAACAGATTGATCGTGACATCAAAACCGGTCCAGTATTTGGGCCACGGGCTGCTGAGGTAAGCCCAAGGCACGACGCCCTGGTAACGCCAATCGGAAAAGGGGTACAGACTGGCGTAACAGATCAGCCCGACGTAGATCAAAGCCAGGGGCCAGGCTGAGGTCTTGTGCATCAACGCCTGCCCGGATTCAGAACGGCTTGACTACCACCAGCAGCACCGCCGCCAGCAATATCAGTACCGGCGCCTCATTGAACCAGCGGTACCAGACGTGGCCATGACTGTTGTGATTGGCCACAAACTTGCGCAGCAAAACGCCACAACTGTGGTGGTAGCCCAATGCCAGCGCCACCACGGCCAGCTTGGCATGCATCCAGCCATTGCCCGGTCCCCAGCCAATGCCAAAACCTGCCCACAACCACACGCCCAAGCCCACGGCGGGCACCGCGATCAGGCTGGTAAAGCGAAGTAATTTGCGCGCCATCAATAACAGCCGCTCACGCTCGGGGGCAGAATCAGCAGGCACCATGGCCAAGTTGACAAAGATGCGCGGCAGGTAGAACAGGCCGGCAAACCAGCTGGCAACGAAAACAATGTGAAGCGATTTAATCCAGAGCATAGGCGGCAGTTTAGTATGGAGCGGCCGACCTGATCTTGTGGCCGCGCTGCTGGACAGCTTCGCTTCGAAGCCCAAGCATCAGGCAAAAAAAACCCCAGCTCGAGGGCTGGGGTGGTAAGCCTATTTGCTGTCACACATCAAGGCCCCGCTCAGGGAGGAAAAGCGGGAGGCGGCGAACCGCCCACGCGTAATTTAACAAAAATCCGCCCCCGTTTCAAGAATACGAGTGAAATATTTTGTAATCAGCGCGACCAAACCCCTGGACCCCTTACACTTTTAACCATGACAACCTATGCTTCTTACCCCTTGGGTCGCCCGCGCCGTTTGCGCCGTGACAGCTTCACACGCAACCTGGTCCGTGAAAATGCACTGACCCCGCATGACCTGATCTACCCGATTTTTGTCGTGGACGGCCAACGGCAACGCCAGGCGGTTTCCTCCATGCCCGGCGTGGAGCGACTGAGCCTGGACCTGCTCCTGCCGGTGGCCGAGGAATGCGTCCAGCTGGGCATCCCGGTGATGGCCTTGTTCCCGGTGATTGAGCAGTCGCTCAAAACCCCCGATGGCCGCGAAGCCTTCAACCCGGACGGTCTGGTGCCGCGCGTGGTGCGGGCCTTGAAAAAGGAATTTCCCGAGCTGGGCATCATGACGGACGTGGCGCTGGACCCCTTCACCAGCCACGGCCAGGATGGCCTGCCCAGCCCGGACCCGCTGGAAGACGGCTACATCATGAACGACGAAACCGTCGAAGTACTGGTCAAGCAGGCCCTCTGTCAAGCGGCTGCCGGTACCGATATCGTCGCCCCCAGCGACATGATGGACGGGCGCATCGGCGCCATTCGCCAGGCGCTGGAAGCGAATCACTTCATTCACACCCGCATCATGGCCTACAGCGCCAAATACGCGTCTGCGTTTTACGGCCCGTTCCGCGACGCCGTGGGCTCGGCGGCCAATCTGGGAAAAAGCAACAAGAAGGTCTACCAGATGGACCCGGGCAACTCCAACGAAGCGCTGCGCGAAGTCGCGCTCGATATCGCCGAGGGCGCCGACATGGTGATGGTCAAGCCCGGCATGCCGTATCTGGACGTGGTGCGCCGCGTCAAGGATGAGTTCAAGGTCCCCACTTTTGCCTACCAGGTGTCGGGCGAATACGCCATGCTCAAGGCCGCAGCGCAAAACGGCTGGCTCGATCATGACGCCGTCATGATGGAAAGCCTGCTGGCCTTCAAGCGCGCCGGGGCCGATGGCGTACTCACCTATTTCGCCCGTGATGCGGCTCGATTGCTACAAAAACAATAGTTACTTACACAATAAATACGGGGGCTAGAGGCCGATTTCTTATATAAATGCCGTGATGAAACAGGCCCTGCGGATTTTCACCATTGACGGCACTGGCGTCAGTGAGACCGTGATTGCCGCCGACGGGGAGACCCCCGGGTTGACCCCGCAAGAGCCCGCCGCTGCGTCGGCCCGGCTCAGCACGCTGGCCGCACTGCAGCAAGTGCGCCTGCCAGAACACGGCTACCTCTGGATTGCTTGCGCCCGCGCGCAGTTTGATGTGCTGCAAACCCAGCTGCAGGCCACGCTGCAAGCGCTCACCGGCGTGCAACTGCTTGATTTGCACGTCTCTGACTTGCTGAACCAGCAACTGCCCTCGCGCTACGACTACACCTCGCAATACGACCTGCTGGTGTTTCGCCGTCTGGCGGCAGGCGGCCTGACGGCCGATCCGGCGCAGCCTGGCCAAACGCTGAACCATTTGCCCGCGCGCGGTGGTCCGCCCATTTTGCGGCGCATCGACACCAGCCCGGTGGGTTTTGCGGTGTTTGACCGCGTGCTGCTGACGATCCACCCGAGCGACTGTGCGGTGCGCGACGCCTATGCCGCGCGGCTGCTGGCAGCCGGCCACTCGGCACCCTCTCACAATGGCAACGGCGTCACCCCGGACAGTCGCTCGGCCGGGGCGCGGGGCGTGCCTGCGCACCCGGCCGACATGATGCTACGCATCGTCAACCAGATGGTGGACAGCTACCTGGAACTGCGGCGCGACCTCACGCACCAGCTCGACCACTGGCAGGCAGAGTTGCTGGACCCCAAGACACGCTTCAACAACTGGAGCGCCCTGCTGACCGCACGGCTGTCGCTGCACCATCTGGACGAGATCTGCGAAGACCAGCACAGCGCCGTGCAGGACTGGATCGAGTCCCTCAAAACCTGGCCCGAGGCCGACACCCCCTTGAGCCAGAGCGAGCGTGACCTGCTGCTGGTGCGCAGCCGCGACGTGCTGGAACACATTGAGCGCGTGGTGCATCACGTGCGCCGACTGGAGCAAAGCGCCGAGGCCGCCGTGCAGATGCACTTCAACGCCCAGAGCCACCGCACCAACGAAATCATGCGCACGCTCACAGTGCTGACCGCCATTTTTTTGCCGCTGAACCTGATTGCCGGCATTTTTGGCATGAACTTTGACTTCATCCCTTTGCTGCACCGGTCCAACGGCTTTTGGCTGGCCATGGTGGCGATGGGCTTCACCACCGTGACCTTGGTGATGTTTTTCTGGCGCAAACGCTACCTGGAGCGCTCGGCACGCTGAATCATCCGGCCCCGCCCGAAGTGCGTCGGTTCAAGTGCTGCAGGCGTTACCATCAGCGATCTTCCCTTGGCCTCCATGATCTGGACGCGCAAGCATTTTTTCCTTAACCTCATAGGACGCGACCATGAACCTCCTGCACAAAATTGTGGCTTCGGCCGGCTTGCTCACACTCGCACTGGGCAGCGTCCAGGCTCAGAACAAGGAACTGGTCGTCGGCTCCAGCGCCACCTACCGCCCGTTTGCCTACGAAAACCCGGCCAAAGAGATCGTGGGTTATGACGTCGACATCATCAAGGCGGTCGCGCAAAAAGCGGGACTGCAGATCAAGGTTGTCAACACACCCTGGACCGGCATCTTCGCGGCCCTCAACAATGGCGACGTCGATCTCGTCATTTCTGGCGTCACCATCAACGACAAGCGCAAACAGTCGTATGACTTCACCATGCCCTACTTTGAAGCGCGCCAGCTGATCGCCGTCCAGAAAGACAGCACGGCCAAGAGCCTGAAAGACCTCGCTGGCAAGAAAATTGGCGTGGTCACGGGCAGCACGGGCGACGACACCGTCTCGCGCGAATTTGGCAAAACCAACCCCGATATTCGTCGCTTTGAAAGCACCCCCGTGGTGATCTCCGAGCTGGTCAACAGCGGTGTGGACGCGGCGATTGGCGACAACGGCGTCATCGCCTTTCGCGTTCAGGAGCACAAGCAGCTCAAGACCGTGAACGATCCGAGCTTTCCCAAAGAGTACTTTGGCATCGTCGTCAAGCAGGGTAACAAAGCGCTGCTGGACAAACTCAATGCCGGTCTGAGCGCCATCAAGGCCGACGGCAGTTACGCGCAGATCTACAAGAAATGGTTCCTGGCTGAAGCGCCGGTCCTGCCAGTCCAATAAGCCCGGGGTCGCACTTTCCCGATGGAGCAAGTACTCTGGTTCGGCTGGTTTCGCGCTGACATCATTGCCGAGTACGCCGTGCTGTTCTGGCGCGGCCTGCAAATGACCATGCTGGTGACGCTGATCTGCATCGTGCAGGGCACGGCGCTGGGTCTGGCGATCGGCATGGCGCGCCTGGCAGAAGCCCGCCACGCGCCCGCCCGGCAGCTCTGCAAGTTCGCCTTGCGCTGGCCTGCCACCGTCTATGTGAGCTTTTTCCGCGGCACCCCGCTGTTTGTGCAGATTCTGCTGATTCACTTTGCGGTGCTGCCGCTGTTCATCAACCCGGCCGACGGCCTGCTGATTTCAGGCGAAACCGCGCGCAACCTGAAACAAAACTACGGTGCCTTCCTGTCCGGCGTGATCGCCCTCACCCTCAATGCGGGAGCCTATATTTCCGAGATCTTCCGGGCCGGCATCCAATCGATTGACCGCGGGCAAGTAGAAGCCTCCCGTTCACTGGGCCTGTCGTTCCCGCGGACCATGTTCCACGTCGTGTTGCCGCAGGCGTTTCGCCGCATGCTGCCGCCGCTGGGCAACAACGCGATCTCACTGCTCAAGGACTCGTCACTGATTTCCGCGATTGGTCTGGCCGAGCTGGCCTACGCGGCACGCACGGTCGCTGGCGCGTATTCGCGTTATTGGGAACCCTATCTCACGATTTCGTTGATGTACTGGGTGTTGACGCTGGGCCTGGCCTATGTGGTGAAGAACCTGGAGGCGCGTTATGGACGAGGTGATACGCGTTAAGGGCCTGACCAAGCAGTTTGGAACCCTGGAAGTGCTGCGGGGTATTGACTGCAGCATCCAGGCGTCCGAGGTGGTGTGTGTGATCGGTCCCTCCGGCTCGGGCAAAAGCACCTTTCTGCGCTGCCTGAACGGTCTGGAAGATGCGTCCGGCGGGCAGGTGCTGGTGGGCGGCGTTTCGGTGCATGACCCCAGGACCGATGTGGATGCCCTGCGTTCTGAAATCGGCATGGTGTTTCAGCGCTTCAATCTTTTCCCGCACAAAACCGTGCTGGAAAATATCACGCTGGCCCCCACCAAGGTGCGCGGCCTGAGCGCTGCGCAAGCCCACAGCCGCGCCCACGACTTGCTGGTCAAGGTCGGTCTGCTCGACAAGATTGACGCCTACCCGAACCAGCTGTCCGGCGGGCAACAACAGCGCGTGGCCATTGCCCGGGCCCTGGCCATGCAGCCGCGCATCATGCTGTTTGACGAACCCACGTCGGCGCTCGACCCCGAGATGGTGGGGGAAGTCCTGGCCGTCATGCAGGCCTTGGCCGAGGAAGGCATGACCATGGTGGTGGTCACCCACGAGATGGGCTTTGCGCGCCAGGTCGCGGACCGGGTCCTGTTCATCGACGAAGGCCTGGTGGTCGAGGCAGGAACGCCAGCCGACCTCTTTGATCGGCCCCAGGAAGAACGCACACGCCGATTCCTGAGCAAGGTGCTCTAGCGCAACACGGGTAGCGCGCAGGAGCTCAAGCCAAATGCCGGGCGAAAAAGGCCAGCGTGCGCTCACGCGCCAGCGCGGCGGCCGTGGCGTCATAGGCGCTGCGATGGTCGCAGTTGAAGCCATGGCTCGCCTGATACAGGTGCACCTCCACGTCAGGGTGCGCTTGCTGGAAGGCTTGCACCCCTTCAAGCGGGATCGATTGATCCTGCCTGGCAAAATGCGCCAGCACCGGACAGGTCGGCGTGCGTTCGATCTCCACGGCACGGGTCATGCCGCCGCCGTAGTACGGCACCACCGCACGCAAGCCCGACAACTGGCAGGCCGCCCGCCAGGCCAGCAGGCCGCCCCAGCAGTAACCGACCAGGCCGACCTTGCCGCTTGTCCCCGCTCTCAAAGCGTGGTCGATGGCGGCTTGAATGTCCTGCATCACGCCAGGTGGCGCCAGCCCCTCCACCGCCGCCTTCAAGGCCACGCCCGCCGCCACGTCGGCCGGGCTGTAGCCCAGTTCCACACCCGGCTTGACCCGGTGAAAGGTGGCCGGCGCCAGCGCCAGGTAACCTTGCGCCGCAAAGTCATCGGCCACCGCGCGAATATGCGGGTTGACCCCAAAAATCTCTTGCAGCACGACGATCGCCCCTTGGGGCGGCCCGGCCGGTCGCGCTTGGTAGGCGGGAAATTTGAGGCCGTCTGGCGCCGTCAATTCAATGAACTCAGCCATCTGCATGCCCTTTTGAAAGTTTTTGTTCAGTTGGGGTTGAGCTTGCGCGCGACGAAATCAAGCCACCCGAAATCAGGACTATTTTTCCATCGCTTGGCCAAGCAAACCGGGTTGCAGAATACCCCAACGGTGACTGTCCATTCAGCCCACGGTAAGATGCCCGCATCTGCGATGCGCTGAATTTTCCCTCCATCATTGCCCCCTACAAAGAGGTGTTCCTTGAAACTTCATTCCCTGTTCTTCTCCTCCCTGCTGCTGCTGGCGCTGGGCATCAGCGGCTGCTCACCCAAGGACTCCGCCGCCACCGCAGCCGCGAGCAAGCGCGAAGTGTCCTTGCCTGCGATAGCCGCCGAGGCCAAAGGTTTTGCCGTCGGCGCCTTGATGAGCACCAATACGGTTTATGTTTTTTTCGACAGCCAGTGTCCGCACTGCGGACACCTGTGGGCGGCGTCTGCACCGCTGCAACAAAAAGTCAAATTTGTCTGGATTCCCATCGGCATGATCAACGCCACCAGCAAGGCGCAGGGCGCCGCACTGCTGACGGCGGCCAATCCGGCGGCCTTGATGAGCGAGCATGAAGCGTCACTGCTGGCGGGCCAGGGCGGCATTTCGGCCAGCAGCAGCGTCGCGCCCGAGATCGAAAAATCGATCAAAAACAACACCCAATTGTTGAACAGCTTTGGCGCCGAATCGGTCCCGTTCGTCGTCGCCAAAAACATGAAGTCCGGACAAACCGTGAGTCGGGAGGGGGCCATGAGCACGGCCGCACTGGCCGAATTTTTGGGTGTGGATGCGCCGTAAGCGCTGCCGCCAACCGGTGGCAGGCCACTTGGTCGACAATCGCGGGTTGACCTACCGTTTAATCCTATGACCCGTACTACACCCGAAGCACCCGCCCAAGCCGATACACCGACGCAGCCCGCAGAGCAAGCCAGCAAGCCCGGGCGCTCGCAAGCTGTCCAGCCCGTGCTGGAGAAGCTGTTTGAACTCTATCCGCATCTGTTTGGCGCCGAGTTCCTGCCGCTCAAGCTTGGTATTTTTCAGGAGCTGCTGGCCCTTCACCCCGAGCAGTTCCAGCGCGACAGCCTCAAGCTGGCACTGGGCCTGCACACCCGCTCGACGCGCTACCTGCAAAGTGTTGCCGCAGGCAAGCCGCGCCATGACCTGCAGGGCGCAGCGGTGGAAGCTGTCGCCCCGGAGCATGTGCACTTCGCCCTGCTGGAGCTGTTTCGCCGTCGGCAAGGCCGCACCCAGGCCGATTTGCGGCCAAAATTGCGGGCCCAATTGCTCGCCGCGTTTGCCGCGTCCGGCTTGACACGCCAGGAGTACCAGGCCAGGGTGCTGACAAAAGATGCGAGCGCCAATACCTTGCTGGAGGAAGCATTTGCCGAACTGGATCAAAAGTTGGCCAAGCAAGAGGCCTTGCTCAGAGCCTTCAACAGCAGCGGCAAGACACCCGCAGAGTTTGCCGACATGTACGGACTGGATCAGCGCGACGTCATGCTGGTGCTGGATCAGGGTCGCAGCCAGCCGGTGCCCGCTGTCAAACCCTAGCGCTTGATCCGCCCGTTTTTCTCCGGCTTCAGCTTGGCCTTTTAGCGCACCAATCAGGAGGAAGATTCCATGGATTTCAAGCCCCTCGTCACGCTGCTGGCCATTGTCAATCCCCTGGCCATCGTGCCGTTCTTCATTCACTACACGCAGGACTTCACGCGCGAGCAACGGCGGCGCACGATCTGGATTTCATCGTTCAGCACCTTTGTTGTGATTACCACCAGCGCCCTGATGGGCCTGCATATTCTGGATTTCTTCAGCATCTCGCTGGCCAGTTTTCAGGTCGGTGGCGGCATGCTGCTGCTGACCTCGTCCCTGGCCATGCTCAACGCTCAGCCAGCAGAGGCCAAATCGAATGAAGAAGAAATGCATGACGCCTCCGTCCGCGCCAGCATTGCGGTAGTGCCGCTCACCATTCCCCTGCTGGCCGGTCCGGCCACCATGTCGACGGTGGTGATTTATGCCGAAAAGGCCAAGACTTTCTGGCAGATGAGCACGCTGGTGGGCTACGGCCTGGTCATCGCCCTGGCCACCGCCTTGTGCTTTTCGCTGGCCCAGCCGATTGCCCGCGGCCTGGGCAAGACCGGCATCAACGTCATGACGCGTTTGATGGGGCTGATCCTGGCGGCGCTGGCGGTCGAGGTCATGTCCGACGGCCTGATCAAGCTGTTTCCGATTCTGGGACGGTAGACGGCTACCGGGCCAGCACCGCCGCCAGCGCCACGCCGGTGGGCGTGCCCAGCGTCACCACACCCTCCGGCGTCGTCGCAGCCACCACGCGGCCACCGGCGTTGCCGCCATCGGGCCCCAGGTCAATCACCCAATCGGCCTCGGCAATCACGTCCAGGTCGTGTTCGATCACCACCACGCTGTGGCCGCCATCGACCAGGCGGTGCAGCACCTTGATCAGTTTCTCCACGTCCGCCATGTGCAAGCCGACGGTGGGCTCATCCAGCACGTACAGGGTGTGCGGGGCTTTTTGACCGCGCCGCGTGATGTCGTCGCGCACCTTGCTCAGTTCGGTCACCAGCTTGAGGCGTTGCGCCTCGCCGCCGCTGAGGGTGGGCGAGGGTTGGCCCAGGGTCAGATAACCGAGCCCCACGTCTTTCAGCAGTTGCAGCGGGTGGCTGATATTGGGCATGGCAGCGAAAAATTGCACCGCTTCATCCACTTCCATTTGCAGCACGTCGCCAATGTTCTTGCCGCGCCAGGTGACGGCCAGGGTCTCCGGGTTGAAACGCGCGCCCTTGCAGGTTTCGCACAACACCTTCACATCCGGCAGAAAACTCATGGCAATGGTACGGATGCCCTGCCCTTCACAACCGGCGCAGCGGCCCTCACCGGTGTTGAAGCTGAAGCGGTTGGCCGCGTAGCCGCGTGCCTTGGCCTCCAGCGTGTCGGCGAACAGCTTGCGGATGATGTCCCAGAAGCCGATGTAGGTGGCCGGGCACGAACGCGGGGTTTTGCCGATCGGGGTCTGGTCGACTTCGAGCACGCGGTCGACCGACTCGAAACCGGTGACGGATGTGCAGCCGGTCCAGCTGATTTGCTCGCCGGCGTCCAAGGCGTCGCGACCGGCTTTGGTGCTGCGTTTTTGCACGGCGGTGTGGACGTTGGCGAGCAAAACGTCTCTTGCCAGGGTCGATTTGCCGGAGCCGCTGACACCGGTGATGGCGACGAGTCGGCTCAAGGGGACTTGGGCGGTGACGTGCTGCAGGTTGTGCATGGTGGCGTTGGTTACCGTCAGCCAGCGCTGCACTTCGGGGGTTGTGAAATTGGGGTCAGATTCCAATTTCGAAGCAGCTTTTTTCTTCTTCGGAGGAGCGGGGATGAAAATGGAATTCGACCCCAGATTCACTGTGGTCGTCACATTCGACGCGGCCACACTCAAGTTCGCGCTAAGAGTCAACGGTTTCGCGGCTGGAGCCGGTTTGCCGGGCAACGATGTTGAGCCTGCGTCTGAGGCGCCCGGCGAACCGGCTCTGGACGCAGCGAGTACCGCGCCAGTTCCGATTCCAACACCCACATCAGCGAGCATCAGCACGGGCCGACGTGGCTTCAACGGATGCTTCATCGCGTGCAGCAAATAGCGCCCCGTTTGCGACTCAGCAGCCCCCTGAATGTCGGCCACAGAACCCTCGGCCACCAACTGCCCGCCGCGTTTGCCCGCGCTGGGGCCAATGTCGATGATGTGGTCGGCGTAGCGGATGGTGTCTTCATCGTGCTCCACCACCACCAGCGTGTTGCCCTGGTCGCTCAGGCTTTGCAGCGCACCCAGCAGGATCTGGTTGTCGCGCGGGTGCAGGCCAATGGTGGGCTCGTCGAGCACGTAGCACACACCCTGCAGGTTGCTGCCGAGTTGCGCGGCCAGGCGGATGCGCTGCGCCTCGCCACCGCTGAGCGTGGGCGCGCCCCGGTCCAGCGTGAGATAGCCCAGGCCCACCTGCTCCAAAAACTCAAGCCGACCTTTGATCTCGGGCACCAGGTCACGCGCAATGTCGGTTTCGCGCTGGCTCATGCGGCCCTGGGTCTGCAGCGTCTCCACCCACTGGCGCAGGTCGGTAACACTCAGGCGAGCCAGTTCGGTGATGGCCACCCCCTCGATCGCCTGCCTGGCACGGATGCTTGCGGTCGCAGGACTTGCCAGTTGCAGGCCGAACTTCACGGCCCGTGCCGTCGCATTGAGCCGCGTACCCTGGCAAGCTGGACACACCGCATCCACCAGATCCTCCACCTCGGGCTCGGCAAAGGTCTGCTCGCGCCCCTTGTTATCGTTGTCAACCACCGAGTCGTCGAACACCTTGCGCTGCTCTTTGGTCAGGCGAACACCGGTGCCGACGCAGTCCGGGCACCAGCCGTGCTTGCTGTTGTAGGAGAACAGGCGCGGGTCCAGCTCGGCGTAACTGGTGCTGCACACCGGGCAGGCGCGCAGGGTGGAAAAAGCCTGCAACGTGCCAATCTGCGCGGTCGGCGTGCCCGCCAGCATGGCGGCACGCAAGCCACTCAAGTTGCTCAAGACATGCACCACGCCTTTGCCGTGCATCAGCGCTTGCGCCAGCGCCGCACGCAAGGCGGCTTCTTGCTCCGGCAGCACGTCCAGACTGGCCACCGGCAGCTCGATCGTGTGCTCCTTGAAACGGTCGATGCGCGGGAAAGCCGTGGTCGGCAAAAAGTTGCCGTCCACCCGCAAGTGCGTGAAGCCGCGCGGCCGCGCCCAGTCGGCCAGCTCGGTGTAAACACCCTTGCGGTTCATCACCAGGGGGCTAAGCAAGCCGATGTGCTGGCCGCGAAAGTTTTTCATCAGTTGGGCGGCAATGCTGTCGGGCGTTTGCGGCGCCACCGGTGTACCGTCATGGATACAGTGCTGCGTGCCCAGCTTGACAAACAGCAGGCGCAAGAAATGCCAGACCTCGGTGGTGGTGCCGACGGTCGATTTGCGCCCGCCCCGGGACAGCCGCTGCTCGATCGCCACCGTTGGCGGGATGCCATAGACCGCGTCCACTTCCGGCCGGCCCGCCGGCTGCACGATGGAGCGCGCATAGGCATTGAGCGACTCCAGATAGCGGCGCTGCCCCTCATTGAAGAGAATGTCGAAGGCCAGCGTCGATTTGCCCGAACCCGACACACCGGTCACCACCGTGAACTTGCCACGTGGAATGTTGACGCTCAAGGACTTGAGGTTGTGTTCACGCGCATTGATGATCTGGATGGCGTTTTCAGCCGCATGCACACCATGATCCGCGGCGGCGGGGGTTGCGCCGGGCAACGATGTTGAGCCTGCGTCTGAGGCGCCCGGCGTGACCCCTGCCGCCGTAGCGTGCACCAAATACGGCGCAGTGAATTCATTCACCCCATGCACGCCCCCCATCGCCGTAGCGTAGTCGCGCAAGGCTTTGCCCGTATGGGAAGCCGGATGCTGCCGCACATCATCCGGCGTGCCAAACGCCACCACTTCACCGCCCGCATCGCCGCCTTCGGGCCCGAGGTCAATCAGCCAATCCGAGGCCCGGATGACATCCAGGTTGTGCTCGATCACGATCAATGAATGCCCCACATCCAACAGTTTGCGCAAGGCGCGCATCAGCTTGGCGATGTCGTCGAAATGCAGGCCGGTGGTGGGTTCATCGAACATGAACAAGGTGCCGCGCCGGGCGATGGCCTGACGGCTCGCACTCGCGCTTTTGGCAGCGTCGGCCAAAAACCCGGCCAGCTTGAGACGCTGCGCCTCGCCACCGCTGAGCGTGGGCACCGGCTGGCCCAACTTCACGTATTCCAGACCTACATCAATAATGGGCTGCAGCCCCCGTATTACCTCGCGATCATGTTCAAAAAGCATAGCGGCTTCGCTGACGGTCAGGTTCAGCACGTCGGCGACGTTGATGTGTCTGACGCTGGGGGCTGGCCCCGCGGATTTGATGCGCAGCGGGCGCTCAATCGTGATCTCCAGGATTTCGGGGCGGTAGCGTTTGCCATCGCAGTCCGGGCAGCGCAGGTAAACGTCGCTCAAGAACTGCATTTCCACATGTTCGAAGCCCGATCCGCCGCAGGTGGCGCAGCGGCCGTCGCCATTGTTGAAGCTGAATTTGGACGCGGTGTAGCCGCGCTGGCGCGACAGCGGCGCATTGGCAAAAATCTCACGGATCGCATCCCAGGCGCCGACGTAGCTCACCGGGTTGGAGCGTGCGGTCTTGCCAATCGGGGACTGGTCCACAAAGACCACGTCACTGAGTTGCTCGGCGCCCAGCAGGCGCTCAAAGGCGCCCGGGGCCTCGGACGGCTTGCCAAAATGCCGTTTCAGCGCCGGCGCCAGGATGTCCTGGATCAGGGTTGACTTGCCGGAGCCGCTGACCCCGGTGATACACACCAGGCGCTGCAGCGGAAATTCGACGCCCACGTTTTTCAGGTTGTGCTCGCGTGCACCTTCCAGAATCAGGCGTGGGGTGTTGGCGGCCACTAGTCGCTGGAAGCCCAGGCCGACCTGCTTGCGCCCGCCCAGGTAAGCGCCGGTGAGGGTGTCGGCGTGGCGCAAATCAGCGGTGCTGCCGTCAAACACGATTTGCCCGCCGCGCTCGCCCGGCCCGGGCCCCATGTCGATCATGCGGTCGGCCGCCAGCATCACCGCCGGGTCGTGCTCCACCACCACCAGCGTGTTGCCCGCGTCACGCAGGCGCTGCATGGCCACGATGATGCGGTGCATGTCACGCGGATGCAAGCCGATGCTGGGCTCGTCCAGCACAAACAGGGTATTGACCAGCGAGGTGCCCAAGGCGGTGGTGAGGTTGATGCGCTGGACCTCGCCACCGCTGAGGGTGCGGCTTTGCCGGTCCAGGGTGAGGTAGCCAATGCCCACCTCACACAGGTACTTCAGGCGCGTGCTGATTTCCTCGAACAGCAGTTTGAGGGTCTTGGCATCAGCCTCAGAAGTCACCACCGCCACAGACAAACCGGGTTCCCCGGCTGTTTCCGGCGCGGCGCGCTCCGACACCCCAAGCCGAGCTTGCATCGAATCGAAGAAGCGTCGCACCCGGTCCAGCGGCAACAACATCAAGTCGTGCAAACACAGGCCCGGCAGGGCCTCCAACTGCTCACGCGACCACTTGACGCCCGCCGGCATAAACCGCTTGGCCGGATCCAAAACCTTATCGGCATCGGCCTTGCTGCCCATGCGCCACAGCAGACTCTCGGTCTTCAGCCGCGCACCGCCGCAGGTCGGGCATGGCGTGTAGCTGCGGTACTTGGACAGCAGCACGCGGATGTGCATTTTGTAGGACTTGGTTTCCAGGTATTCAAAAAAACGCCTGATGCCAAACCAGTGCTGGTTCCACTTGCCATTCCAGTTGGGGGAGCCATCGATCACCCAATGCTGCTGCTCGGGCGTGAGCTTGTACCAGGGCGTGTCGCGCGGAATGCCGGCGCCTTCCGCGTGGCGCATCAAATCGTCCTGCGCCTCCTGCCAGGCGGGGGTCTGCATCGGCTTGATGGCGCCGGCGCGCAAGGTCAGCTTGTCATTGGGAATCACCAGCCCGTAGTCGACTCCAATGACGCGGCCAAAACCGCGGCAGGCATCGCAGGCACCCACGGCGGAGTTGAAAGAAAACATCGACGCGATCGGGTCGGTGTAGCGCAAGTTGCTCTCGGGACAATGCAGGCCGGTGGAAAAGCGCCAGATCTCAGGGACCGAATTTACTATCGAATCTGTAGCCAAACTCCCTTGAATATCGGGGGCTTGCGGCTCATTAAGCACATAAACGTTGATCCGCCCGCTGCCGTGCTTGAGCGCCACCTCAATCGCCTCCAGCACACGCGCGCGCTCGGCGTGAGCCAGCCTGAACCGGTCCGCCACCACGTCCAGCACTTTGCGCCTGGATGCCGGTTCCGGGGCGGCTTTGCCGGGCTTTTTGTGACCGACAGCCGGGCTTGCCTCCACCTCAAGATCGCGCTCCGCCTGCACCTTGGTAAAGCCGCTCACCGACAACCACTGCGCCACCTCCTCCGGCGTGGCACTGGCCGGCAATTCAACCGGGAAGGTAATGGCCAGGCGGGTATTCGCCTGCGCTGAGCGCTCCAGCAGCTGCGCGTAAATCGTCTCGGGGCTGTCGTGGCGCACCGGCTGCGCCGTGACCCGGTCAAACAAAGCCCCAGCGCGGGCGAACAGCAGCTTCAAATGGTCGTTGAGCTCGGTCATCGTGCCCACCGTGGAGCGGCTGGAGCGCACCGGGTTGGTCTGGTCAATCGCAATCGCCGGCGGCACGCCTTCGACCTTGTCCACAGCGGGCTTGTCCATGCGATCCAGAAACTGGCGCGCATAGGCGGAGAAGGTTTCCACATAACGCCGCTGGCCTTCGGCAAACAGGGTGTCAAACACCAGGCTCGACTTGCCCGAACCGCTGGGCCCGGTCACCACCGTGAGCTCGCCAGTGCGGATGTCGAGGTCCAGGTTTTTGAGGTTATGCTGGCGCGCACCGCGAATACGGATGATTCCCTGGGGCATGGCTTGAAGTCTTTCTGTAAGAGCCAGACATTCTAGGCAGTTCATCCTGCCGGATGACTGCCACGGGGTATTCTTGAAGCCTCCAGAAAAAGGAGTCTTGGGGTACCGGTAGTTTCCACAATAATGACCATCCAAAAATCCGGATACAGTCCGGACTGACTTACAAGGATCTCGCCATGAAGCTTGGACATTCAGTGTTAGGGGCATTTTTGCTGGCGGCGATGGCCGTGACAGCCCATGCGCAAATTTTGATCGGTCAGACCGCGGGTTTCACTGGCTCCGTCGCCGCTGGCGTGAAAGAAACTGCGGAAGGCGCGAAACTCTACCTGGATGCGGTGAATGCCAGAGGCGGGGTCAACGGCCAAAAGATCGACCTCATTTCACTTGATGACAAATTCGACCCCAAACTGGCCGCCGAAAACGCCCGAAAACTGATCGAGGAGCAAAACGTCGTGGCGATGTTTCTCACACGAGGCACACCACAGACCGAAGCCATTCTGCCGTTTCTGGACAAATATGGCGTGCCATTGATCGCACCATCGACTGGCGCCATGGTGTTGCACACACCGGTCAAAAAACATGTTTTCAACGTTCGGGCGACCTACCAGCGAGAAGCCGAAAAGGCCATCGCCCATCTCGCCTCCATCGGCATCACCCGGATTGCTGTGGTGTATACCGATGACAGCTTTGGTGCGGATGGCGTGGCAGGCGCTCAAAAAGGTCTGTCCGCCGCCAAGCTGACCCCGACCGCGATGGAGAAGTTCGACCGATCCAAACCCGACTTTTCCCAACTGGCCCCCAGGATCGCCAAAACTGACGCGCAGGCGGTCATGATGATCGCTTCCGCCACATCCACCGCTGACTGCATCAAGGCCTTGAAAGCGGCAGGCAGCAACGCCCAGTTTGTGACACTGTCCAACAATGCTTCCGGCGGGTTTATCAAGGGCCTGGGAGACAACGCCCGCGGTGTCATCGTCTCGCAGGTGTTTCCCCAATCCATCGGTTTTGGGCTTGTCAAGGAAGCCACCGATTTGGCCAGGGCCAAGAACCTCACCAATGTCAGCCCCGCCATGCTGGAAGGATTCGCATCCGCCAAAGTACTGGTTGAGGCCTTGCGGCGGGCCGGCGCCAAACCCAGCCGCGAGCACATTCAGTCTGCACTGGAAGGTCTTCGGAAATTCGATATTGGCGGGCTGGACGTCAGCTACAGCCAGGAAGACCACACCGGGCTGGACTTTGCCGACCTGTCCATCATCAGTGCGGACGGCAAGTTCAGAAGGTAAGCCAGCTCAGCGCCGCACCCCCGGTGCCACCGCGGCGGCAGCGCTCCATGCGGTGGCAAACCAGGCATCACCGGCCAAATAGTCCTGCAGCATCGGCAAGGCATCCAAACCCCAAAACAGCTTGCCATCGACCTCAAAGGTCGGCACGCCAAAAACGCCGCGTGCGATAGCCTCATCCGTGTGTGCTTTCAGCTGCGCCTTGACCGCGTCGCTGTCGGGAGCCCGCTGCGGCGCCAGGTGTTGGCTGACTGCCTGCAAACGCTGGGCATCGGTGGCGTCAAAGCCGCCCTGCCAGACGTGTTTGAACAGGGTTTCGCAAACGTAACGATTGGGCAGACCCTGCGCCTCACAGGCCACGGCCAGCCGCAACAGCGCCAGCGGATTGAATGGATGACTGGCTGGCAACTGCAGTTCCACCCCCTGCCGGCGCGCCAGCCACAGCACCTGGCGGTAGGTCCAGTCGCGCTTGGGCGCAATCTCGGCCGGCCCCAGTTGCCCATGGTGCTTGAGCAGCGCGGCCAGCAGGATCGGTTTGTAGCTCACGCTGTAACTGTGCCCCATCAGCGCCTCGGGCAATTTTTCAAAAGCCAGATAGGCGTAAGGTGAAATGAAATCGAGATAGAAGGTGATGTGTTTCATGGTTTGCCATTTTCGACGCCATCAGACATACAGACATACATGCCGCAGCCTAGCGCGCAATTTTGACACGATGCGCATCGAAGATGCCCTTGTCCGCACCGGCGTGGCAAGCCGCGCAGTTGATTCGCAGCGGTGCGGCGCTGGATGTCCAGCGGCTGGACGCTTTTTTCATCAAAAGATACAGGGTCCAGGGACTTCATGGCACTGGCCTACTTGGAGAGCAGATAAGCCATGAAATCTCCCTTTTCCTGTGCCGTGCAGGCGCGTTTGAGGACGTCACTGCAATTGCGTTTGAACCATTTTTCGACATTGGCCGCATCAGTCAAGCGCTTGGGATTTGCCGCCGGGGCCATCGGCAAAATCACCTTGTTGGTTTTGAGATGCTTGCCTTCCTGCATGGGGGAATCCGTATGGCACGAGGCACACGCAAGTTCACCCACCCTGGTGGTGTAGAGCCGGCGCCCGGCAGTCGCCGAGAAGTCCTGGAAGGCCGGGTTTTCCTGCTTGGCCGCCGCGCGATAGCTATCCTGAACCGGGTTGGCGGCAGCGACTAAAGGCAGTGCCGGGCAGACCAGCCAGGACATTTTTTTCAGCGTTTGCTTCATGGAATCTCTTTCTATGGGTGAAGTGGTGTTAACACTCGATCCGCCATCGGGTTCTCCGCCTTGTGGATCAAAACTGCAGTGCGCTCATTGGCCCGGAATACGCACCTCGTCCTCATCAAAGCGCCCCCGCTCAGCACCTTGGTGGCAGGCGGCACAGTTGGACGGACTGTGCACCGACGGGCGTGCCCAAACATGGGCGGGCAATTCACTGGCGCGGTGCTTGCGCAGAAACCAGCCAGACCGGGTGATGCGATTCTGCGCTGGCAGGCCACCATCCGTACCCCCATGGGCGGCCAACCATTGGCTGATTTCACGTGCATCAGCAATTGGCAGCGAGGCATCGGTGCCAAAGTGTTTATTCAACGAGCCCATCAGGTTCTGCCACGATGCGGCGGGCAAGAAACCCGCCGGGTAGGCAATATGGCAGGAGGCACACTCTTTCTAGTATTTCGGCAGAGTGGTCTGCGACGAACTTTTTCCATGCAAGGCGCCTTTGAAGAAGCCTCGTAAACCGCCTTCGTGTTCTTGCGCCTGCGCATGAGTCGCCGCAAGCAGAGTGACAAGCAGCGTGGCCATCATGGCTGAACTCAATAAACGTGGCATAAGTGTCAACCTGAAAAAGTAGTTGGGACGCTTTGATTTTTTCTCACAAGACTTAGGTGAAACTTAGGCCGGTCTTGATTCTCCCCAAAGCCTTAAGATTCACCTAAGTCCCGATGGACCACAATATCGGGCAGGCGGCCTGGGTACTGCATCCAATGTGACGAAGATACAGGCCGCGCAACAACAGATCGGAACGAGCTTTAAATGAACAACTTTCTACGCCGGTGCTGCACCGGCCTTGCTTTCGCTGGCTTGCTGATCAGCGCTCAGGCGCAGGCACTTCACCTTGGGTTTATCAAAACCGACCGCATCTTCAAGGAGGCCAATAGCGCCAAGATCGCCCAAACCAAACTGCAGCAGGAATTTTCCAAGCGCGAAAAAGAGATTGCTGCGCAGGATGCGCTGCTGAAGTCGGCGGCCAACAAATTTGAGGTCGAAGCGCCCACCCTGTCGGAGGCGCAGCGTGTCAGCCGTCAAAAACAGTTGGCCGACCAGGACCGCGAGTTGCAACGAAAGCGTCGCGGTTTTGAGGAGGACCTGACTGCGCGCAAAAATGACGAATTGCAGCAGCTGCTCGCAGACGCCAACAAGGTCGTCAAACAGGTGGCCGAGGCAGAAAAATATGACCTGGTTTTGCAGGACGCAGTCTATGTCAGCCCAAAGCATGACATCACAGACAAGGTGCTGAAGATCATGAATGCGCAGAGCGGCAAATAACCGAATGTGGGGCCAGTCTCATGCGTTTGCTGCTGGTCGAGGACGACTTGATGATTGGGGAATCCGTGCTGGACTTGCTCCGGGCGGAAGGCTACGCGGTCGATTGGGTCAAGGATGGGGAGATGGCCGACACCGCACTCGACTCCCAGACCTACGATTTGGTGCTGCTTGACCTGGGGCTGCCGCGCCGGGATGGGCTTGCGGTATTGCGCCGGCTGCGCGCTCGCAAGGACCGCACACCGGTGCTCGTCGCCACGGCACGCGACGCCATAGCGCAACGCGTTGAAGGCCTGGACATGGGTGCCGATGACTACATCGTCAAGCCCTACGAACTCGATGAGCTGCTGGCCCGCATACGGGCCTTGATCCGCCGCGCGGCTGGCCGCGCAGAGCCGGTCTATGAACACCTGGGTGTAAGCATCAACCCGGTCACGCGTGAGGTGCTGCTTGACGGACAGGCCGTGGTGCTGTCGGCACGGGAATGGTCCATCCTGGAACTGCTGCTTGCGCGCCCGGGCATGGTGCTTTCCCGCAGGCAACTTGAAGAAAAACTCTACAGCTGGAAAGATGACCTCAGCAGCAATGCGGTCGAGGTGTATATCCACGGACTGCGCAAGAAACTGGGGCCTCGCATCATCCAGAATGTGCGGGGTGTTGGTTACATGATTCCCCAAAGCGCCCCATGAGTTTGCCACCGTCGCATTCGCTGCGCGGGCGATTGCTTTGGCTGCTTCTGGTCGCCATTATTTTCCTGGCCGGGGTGCAAGCGGTCATCGCCTACCGAACGGCTTTGGCTGAGGCGGATGTCATTTTTGATTACCAAATGCAGCAGATGGCCATGTCGCTACGCCCCGGCTTGCCGGTAGGTGGCGGACTGGATGAGTCGTATGAAACCAAAGATGAAGAGAACTTTGATTTCGTGATCCAGGTGTGGACCGCTGACGGTTTGCGAGTGTTCCAGTCAAGCGCACGGGCTGAATTGCCCCAGCGCGCCGTGCTGGGGTTCTCCACCGTTCAAGCGCGGGGTACCACTTACCGCTTGTTTTCGGTCGCCGCCGGCGCGCAAGTGATTCAAGTGGCACAGGATATGGCGGCCCGTCGTGAAATGGCCGGGACTTTGGCCCTGCGCACGGTCAGTCCCATGGTGCTCATGGTGCCTCTGTTGATGCTGGTGGTTTGGTGGGTGGTCAGTGCCTCGCTGGCGCCCGTGTCACGGGTGCGCAGGCAAATCGCGACACGCCAGGCCGATGAGCTGGGCGAATTGAGCGAGGATGATTTGCCCGATGAAATTCGTCCTCTTGTTCATGAATTGAACCTTTTGTTCCACCGGGTACGTCAGGCCTTTGATGCGCAAAATAACTTTGTGGCTGATGCCGCGCATGAGCTGCGTTCACCACTGGCGGCGCTCAAGCTTCAAGTGCAGGGCTTACGCCGTGCTGCTGACGACGCAACGCGTGATGTCGCCATCAACCGCCTCAACGCGGGCATCGACCGTGCTACGCGGCTGGTTGAGCAGTTGCTGGTACTGGCGCGACAACAATCGAACTCCGCGCTGGGCGCCAAAGCGGTTCCGATTGACTTGACGACCCTGGCACGACTCGCGCTGGCCGACGCGGCTGGAGCGGCGGCCGCACGCCAGATTGACCTCGGCCTGGCGCAGGCAGATCCCGGCATCGTGATGGGGCATGAGGAAGCGCTTCGCATCCTGATGCGCAACCTGCTCGACAACGCCATCAAGTACACACCCGTGGGCGGAACGGTCAACCTCGCGATCCGCGGCGAGGATGGGCAGACGCTGTTGACCGTTGACGACAGTGGTCCCGGTATTGCCGCAGAAGATCGCCAGCGTGTGCTCGATCGCTTTTATCGCGTCGCCGGCACCGAGGGCAGCGGCAGCGGCCTGGGGCTCGCCATCGTCAAGACGATTGCGGACTTGCACCAGGCGACGCTGTCCATTGACCGCTCTGAGAGTCTGGGCGGCCTGCGCGCGACGGTCACGTTCACCCGCGTGTCGTGACTCCACAGAAGCGGCTTGTCAGTGCCCGGTTTGCGCGAGCGGTGTCATCGTGTGATGATTTAAGTTTGGTCTAAGTTGAGGTTCTGACAATCAGGTTGTGGTTTTACTCAACGACTTGAAAGGACCTCTCATGAATACCTCTCTCTTTTCCCCGCGGCGCTTGGTGCTGGCACTCGTTTCAGTTGGCGTCCTGGGTGCGGCGGGCGTTGGTGCCTTGAGTTTTTCACACGCGCAGGCTGCCGTTTCCACAGCACCCACTGCAAGCGCAGCAGCGACGGCCCCCGTTGTGGCCCTGCCGGATTTCTCCCAGATTGCGGCACGTAACGGCGCGGCGGTGGTCAACATCAGCGTCACCGGGATGATCAATACCTCGGGTGAAGACAACGGCGATGGCGCACCACACGGCGCCAGGCCGGGTATGCCCGGCATGGATCCAAACGATCCGTTCTTTGAATTCTTCAAGCGCTTTCAAGGTCCCAACGGTGGCTTTCCGGGCCAGCCCCGGATGCCGATGCATGGCCAGGGCTCGGGATTCATCATCAGCCCCGATGGCGTGATACTGACCAACGCCCATGTGGTGCGTGACGCCAAAGATGTCACCGTCAAACTCACCGACCGCCGCGAATTCCGCGCCAAAGTGCTCGGCACTGACCTGAAGACCGATGTCGCGGTACTCAAGATCGATGCCAAAGACCTGCCAACCATCACGGTGGGCACTACGCGCGACCTGAAAGTGGGCGAGTGGGTACTTGCCATCGGATCGCCGTTTGGCTTCGAGAACAGCGTGACCGCAGGGGTGGTGAGCGCCAAAGGCCGCTCACTGCCGGACGACAGTTTCGTGCCCTTCATTCAGACTGACGTGGCCGTCAATCCCGGCAACTCAGGCGGGCCGCTGTTCAATACCCGCGGCCAGGTGGTTGGCATCAACTCGCAGATTTACAGTCAAAGCGGCGGCTATCAGGGCCTGTCGTTTGCCATTCCGATCGAATTGGCAAGCAAGGTCAAGGATCAGATAGTCGCCACCGGACATGCCAGCCACGCGCGCCTGGGTGTCGTGATCCAGGAGGTGAACCAGACTTTTGCCGATTCCTTCCATCTCGACAAACCCGAAGGCGCGCTGGTGTCCAACGTTGACAAGGACGGCCCGGCGGACAAGGCGGGGCTCAAGAGCGGTGACGTGATCCTGAAAGTCAATGGCCAACCGATCATCATGTCCAGCGATCTGCCGGCCCTGATCGGCACGGCAGCGCCGGGCGATAAGGTCAGTCTTGAAATCTGGCGTCAGGGCAAGCGCGAACAATTCACCGCCAGGCTTGGCGACGCCAGTGCCAAGGTGGAGCAGCTGGCCAAGGCAGACGACGGCGTCGGCCAAGGCAAGCTCGGGCTGGCACTGCGTGCCTTGCAGCCGCAGGAGAAACGCGCCGCCGGCGTGAACCAGGGTTTGCTGGTCGAGGATGCAGCTGGCCCTGCCGCCCTGGCGGGCGTGCAAGCGGGTGACGTACTGGTGGCGGTGAACGGCACGCCGATTGAAAGTGTGACCCAAGTTCGCGCCATAGTGGCCAAGGCCACCAAATCGGTGGCGCTGCTGATTCAGCGTGACGGCAGCAAGATCTTCGTGCCGGTGCGCCTGGGTTGATGAATGGACATGCCGTGCTAGTCGGTGGTGATCTTCAATGCCGCAAGCCGCAGTTCAATCTGCGCCCAGATGGCGCGTTTGGCCGGGTCATCGACACCGCTCCACTGAATGATTTCATCGAGGGTGCGGAAGCACCCTTCACACAGCCCGGTGTCTTCGCTCATGCGACAGACCGAGATGCACGGTGAAGGTACATTTTGACCTTTAGCCCTCGCCAGCACTTCACGAGAAGCTATTAATTCAATAGCATCCTGTGGTCTATCGGGCGCGAAGGCCTGCACCACATCGACCACCGGCGCGCCGGTCAGCCGGGCCAGATCCTGTGGGCGCAGCTGGAACACGGCATGCGGGTGACCCGCGGCGGCCCAGATCTCTTGAAAGCGAAAAAGCGTCTGGTCGATCAGTGTCACTGAATCTGACGCGTGTGCAATCGGGGCCACGCCGCCGATCGAAAAACCGGTTTTGGCCTTGACGAAAGCGGCGTCCGCGCGGCCCAGCGGCCCCACCAGCGCCGCGACCCTGGCCTCGTCCACGCGCTGATCTCCCGCCGTCACCACCAGCACCGCCGCGTCGTCGGCCAGACGCCTGAAGATTATGCTCTTGGCAATCTGCCCAACGACCACGCCGAGCGCGTCGGCCGCCTGCTGCGCGGTCCGCGCAGCGTCACTCAGCATCAGCGGTGCGCAAGCGTGCCCCTGCGCCTGCAGGGCAGCGGCCACGCGCTGCACAGCGGCAGACAAAGGCTTGGCGTGCACTTTGTGCATCTGGTTCATTTCAAGCCGGCCGTTTGTTGAACAAGGCCTTGCCAGCCCGTGATTGGGTTGAGCGACCCAAGAAGTCGCTGATGAACTGACCCGCGTCGATCAACTTGTCCAGGTCGATGCCGGTCTCGATGCCCATGCCGTGCAACAGGTAGACCACGTCCTCGGACGCCACGTTGCCGGTGGCCCCCTTGGCATAAGGGCAACCGCCCAAGCCCGCCACCGAGGCGTCAAACTGCCAGACCCCCATTTGCAGGCAGATCAAGGTGTTGGCCAGGGCTTGGCCGTAGGTGTCGTGGAAGTGACCTGACACGTCATCGAGATCAAAATGCCTGAGCGTGGCTTCCATGGCGCGCTGCACCTTGAGCGGCGTGCCCACGCCAATGGTGTCGGCCACGCCCACATGCTGCACGCCAATTGAGCGCATCAAGCCCGCCAGGTAGCCCACGCGGGCGGGCGCAACCTCGCCCTCGTACGGGCAGCCCACGCTGCAACTCATGGCGCCGCGCACATAAATGCCTGCCGCGCGCGCAGCATCCACCACCGGCGCAAAACGCTCGATGCTCTCGGCAATGCTGCAGTTGATGTTCTTCTGGCTGAAAGCCTCGCTGGCCGAGGCAAACACCACAATCTCGTCCGGCTTGGTCAAGAGCGCCGCTTCAAAACCCTTGAGGTTGGGCGTCAACACCGAATAGCGCACGCCGGGCAGGCGATTGATGCCTGCCATGACCTCAGCGTTGTCAGCCATTTGCGGCACCCATTTGGGCGACACAAAGCTGGTGACTTCAATTTCTTTCAGGCCGGCGGCTTGTAAGCGGTGCACCAGTTCAATCTTGACCGCGGCGGGCACGTCCTGCTTCTCGTTTTGCAGGCCGTCACGCGGGCCGACTTCGACCAATTTGACTCGTGTAGGGATGGACATGAAAACTCTCTGAAGTTGGAATCTGTTTATTCTTGACCTGACAGCACGTCATCGATAAAACGCTTGGACGCTGCCCTTCAACGTGATCATCAGCGGATTGCCCTTGCGATCGAGCGTCTTGCCTGCGGGAACCTTGATCCAGCCCTCGCTGATGCAGTACTCCGCCACATTCAAACGCTCCTTGTCATTCAATCGAATACCCACGTCATGCTCGAATACGGCAGCCACGTGATGGGGACTGCGCGGGTCGATGGACAGACGGTCGGGCAGGGGCGGAAATTGAGTGGCTTCGTTCATAAATATCTCTTTGTCAATTAAGGCGGATCTGGCCCGATTTTCCATGATTTGCCCATTACCTGGTCTGGATCAGATGCGCCAACAGCTCACGTGACCTGAATTGCAGTTTCAGCCACACCATCAGCAGCCGCTGCAGATTGGAGACAGTCAGATTTTCAAAAAGAAAACGTCCAATAAAAAAGTTCAGGGGAAATGACGCGAAGCATTGTTTTGACCTTAGGGGTTGGGAGGGACTCCTCCCGTTTTGTTGGGTCAACTGGCGCACTCAAATTTCCTCAATCACTTACGGGCCCCAACGGTAGCCTCTTGCCTCATGCAGCGTCCAGCTGCCGTTACCGGGCAGTTCCAGCACCCAATGGTGGTGCTTCACGATGGCCTGGTGATGGCTGACGCTGATCGGTGTGATGGACAGGACGGCCAGCTGGCCGTACAGGCGCTCCTCATTGCCCGCATCCAGCGCGCTGGTGGCCTCATCGAGCAGCAGGTAGCGGGGCTTGGCGAGCAAGGCCCGGGCAAAGACCAGCCGCTGCTGCTCGCCGACGGACAGCACCCGGGACCAATCCAGTTCTGCGCCCAGGCCGCCGAAGCGCTCCGCCAGCGTCGGCAAATTAACCTGCTCAAGCCACTGCAGCAGTTCTTCGTCCGAGATGTCGCGCTCGGTTTGCGGGTAGGTCAGCTGGCAGCGCAGGTCGCCCAGCGGCAAGTAGGGCTGTTGCGGCAGGAACAACATGTCCGATCCGGCCGGTCGCGTTACTTCGCCCGAGCCCGTGTTCCACAGCCCGGCAATGACCCGCAACATCGAACTTTTGCCCGTGCCGCTGGGCCCGACGACCAGCAGTCCTTCGCCCGGCTTGACGGCCAGCGTGAGTTCCTCAAGCAGCAGGTGCTCGCGGTTGGGGGTGAGCACCGTCAGACGCTCAAGGGCAAGATCAAAGCCATGCACGGTGTGAATCTGCGTGCCATCGTCGGCGGCGCTGGCGGGCTGGCCTGCCTCATCCCCCAAGGCTTCCGAGAAGGCATGCAGCCGGTCAACACCGGCGGAAAAGCGGCTAAGACCCTCGAAATGCTGAACAATCACCGTCAGTGCGCTCAGAATGGCAGCGAAGGCGCCAGCGGCCTGGATCGCCCGGCCGACCTCCAGCTTCCCGGAGAGGACCTCGTTCGCAATGATCACGGTGGGCAGTACGATGGTCAGGAAACTGTGGGCGTACTGGAAGAGGTTGAGCTTGAACTGCCAACGCAGCACTTGCTGGTAGTTGGCGTAGGCCGCCGCGAAAACACGCTGTAGCGCCGACATCTCGCGCGCCTCACCGTCGTGGAAGGCAATCGGCTCAGCGTGTTCGCGCACCCGCACCAGGCTGAAGCGAAAGTTTGCCTCACGCTGCAGTTGGCGAAAGTTCAAGCCGATGAGCCGTTTGCCAAATACTGCGCCCGTGAATACGGTGCTCAAGATTGCATAGCCGAGCAGGAAGTAAACCAGCCCCTGCGAGATGGTCCACAGCACGCTGGAGAAGGCGACCAAGTCGATCACCGAGCCCAGCGCGATCATGGAGAAGTAGAGCGACTGCTGGGTGAAGCTGTTGATGTCTTCGGCAATGCGCTGGTCGGGGTTGTCGATGCCGCTGGTGTTGAGCCGGTAATAGGCGCGCTGATGAAAATAGCGCGCCAGAAAGCTGTCGGTCAGCCAGCGGCGCCAGCGCAGCCCGAGCGTGTCGCGCACGTAGTAGTACAGGGCATAGATGGGCACCGCTGCCACGAGGATGGCCGTGTAGCGCCAGATCGAGGCCCAGAAGCGATCGGTGTCGCGCGCGGCCAGGGCCGAGGTGAATTCACCCGTTTCCTGGTTGAACAGCACGCTGAAGGCGGTCTGCCCCAGCAGCAGCAAGACCAGCAAGGCCAGCATGCCCCTGGCTGGCCAGCGTTCATCCGACAGCCAGTACGGACGCGCGATGGTGACAAAGCGTTGCCACAGGCGGGCGTTGAATCCGGGTGTTTCTTCGGTCGTCATGGCCATTTGAACTTCAGGTGCTTGCGGCCTCGCTGGAATTGATCAGGTACCGGGTGCCGGTAGCACAGTGACCGTCAACGACGATCACTTCGGGTTCAATCCGCACCAGCGCTTCGTCTGGCGCGGCGGTTGGTTCTCGCAACGGTGAGCAGCAATATTTCAAATTCGCCATTGGGCTTGACCAGAGAGCGATGTTGAGGCCCTGTGTGTCTTGGGTTGGAACTTGTGGCGGACACCTGTGATTGAAGTCCACTCTAGCACAGGGTCCATGGCCGTGTGGTTCACAAGCATCGAGCCACGATAACAGCCTCACGCGCGTATCATGGTACGGTCAATCGGTACTTAACTTCTCACTCATGAACCCTCTATTTCAAACCAGGCTTGCGCTTTTGGCCGTCACGGTCTGCTGTTGTGCTTCAGCTGGCGCGGCTGATTCAACTCAGCCCGCTGCGGGCACGCCACCGTCTGTCGTTGAAAGGGTGGGAAAGGCAGTAGAGCGTGGCGCGAAGGCCGCCGCCAGCGGTGTCAAAAAAGGCGTGACCGCAGGCGCACATGGGGTCGAGCGTGGCGCACAAGCGGCTGCCAGTGGCGTTGAACGGGGTGCCAAGGCTGCCGCCAGAGGCATCGAACACGGCGCAACAGCAACGGCCCACGCGGCCACGACGGTCGCCGGCAAGGTGGCACCATCACCCGCGTCTTCCTCGGCGGCAAGTCACTGAGCCTAGTCGGTTCTTGACTGGCCCTGGCTCAGGGCATGATCTCCACATACTCATAGACTTCACAATCCATGATCTGTTTGCGCACCGGCAGTGTGGCCCGGTCGAACCAGGCTTGCGGCTTGTGTTGGTCGATCTCGCGGCCCATGAAGCGGATCAACTCGCAGATCGGTTCGACCACGTTGGTGCGGTAGCGCTCGTCCTGCTTGACATAGCCGAGGTACATGTTCTTCATGCAATTGCCACGGCACCATGAAAATGCCTCGCATCCGTCGCAGGGCATGGCGGAGGTGGGTTGCAGCGGGCTCTTTTTGAGCCAGTTGCTTTTGACATCACCCATCTTCATTTCCGGGGCGTACATCATGTCCGGGCAGGGATAAATCTCGCCATTGGGCATCACGTTGAGCAAGTGCGTGGACACGCGGCACTGGGTGCGACCCGCATACAGTTCTTGTGCGCGGGTCGGGAAAAGCTTGTTGCGGACCATGCCCATCAGCGGAATCAGCGGGTAGATCACATCGGTGCGCGAGAAGAACTTGTCGATCAATTGCACCAGCACGGACTGGCGCTTGGCCACCGAGTCGCCGCCATACTGCTCATCGGCCACAAACTGCCAGTACAGGTAGTCAAACGGCGTGTCCTGCCCGACCAGCTGATCCAGCTCCTCAAAACAGGTGTCAGGATTGCCCCAGGTCACCCGGGCCGTGATGGTGCCGCCCACTTTGGCGCGCACTTCCCGCAGGTTTTTCATCACCTGGCGGTAGATGCCACGTCCGCGGTAGCCGTCGGTGGTGGCTTCGCCGCCGTCAATCGAGGCCAGCACGTTGGACAGCCGGCTCAAGGTCTCGTCCGGCAGTTTCGAGATCAGGGTGGCGTTGGTCTGCAGTTGAAAGCGAAACTGCGGGAAGCGCTGCATCACTTCCAGCATCAGTGGCTTGTTCAGCGTGGGCTCTCCCCCGTAAAACGTCACATAGACTTCCTTGCCCAACAGATGCTTGTCGACGAAGGCACAGAGTTGCTCAATGTCGTACTCCACATGAACCTGGGAGCCCAACACCTCGCCCACGCCCAATGAGCAATAGCTGCACTTCAGGTTGCATTTGAGGGTGGTCAGCAATTGCAGCTCGACCCGGCCGCCTACGATGGGGTTGACGTCCGATTGCGGGATGTCCGCTTTGGCGCTGTCTGAATAGAAGTGAATCGGCGTCGAGTGGTGCATTATTTGGACTGAAGGACTGGTAGATCGGGTTGCAGATGTGCGCGACCGGAATTTCGCGCGGGCAGCGAAGAGGCCGTCTCTGACGGGCGCCGATGATAAGCGCTACGGTGGCAAAAATGAGCTTTTGTGGCGCCGTAGCGACGGCTGCGGGGCGAAGAAGGATGTTTGATTGACCCAATCGACATTGGGGCGACGCCCCACTCAATAGCCCCGTTCCAAATCAACCCGTCCCACGACCGTCTCACCGCGCTCGAGCGCCTCCAGCTTGCCCGCGATCTGCGCAATACTGGTCTCGCGCAGGGTGCGCGCTGAGGTGTGCGGCGTGATGGTGATCTTGGGGTGCTGCCAAAACGGGTGCTTCAGGGGCAAGGGCTCGGTGCGAAACACGTCCAGCGTAGCACCGGCCAAGTGGCCGCTGTCAAGCAAGGCCAGCAAATCGTCGTCCACCAGATGCGCGCCGCGCGCCACATTGATAACGTAGCCACTGGGTTGCAGGCGGCTCAAGGTGTCGCGATTCAGGATGCCTTGGGTGTCGAAGGTGAGCGGCAGCAGGTTCACCAGAATGCGGCTGGATGCCAGGAACGCGTCCAGCTGCGCCCTGCCGTTGAAACCACGCACACCTGGCATCACCTTGGGCGAGCGGCTCCAGCCGTTCACGGGGAACTCAAACTGGGTGAGTGCCTGCGCCACGCGCTGCCCCAGCACGCCCAGGCCCATGACGCCGACGGGGAAGTCGGCCCGGTGGCGTGGCTTGTGAAACGTCCACTGACCGTGGCTGATGTCGGCCGCATAAACGTCCAGCTCGCGAAAGTGGCGAATGACGGCGTGACAGACGTACTCGGCCATCTGCACCGCCATGCCCGCGTCGTCCAGTCGCACCACGGTGGCCTGGGGCGGCAGGCGCAGCCTCAGCAAGGCATCAACGCCAGCGCCGATGGCAAACACGCCTTTGAGTTGCGGCTGCTGGTCAAAGAACTGTTGCGGCGGTGCCCAGACGACGGCGTAATCGGCCGGCGCTGCGCCGGGCTGCCAAAGCTCGACCTGAGCCTGCGGCAGGGCCGCGCGCAGACCCGCCAGCCAGGGTGTGGGTTCGGTGCCGGTGCAGCAGAAACTGATTTTCATGATGGCCCGATTATTACTGCGCCACCAGCTTGAGCAGCTCGGCCCCTTCCACCACTTGGTCGCCGGGCGCGTAGAGCAGTTCGGCGACCACGCCGTCCATCGGGGCGGCAATGGTGTGCTCCATCTTCATGGCGTCCATCACCGCCAGCGGCTGGCCCTTGCTGACCTTGTCACCGGCCTTGACGGCAAACGACACCACCTTGCCCGGCATCGGCGCCGTCAGGCGCCCGCCTTCCACCTGGCTGTCGCCAGCGTGCGCCAGGGCGTCAATTGCTATTATTTCTGTAGCTCCTTGTGCAGTAAATACGTGGGCTACAGCGTCTTTTCTATAGACACTGACAATCTGGCGCCGGGCCGCAAAGCGCACATCGATGCCTTGCGTCAACGGCACAAACGAAAACCCGCCGACCTCACCCGCCACCGCCAGTTGCAAGGCACCGTCGTGCAAGGTCGTCAGCTGCACGATATGCACCTGGCCCTGAAACGCGTAGTCGAAGCGGCGCGTGCTCGGTCCGTGCGAGCGCCAGCCGTCACGCCGGGCCCAGGGGTCGAGCCAGCCCGCGCGCTCGGCCAGTTGCGCCTGGGCGCAGCGTTCCTGCTGCAAGGTATGCGCAATCACACTGGCCACGGCCAGGCTCAAACCGACTTTTTCCTGCTTGAACAACACGGCCTCTTCACGGGGAATCAGCCCGGTGTCCAGGTCCGCCTGCACAAAGGAGCGGCTTTGCACCACATGGCGCAAGAACTGCACATTGGTGTTGAGCCCGACGATGTGGGTCTGGGCCAGCGCGGTGTCCAGCCTGGAGAGCGCCTGTTCCCGGCTGTCGCCATGCACGATCAGCTTGGCCAGCATGGAGTCGTAGAACGGGCTGATGGCATCACCTTCGCGCACGCCGGAGTCCACGCGCACGCCGCCATTGCTGCGCTCAAACGTGACGCATGCGGGCAGCCCATACACCTGCAGGGTGCCGGTGGCGGGCATGAAGTTGTTGTCCGGGTTTTCCGCGCAAATGCGGGCTTCGATCGCGTGGCCGGTGATCTTGAGCTGGTCCTGGCGCAGCGGCAGCGCCTCGCCGGCGGCCACCCGCAGCTGCCACTCCACCAGGTCCTGGCCGGTGATGGCTTCGGTCACGGGATGCTCCACCTGCAGGCGCGTGTTCATTTCCATGAAGAAAAAATCCATGGAACCGTCCGGGCGCTGCTCCACGATGAACTCCACCGTGCCAGCCCCCACATAGTTCACGGCCTGCGCCGCAGCCACGGCCGCCTCGCCCATCTGTTGGCGCAGCGCGGGTGTCATGCCCGGCGCGGGCGCTTCTTCCAGCACCTTTTGATGGCGGCGCTGCACCGAGCAGTCGCGCTCAAACAAGTACACATAGTTGCCCAGCGTGTCGCCAAACACCTGAATCTCGATGTGGCGCGGGCGCTGCACGTATTTTTCGATCAGCACCGCGTCATTGCCAAAGCTGTTGATGGCCTCGCGCCGGCAGGAGGCCAGCGCCGATGCAAAGTCCGCCGCGTTGGCCACCACCCGCATGCCCTTGCCGCCGCCGCCGGCACTGGCCTTGATCAGCACCGGGTAACCGATGGCGTCGGCCTCGCGCTGCAGCAAAGCCGGGTCCTGGTCGGCGCCGTGGTAGCCGGGCACCAGCGGCACCCCGGCCAGGCCCATCAGGCGCTTGGACTCGGCTTTGAGCCCCATGGCCAAAATGGCGGACGACGGCGGGCCAATAAACACCAGGCCGGCATCAAGACAGGCGCGCGCAAACTCTTCGTTTTCACTCAAGAAACCGTAGCCGGGGTGGATGGCTTGCGCCCCGGTAGCCTGGGCTGCCGCAATGATGTTTTGCCAGCGCAGGTAGCTGTCTTTGGGCGCGCTGCCCCCGATATAGACGGCCTCGTCACACACGCTGACGTGTTTGGCGTTGGCATCGGCATCGGAATAGACCGCCACTGTTTTGATGGCCATGCGACGCGCGGTGGCGGCGACGCGGCAGGCGATCTCGCCCCGGTTGGCAATCAGAATTTTGTTAAACATATCTTTCTTCTCTCTTGAAAATTCAGGACAGCCACGCGGGTTTGCGTTTTTGCAGAAAGGACTGCACGCCCTCTTTGCCCTCGGCACTGGCGCGAATGGTGGCGATGCCTTCGACGGTTTGGGCAATCAAGGCCGCATCGATGTCTTGGCCGGCCACGTCATGCAACAGGGCTTTGCACCTTTGCACCGCATTCGGGCTGGCGCTGAGCAGCGCTTGGGTCATTTCATTCACTTTGGCATCCAGTTGTTCTGCGCTCACCACGGCGTGCACAAAACCGATGCGCAAGGCCTCCACCGCGTCAAAACGCTCGGCGGTCAAAAAGTAGCGGTGCGCCGCGCGCGCGCCCATGGCGCGAATCACATACGGGCTGATGGTGGCCGGGTACAAACCCAGCTTGACCTCGCTCAGGCAGTAGTTGGCCGTGTCCACACTGACCGCCATGTCACACGCCGCCACCAGGCCCATGCCGCCGGCATAAACGTCGCCCTGAATGCGCGCCACCGTGGGCTTGGGGCAGGTGTAGATCACACGCAGCATCTCGGCCAACTGGGCCGCATCCGCCAGGTTTTCAGCGTATGTGTAGTCGGCCATACGGCGCATCCAGTTGAGGTCCGCACCGGCACAGAAGGCCGGCCCTGAAGCTGCCAGCACGATGGCGCGCACTTCCTTGTTGTGTCCCAGTTCAGTGAACGCCTGCGTGAGCTCGGCGATCACCTCGTCGTTGAAGGCGTTGCGGACCTCGGGGCGGCTCAATGTGACCTGCGCCACCGGGCCGGGTTGAATGTTCAGTGTTGCCATAGCGGTCAGCCTCGCAAGGTTTTCATCACATAAAAAAATCGGTTTCGCGGTGCAGCCACTACATGCGGAAGATGCCGAACCGGGTGTCTTCAATCGGGGCATTGCGCGCAGCGCTCAGGCCCAGCGCCAGCACACGGCGGGTGTCCACAGGATCGATGATGCCGTCGTCCCACAGGCGGGCGGTGGCGAAATAGGGGTGGCCCTGGCTCTCGTATTGGCGACGAATCGGCGCCTTGAAGGCTTCTTCTTCCTCCAGGCTCCAGGCCCCGCCCTTGAGTTCGATGCCGTCGCGCTTGACGGTCGCCAGCACGCTGGCCGCCTGCTCGCCGCCCATGACCGAGATGCGCGCGTTCGGCCACATCCACAAAAAGCGCGGGCTGAAGGCGCGCCCACACATGCCGTAGTTGCCGGCGCCAAAACTGCCGCCAATGATGATGGTGAACTTCGGCACCGCGGCCGTGGCGACGGCGGTCACCATCTTGGCGCCGTTGCGCGCAATGCCTTCGTTCTCGTACTTGCGCCCGACCATGAAGCCGGTGATGTTCTGCAAAAACACCAGCGGAATCTTGCGCTGGCAGCACAGCTCGATGAAGTGCGTGCCTTTCAAGGCCGACTCGCTGAACAAGATGCCGTTGTTGGCGATGATGCCGACCGGCATACCTTCAATGTGGGCAAAGCCCGTGACCAGCGTGCTGCCATAACGTGGCTTGAACTCGTGGAACTCGGAGCCATCGACGATGCGGGCGATGATTTCGCGCACATCAAACGGCTTGCGCGTGTCGGTGGGAATCACGCCGTACAACTCTTCTGCTGCCAATTTAGGAGCTACCGACCCAAGTAACGCGGTGGCTGGAGGCTTGATTTGGTTCAAATGGGCAACCGCTTGGCGCGCCAGCGCCAGCGCGTGCAGGTCGTTTTGCGCCAGGTGATCTGCCACGCCCGACAGGCGCGTGTGCACGTCGCCTCCGCCCAGGTCTTCAGCGCTGACCACCTCGCCGGTGGCGGCCTTCACCAGCGGCGGGCCGCCCAGAAAGATGGTGCCCTGGTTCTTGACGATGATGGCCTCGTCGCTCATGGCCGGCACGTAGGCGCCGCCTGCGGTGCAACTGCCCATCACCACCGCGATTTGCGCAATGCCCTGCGCGCTCATGGTCGCCTGGTTGAAGAAGATGCGGCCAAAGTGGTCGCGGTCCGGAAACACCTCGTCCTGGTTGGGCAGATTGGCGCCGCCCGAATCCACCAGATAGACACAGGGCAGGCGGTTTTGCTGCGCAATCTCCTGCGCCCGCAAATGCTTTTTGACCGTCATCGGGTAATAGGTGCCGCCTTTGACCGTGGCGTCGTTGCACACAATCATGCAGTCCACACCTTCGATGCGGCCAATGCCGCAAATGACACCGGCGCTGGGCGCACTGTCGGTGCCGTCGCGGTCCGGGTACATGCCCATGGCAGCCAGCGGTGACAGCTCCAGAAACGGCGTGCCGGGGTCCAGCAGCATTTGCACCCGGTCCCGCGGCAGCAGCTTGCCGCGCCCGGTGTGCCGGGCGCGAGCCACTTCGCCGCCGCCCAAAGCGGCGCGGGCGGTCTGCGTGTTGAGGTCATCCACCAGCGCGCGCATGGCTTTGGCGTTGGCCTGGAAATCCGCGGAGCGGGCATTGAGTTTGGTGTCGAGGGTGGGCATAGAACTTCTTTCAGGCCGTTTTGTCTTCTTGCAGTCCAAGCTGCTGCTTCATGTCATCCCGAATTTTGAACTTCTGGATCTTGCCGGTCACGGTCATCGGGAACCCGCTCACAAAGCGAATGTAGCGGGGCACCTTGTAGTGCGCAATCTGGCCCTTGCAGAAGGCTTTGACTTCAATCTCGCTCAGGGTCTGGCCCGGCTTGGCGATGATCCAGGCGCACAGCTCCTCACCATATTTGGGGTCCGGGATGCCCACCACCTGCACGTCCTGAATCTGGGGGTGGCGATAGAGAAACTCTTCAATCTCGCGCGGGTAGATATTTTCACCGCCGCGGATCACCATGTCCTTGATGCGCCCGACGATGTTGACATAGCCCTCAATGTCCATGGTCGCCAGGTCGCCGGTGTGCATCCAGCCCTGCTCGTCAATCGCCTCGGCGGTGCGGACCGGGTCTTCCCAGTAGCCGTGCATGACCGAGTAACCGCGCGTGCACAGCTCGCCTGACACGCCCGGCGCCACTGTTTCTCCACTGACCGGATCAATCACCTTGACCTGCAAATGGGGCTGCACCAGGCCGACGGTGGCCACCCGTTTTTCCAGCGGCGTCGTGGTGCTGCTCTGGCAACTGACCGGGCTGGTTTCGGTCATGCCGTAGGCAATGGTGACTTCCAGCATGTGCATGTCGCGCATCACCCGCTTCATGACCTCGATCGGACACGGCGAGCCGGCCATGATGCCGGTGCGCAGGCTGGTCAGGTCGAACTCGGCAAAGCGCGGGTGGTCCAGCTCGGCGATGAACATGGTGGGCACGCCGTGCAGGCCGGTGCATTTTTCGTCCTGCACGGTTTGCAGCACGGCCAGCGCATCGAAACCATCACTCGGATAAACAATGGTCGCGCCGTGCGTGAGGCAGGCCAGGTTGCCCAGCACCATGCCAAAGCAGTGGTAAAGCGGAACCGGAATACACAGGCGATCCTTGGAGGTGAGCTTCATGGCTTCACCGATGAAGAAGCCGTTGTTCAGAATATTGCGGTGCGTCAGTGTGGCGCCCTTGGGGAAGCCGGTGGTGCCGCTGGTGAATTGGATGTTGATCGGGTCGCTGGCGCGCAGCGTGCTGGCAATGGTTTCCAGCCGCGGGTCGGCCGCGTCCCCCGAAGCCAGCAACGTCGAGAAGCGCAGCAAACCCGGCGCTTCGTCGGCCTGGCCCGGCTCATCGAGCCACACCACCGTGCGCAAATGCGGCAGGCGGGCCGCCTGCAAGGCGCCCGGCTGCGCCGTGTCCAACTCAGGTGCCAATTCACGCAGCATGCCCAGGTAGTCACTGGTCTTGAAGCGGGCCATGGTCACCAACACCTTGCACGCCACCTTGTTCAGGGCATAGCCCAGCTCGGCCACGCGGTAGGCCGGGTTGATGTTGACCAGAATCAAACCCACCTTGGCGGTGGCCAGTTGCATCAGCAGCCACTGCGCGTTGTTATGCGACCAGATCCCGACGCGCTCGCCCGGCTTCAAGCCCAGGCCCAGCAAGGCACTGGCCAGTTGATTACTCGCTGTTTGCAGCGCGCGGTAGCTGTAGCGCTGGTGCTGGTGCGCGCTGACCAGCGCTTCGTGCTCGGGCTGGCGCGCCACGATGGCGTCAAAGAAGTCGCCCAGCGTTTGCTCGATCAAGGGCACATCGGTCGCGCCGCTGGACAGGCTGCAGGTCAAGGCGGGCGCACGCAAAGTGTCCGCAGGTTTTGGTGTCATGGTAATTCCCCCAAGTGGGCACAAGCCCGGATAGCCATCGCAGTGACAAGCATAGCGGTCCGAAGCCATCCATGTGTGCCACCCAGGTTGCAAATCGTGCCATAACATCACATACTCCAGCCCATGCCGTCCCGCCCGCTCCATCCCGCACTCGCCGGCGTCAGCCTGACCGCCGGTCCGGCCCTGACTCCCATTGCATTTGTCAAGGCCATTGTGCAGGCTTACGCGGACCAGCACAAAGACCCAGCCAAGGCGCTGGCGCTGGCACATATTGCGCCAGCCGACCTGGCGGACCCGGCGGCCCGCATCAGCGCGGCCCAAATGGAGCGCATCTCGGGTGCCGCCATGCAGGAGCTCGACGACGAGGCCCTGGGCTGGTTCAGCCGCCGCCTGCCGTGGGGCAGCTACGGCATGCTGGCACGCGCCAGCATCAGCGCCCCCAGCCTGGGCCTGGCCTTGCAGCGCTGGTGCCGCCACCACGGGCTGATTGCCGATGACATCACCCTGCAATTGACGGTGGCGGGCGACACCGCCACTTTGTGCATCACCGAGCACCGGTCCTTGGGCGACTTGCGCGAGTTCTGCCTGGTCTCGGTGTTGCGCAACATCCATGGTCTGGCCTGCTGGCTGATCGACTCGCGCATCCCCTTGCAGGGCGCGCAGTTTCCGTTTGCCGCACCCCGGCACCAGGACGTCTATGGGGTGTTGTTCTCCGGCCCGAGCGTCTTCAACACGGCGCCCGCGGCGATCCGCTTCGATGCGCGCTACCTGGCCCTGCCGCTGCGTCGCGACGAGGCGGCCCTGCAGCAGATGCTGCAGCGTGCGCTGCCCTTGACGGTGCTGCAATACCGGCGCGACCGCCTGCTGGTGCAACGCGTGCGCCAGGCCCTGCTGACGCAGCCGGACCAAAGCCACAACGCGGACGATTTGGCCGCGCTGCTCAAGCTCTCGCCGCGCACCCTGCACCGCCAGCTCAAGGACGAAGGGGCCTCGCTGCAAGCCCTCAAAGACGAGGTGCGTCAAAGCCGCGCGCTGGCGCTGTTGCTGCGCACCTCGCGCCCGATCAAGCAAGTGGCGCAAGGCGCCGGGTTTCAGAACGAGAAAAGTTTCATCCGGGCTTTTCGCGGCTGGACTGGCATGTCGCCAGCGGCGTTTCGGCGTTCAGGGCCGCCGGCACGGACTTAAGCGCCGCCCGGTGCGGATTCTTCGCTATTAATTTTGTGGATAACTTGAGAGGCCGAGCCTGGGGCCCGGCGCGCGAAGCCAGCACGGGCGCGCCCGGCAAGACCCGGTCCGGCAGGCCGGCCGCGAAAACGGGCGCAGGGCCGGGACCGCAAGTGTTATTTGCTCCACAAATTTTGTGGATAACTTTGTGTAGCAGTTCAGGGACAACCCGGCAAACCCTTACTGGGCGCGGGCTGCAACACGGTGCCCAATAAACAGGCGGCTGGTATAAGTCCCAATTTTCGGGTCCAGAAGGTGCAGGCGCCTAGCAGAAAAATACGCAATTTGACAAGCAAAAGAACTTGAAAAAAATAAATATTTCTTAAAAGACGCCGCCCCGACAGTGCCAAAGAAGCGGCCAAAACCGCTCGCCATTGATGCACAACTTCTGTGGACAACTTTGTGGACGAAGCGGCTGAAAAGGCGCCAAAGCCACAGCCGGTGCGGGCTGCGTCACAACGCCCAAATAACAGGCAGCCCCGGTATCCGGACAAGGCACCCAGCTGATTATGCTATGTAGTTAATAGCTACTAGCGCTTATTACACGGGGGCTAGAGGTCAATTTGTTATAGATAGCGAGGCTCAGGCCTTGGCCAATCGGCGAGCTTTGTGCTGTTCCAGCGTTTCCGTCGGCGCGCCCTGCTTCACCCACTCGGCCCAACCGCCATCCATATGGGCCACGTTGCTCATGCCCATGTCCTGCAGCGTCTTGGCCGCCAGGGCACTGCGCCAGCCGGCGCCGCAAAACAGGATGAACTCTTTGGTCTCATCGGCAAACACAGGCTTGTGATAGGGCGAAGCCGGATCGACCCAGAACTCCAGCATGCCACGCGGCGCATGAAAAGCCCCCGGCACCGTGCCCTCGGCCAACTCTCGGACGTCGCGGATGTCGACCATTTGCGTGTTGGCGTCAGTCAGCCGCGCCTTTACCTGCGCCACGCTGTAGGTGGTGACCTGGGCCATGGCCTCATCGACGAGGGCCCGAAATCCTTTGGTAATTGCCATGGTGCGCTCCTTGTTGTTCACCCGGACATTCAAGGTGCCCGCTGCCTCTTGGGGTCCGCTCGTAAATGAGTTGTGCAAACGTGGGGTTTGAGTGCGCGATCACGGTTGACACCAACCGTGTGGCGAGTTTACACAGGGCGCGTTCAGGCGCCAGGCCGAAGCGATGGATAGAGGCCACCGCGCGGATGCGCAGGGTGGCAGTGTCATGTACAGAGCGGTGGCGCCGTGGGTGACCTGATCGCCCGGCACCTGAAAGACTCGCCGCCGCGGCTGGGGCCACTAAGGGCGGCGCGCAGGCGGCAGTCTCAGGGAGGATTCAGGCCGACTTTTGGCGCCGCAAGCCTGCAAGTGCGGCGAGACCCAGCCCTAAAAGCGCAAGACTACCGGGTTCCGGTACGCCATTGGGAACTGGTGGCGGTTCAGAAGCGCCCGGGGAGAATACCGCACCGCCGTAGGTGAAGTAAGTGTCATAAGCGTCGTAACCACTCAACAACAACTGGAACGGGTTGCCGGCTGTGATCGAGAACGGGCCACTCTTGCTTGATACATCAACGTTCGCAAAACTGAAGCCCCCGCCAAGTGCGGTAAATGGATCGGCAATGGCGGCCCCATCAAGCCTCAGAGAGGCGACATCCGAAGTGGCCAGAATCAGGCTGATGTAGTCGGTCGGAAAATCCGCGGTGCCGGAGGGTGTCGCGAATACATAACTCTTGAGCCACTGATCTGCCCCAGGCACGATCGTCATCGCCGGATCGGTGTTGGCATTCGCCTCGGTTTGTCCGATCAGGTACTGGGCGACCAGAATCGGCTTGTCGGCCGTGATCGTTTTGCCGACAGGAACCCGAATTTCGGAGAACTGGCCGGCGTTGAGGGTGGCCAACACCACGCCGTCCACCTTGACCTGCGTGGCATCCGCCGACGCAACAATGCGCACGACGTCACCGTTGACCCCGGTTCTCGGCGTCGGTGCGACGTAATATGTTTTGGACAGTTGGGCGATGCTGGGCATTTGCTCAACAATGTGATCGCAGTAGGTATTGCCAACCGGAATATTGGCGCACGCATTACCCGAGAACACCGCGATCGGCTTGTCCGCTGTGACAGTTGAACCCGTCAAGGCGCTGCCACTGGAAATCATGTAGGTCTGACCCGCGTTGAGCACTTTCGTGACGGAACCACCACCGGCGGCATTGATGGTCACGGTGGTATTGTTTTGCGTTGCCTGAGCAGATACTTGTTCACTGCCAGCGCCGCTGTAAGCCGCCACCACATAACTGGTGCCGAGCTTGCTGCCGTCGATCAAGTAAGTCATGTCGGTCGTTTGAGGCGCCCGATTCAGGAAGTAGCCACTGACGTTGCTGCTGGACTGGATCTTGAAACCATTGTTCTGGATCGTATCGCTGGCGAGTTCATAGGACTGCGGCACGGTGAGTACTGAAAATCCCTGGGCGCCCAAGTTAAACGCAGTATTGACAACGCCGTCCGTGCTGGTGAGCGTGCCGGTGGCATTGGCCGCACCAAAAATGAAGGCTTCACGAACGCCAGCACTGGAGAGGTTCGGATTCATTTGAAAATACAACTCATTGGCATGAGCCGACGACATAAGGGCGCCACCACAAACGGCGCCCAGGATGGCAGCGAGACGACTGAGTCTGGCTGACGCTGGTGTCTTCATCATTCAAATCTCCTTTTGCGTTTATTGAGTCATTCGAGCCCCTGAATTCCCAGGCGCCGTCGAACCCACGCAAAAATCGAGCCGCACTTCTAAGTGATTGATTTAAAAAGATATTGTGACGGCATCGAATTTAATTGAAAAGAAATGTAAAAGAACTCGACAGGAGTTGGCACGCCTTCGGCATCGCTGACTGGGACAATCCGTTGAGGACAGGGCTGGCGCGCGCAGCCATGCTGCGGGCTGTCCCGCAAAAACGCCCCTGAAATATTGAGGACAGAGCTTGTTGACTTCGCGTAACGGCGGGCTGTCCCGCAAAAACACCCTTGAAATGTTGAGGACAGAGCTTGTTCGCTTCGCGTAACGGCGGTCTGTCCCGCAAAAACACCCTTGAAATGTTGGGGACAGAGCTTGTTCGCTTCGCGTAACGGCGGTCTGTCCCGCAAAAACACCCTTGAAATGTTGGGGACAGAGCTTGTTCGCTTCGCGTAACGGCGGTCTGTCCCGCAAAGTCTCAGGAAAGTGCTCTTTGAATGATGATCTTCTGCACGTCCGACGTGCCTTCATAAATCTGGCACACGCGCACGTCGCGGTAGATGCGCTCGACGGGAAAGTCGCTGACATAGCCGTAGCCGCCCAGGGTCTGGATGGCGGCGCTGCAGACCTGCTCGGCCATTTCGCTGGCAAACAGCTTGGCCATGGCGGCTTCTTTCAGGCACGGGCGGCCGGCGTCGCGCAAGGCGGCTGCATGCCAGATGAGCTGGCGCGCCGCCTCGATCTGCGTGGCGCACTCGGCCAGGCGGAAACCGACCGCCTGGTGGTTGAAGATGGCGGTACCAAAGCTTTGCCGCTCTTTGGCGTAGGCCAGCGCCACCTCAAACGCGCTGCGCGCCATGCCCACGCTCTGCGCGGCAATGCCGATGCGCCCACCCTCCAGGGCGCCCAAGGCAATCTTGTAGCCCTCGCCCTCCAGTCCAATCAGGTTCTCTGCAGGAATGCGGCAGTTGTCAAAGTTGATCTGTGCCGTGTCGCTGCTGTGCTGGCCGAGCTTGTCTTCCAGCCGGGCCACCACGTAGCCGGGTGCGTTGGTCGGCACGATGAAGGCACTCATGCCCTTCTTGCCCGCGCCCTTGTCGGTGACGGCAATGACGATGGCCACGTCGCCGTTCTGGCCGCTGGTGATGAACTGCTTGACGCCGTTGATGACATAAGCATCACCTTCGCGCGTGGCCGTGGTGCGCAGGCCGGACGCGTCCGAGCCCACATGCGGTTCGGTCAGGCAAAACGCACCCAGCAACTGGCCTTGCGCGAGCGGCGTCAGCCATTGCCTCTTCTGCGCGGTATTGCCGTAGCGCATCAGGATGGCGTTGACCGGACAGTTGGTGACGCTGATCGCGGTGCTGGTGCCACCGTCACCGGCGGCGATTTCCTCCAGCACCAGCGCCACCGTCAGGTAGTCCATGTTGGCGCCGCCCAGTTCTTCCGGCACGCAAATGCCGTAGGCGCCCAGCGCGGCCAGCCCCTGGTGCGCCTCCTTGGGAAAAGTGTGCTCCTTGTCCCACTGGGCGGCGTTGGGCCAGAGTTCGGCTTGGGCAAAGGCGCGCACCGCGTCGCGGATCATTTCCTGGTCTTGGGTTAGCAACATGGGTCAGGCTCTCAATCGTTCGTCAAATTTGTAAAAAAAGGGGGCGCTAGCCCCCGTCCGTCTTGCGCAGACAGCTATTAACTTTATAGCATTTCGAGCGCCACGGCAGTGCCTTCACCGCCACCGATGCAGAGTGTGGCGACGCCTTTTTTCAGGCCGCGAGCCTGCAGCGCGTACATCAGCGTCACGATGATGCGGGCACCGCTGCAGCCAATCGGGTGGCCCAGCGCGCAGGCGCCGCCATTGACGTTGACGATCTCATGGCTCAGTTTGAGGTCGTGCATCAGTGCCATCGGCACCACGGCAAAGGCTTCGTTGACTTCCCACAGCTCCACGTCTTTGACCGCCCAGCCGGCTTTGGCCAGCACTTTTTGACTGGCACCGATGGGCGCGGTCGAGAACCATTCGGGTTCTTGCGCATGCACGGCGTGGCCGACGATGCGCGCCAGCGGCTGGCAGCCGAGTTTGGCGGCGGTGGAGGCGCGCATCAGCACCAGCGCAGCGGCGCCGTCGTTGATGCTGGAGCTGCTGGCGGCCGTGATGGTGCCGTCTTTCTTGAAGGCTGGTTTGAGGCTGCCAATCTTGTCGAGCTTGACCTTGCCGGGGCCCTGGTCGATGGAGATGACGGTGTCACCCGCACGGCCCTTGATCGTCACCGGGGCGATTTCCGCGGCAAATGCGCCCGAGGTGGTGGCGGCTTGTGCGCGCTGCACGCTGGTGGTGGCAAAAGCGTCCTGTTGCGCGCGCGTGAAACCGTATTTGGCGGCGCAGTCTTCGCCAAAGGTGCCCATCGAGCGACCGGCCTCGTAGGCGTCTTCCAGGCCGTCGAGCATCATGTGGTCAAAAATGCGGTCGTGGCCAATGCGGTAGCCGCCGCGCGCTTTCTGCAGCAGATAGGGTGCGTTGGTCATACTCTCCATGCCACCGGCCATCAGCACGTCGGCACTGCCGGCGAGCAGCATGTCGTGGGCGAACATGGTGGCGCGCATGGCCGAGCCACACATCTTGGACAGGGTGACGGCACCGGTGCTCTTGGGCAGGCCGCCCTTGAAGCCGGCCTGGCGCGCGGGGGCCTGGCCCTGGCCGGCCATCAGGCAGTTGCCAAAGATCAGCTCATCCACCATCTGGGGCGTGAGTTTGGAATTGGCGCTGGCACGCTCAAGAGCGGCCTGAATGGCGACGCCGCCCAGGTCATGGGCCGCCAGGCCCGCAAAGTCGCCCTGAAAGCTGCCCAAGGGGGTGCGGGCAGCGCTGACGATAACGATAGAGTCATTCATATCAAGTCCTTTCAGTTAAAAAATCGGTTGGACGCAGATGGGGTCTGCGTGAGCGGCCACCAGGCCAGTCGCAAATTCAGATCGATGACGGTACTTGCGCATCGCTGATCTCCGGGTGAAAGCGCTTGCCCTGGTCATACGGAAACACGTCATAGACGTGCCCGGCCTGGATGCGCTCCTTGTGGCTTTGCCAGAAAGCCGCGTCCAGCAACTCGGCGTGGTGCTTCATGAACACCTCGCGCACAAACGGGTTGCCGAGCAAGAAAGGTGCAAAGGTTTCGGGGAACACGTCCTTGGGGCCGACCCGGTACCAGACCTCGCCCGACATCTCGTCTTCTTCATTGCGCGCCTGCGGCACCTTGCGGAAGTTGCAGTCGGTGATGTATTCGATCTCGTCATAGTCGTAAAACACCACCTTGCCGTGGCGGGTGATGCCAAAATTCTTCCACAACATGTCGCCGGGGAAGATGTTGGCCGCCACCAGGTCTTTCAGGGCGTTGCCGTACTCGATGACGCCGCGCTCGATCTGCTCACGCGCCCGCAGCGCCGCCGGGCTGGTGTCGTCCGGGTTGGCGCCGCCGGCATCAAACGCCTCCTGCAGGTAAATGTTGAGCGGAATCATGCGGCGTTCAATATAGACGTGCTTGATGATGACTTCAATGCGGCCGTCGCCGTCACGGTCGCTGATCTCGAGCTGGCTGGGCGCGAATTTCTCCAGCTCGGCGATCAATTCATCGTCAAAGCGCGCGCGCGGAAAACCCACTTCGCTGTATTCCAGCGTGTCGGCCATGCGCCCGACCCGGTCGTGCTGCTTGACCAGCAAATACTTGGCCTTGATCTGCTCGCGCGTGGTGTCTTTGGGCGGCGGGTAAAAGTCCTTGATGACCTTGAACACGTAAGGAAACGAGGGCAGGTCAAATACCAGCATCACCATGCCCTTGATGCCGGGCGCAATGCGGAACTTGTCAGTGGAGTGGCGCTGGTGATGCAAAAAGTCGCGGTAAAAAAGCGTCTTGCCCTGCTTGGCCAGCCCCAGGGCGTTGTAGATCTCGTTGCGCGGCTTGCGCGGCATCATGCTGCGCAGGTACTGCACATAGGCCGACGGTATTTCCATGTCCACCATGAAATAGGCGCGCGCAAAGCTGAACAGCATCAGCAAATCATCCTCGCCAAACAGGACGGCATCAATCACCAGTTGACCTGCCCTGCCGTACAACACCGGCAAGGCAAATGGAAACTCATTAAAGCCGTTGATCAGCTTGCCGACGATGTAGCAGCCCTTGTTGCGAAAGAACAGACCGGAGAGCACCTGAAGCTGAAAATTGGCGCGCAGCTTGACCTCGCCCAGTTGCTCGACCATGGCCGCCTGCACCCGCGCGGCGTCGCTGTCCAAGTCGGCAAACGGGCAGCGCAAATCAAAGTCCAGCACCATCTGCACCAGCACCTCGGCCAGGCTGTCGTGCGTGGGGTAGTAGGAACGGTAGGTCGGGCTGGTCTCGGACTCGTCGTTTTCGATGTACTCGGTACTCACCGCCGGGCGCACAAAGATAAAGTCGTTCTGGAAATAGCTGTGGTGCAGGATTTTGGTCGTCACCGAATTGAAGAAAGTCTCGGCCAGCTCGGGCTGGTGGTGGTCCACCAGCAGGCCGATGTAATGCAGCTTGACCTGCTGCCACACCTCCATGGGCTGTTCGTCCGCCTTGAACTCGCGCGCCAGGCGCATAAAACATTCACGCACCCGCAGGTCATAAAACTCGATCCGGTCCCGCTGGGCGCGCTGCTGGCCATGCCAGTCGGCCGTCTCGAAGCGGTGCTTGGCGCGCGCCGACTCGGTTCTGAACAGGCGGTAATGGCGGTTAAAGCCATCCATCATGGCCTTGGCAATGTCGTAAGCCAGCGAGGAATCAAGCCGGGTAGGAAACATGTCAGCTATATATTCAGTAGCTACTTAAACAGTAAATACGGGGGCTAGAGGCCATTTTCTTACAAATTCAAAGGACTGCGAAAGGCGGCGCCGACGCGGGCCACGGCCGCCTGATAACGCAGCGCCAGCTCATCCGGGCTCAACACGCTCATGTGCAGGTCCTGCAACAGACCATCGTGCACGCCATAGGCCCAGCCATGCAGGGTCACGTTCTGCCCCGAGCCCCAGGCGTCTTGCAGCACCGTGCTTTGCGCCACGTTAACCACCTGCTCGATCACATTCAACTCCACCAGCGCGTCATAACGCGCATGCTCTGGCAAATCCGCCAGCAGCGCCTGGTGCCGGTCACGCACATCCTGAATATGGCGCAGCCAGTTGTCCGCCAAGCCGATACGCGCACCCTGCAGCGCTGCGAGCACACCCGAGCAACCATAGTGGCCCACCACCAGCACATGTTCCACCTTCAGGCGTTCCACCGCAAACTGGATGGTGGACAAGGCGTTCAGGTCAGAATGCACCACCACATTGGCGACATTGCGGTGCACAAACACCTCGCCCGGTGCCAGCCCGGTGATCTGGTTGGCCGGCACCCGGCTGTCGGAGCAGCCAATCCACATGTATTTGGGATTCTGCTGACTTTGCAGCTTGGTAAAAAAGCCCGGCCGCTCCAGTGCCATTTGCGCGGCCCAGGCGCGGTTGTGGGCGAAGAGGTCTTGCAGGGAGGTGTTCATGGGTCGATCTTAGTCAAGAAGTCTGCGCAAACAGCTCTCTCCCGATCAACATGCGGCGAATCTCACTGGTGCCCGCACCAATCTCGTACAGCTTGGCGTCGCGCCACAGGCGCCCCAGCGGGTACTCATTGATGTAACCGTTGCCGCCAAATATCTGCACGCCCTCACCCGCCATCCAGGTGGCTTTTTCAGCCGTCCACAAAATGACCGACGCGCAGTCCTTGCGCACCTGGCGCACATGCTCTGCTCCGAGCAGGTCCAGGTTCTTGGCCACGGTGTAGGCAAACGCGCGCCCGGCCTGCAGCACGGTGTACAGGTCAGCCACCTTGCCCTGGATCAGCTGGAACTCGCCAATGCTCTGGCCGAACTGCTTGCGGTCGTGGATGTAGGGCATCACGTTGTCCATCACCGCCTGCATGATGCCAAGCGGCCCGCCGGTGAGCACGGCGCGCTCGTAGTCCAGCCCGCTCATCAGCACCTTGGCGCCGTTGTTGAGGCCGCCCAGGATGTTCTGCGCTGGCACCTCCACATTGTTGAACACCAGTTCACCGGTATGACTGCCGCGCATGCCCAGTTTGTCGAGCTTTTGCGCGACCGAGAAGCCGGGCATGCCCTTCTCGATCAAAAAGGCGGAGACGCCACGCGCGCCCAGCTCGGGGTCGCTCTTGGCATACACCACCAGCGTGTCGGCGTCCGGGCCGTTGGTGATCCACATCTTGCTGCCGTTGAGCAGGTAAAAGCCGCCCTTGTCTTCGGCTTTGAGCGTCATGCCCAGCACATCGCTGCCCGCGCCGGATTCGCTCATGGCCAAGGCGCCGACATGCTCACCCGAGATCAGCTTGGGCAGGTATTTTTGCCGCTGCTCCAGGCTGCCGTTGCGCTTGATCTGGTTCACGCACAGGTTGCTGTGGGCACCGTAGCTCAAGGCCACCGAGGCCGAGGCGCGGGAGATCTCTTCCATCGCCACCATATGCGCCAGGTAGCCCATGTTGGCGCCACCGTACTCCTCGCCGACGGTGATGCCCAGCAGGCCCAGGTCGCCCATCTTGCGCCACAGGTCCATCGGGAACTGGTCATTTTTGTCAATGGCGGCGGCGCGCGGCGCGATCTCGCGTTGCGCAAATTCGTACACGGTGTCGCGCAGCGCATCAACGTCTTCACCGAGTTGAAAGTTAAGTCCGGGCAGGTTCATTTTTGTCTCCGTTGGGTTGAGTTGATGGTTTGGCGGCGCTGCGGCTGGCCGCTGGTTTCTTGCTGCTGGCGGCCAGCAGGGCGCGGGCCTCGCGCTGGTGCTCCTTGAGCTCATCCAGGTTGGCCTGCAGATCGGTCATCTGGGCTTCGAGCTGTTTCTGGTGTTCGGCCAGCACCAGCAGGAATTTCTGCAGCTGCGCGCCGGTATCGCGCGGGCTGTCGTACATGTCAATGATTTCCTTGGCCTCGCTCAGGCTGAAACCCAGCCGCTTGGCGCGCAAGGTGAGCTTCAGGCGGGTGCGGTCACGCCCGCTGTAGACCCGCGAACGCCCACCTGGGCCGGTGCGCTCGGGTTGCAACAGGCCCATGTCCTCATAAAAGCGCATCGCCCGCGTGGTCAGGTCAAATTCCTTGGCCAGGTCGCTGATGTTGTAAGTGAGTGCCATAAAGCTTGAATGGTGATCAACCGGGGTGACAGCATCCGTGGGCGCGCGCCCCTACAATGCCGACCTTGATTGACGTTTACGTAAACGTCAATTATGTCGCAAATCTGGAGCCCGCTTGAAACCACCTGAACCCCCCGGCACAAATCCACACGCCGATAAACTCGAACAGCAATTGCACTACCCGCTGGGCCACACCCTGCCCACGCCCGGCACGGCTGTCACGGTGGCGCCGGGCGTGAAGTGGCTGCGTATGGGCTTGCCGTTTGCGCTCAATCACATCAACCTCTGGCTCTTGCGCGATGAAATCGACGGCCAGCCGGGCTGGAGCGTGGTCGACTGCTGCATCAGCTCCGAGCCGGCCAAGGCGCAATGGGAGCAGGTCTTTGCCAACGAACTCGACAGTCTGCCGATCCTGCGCGTGATCGTGACCCACATGCACCCGGACCATATTGGCCTGGCGCACTGGCTGTGCGAGCGCTGGCAGGTGCGCTTGTGGATCAGCGCCACCGATTTCGGCCTGGCACGCATCGGCAGCCAGGGCCCGAACGGTTTCAGCAGCGACGCGGCGGCCGCGTTTTTTGCCTTGCATGGCTTGAGCGACCCGGACTCCCTGGAAAAAATCAGGGGCCGCGGCAGCTATTTTTCGACCCTGGTGCCTGCGGTGCCGCGCCAGTACCGGCGCCTGCAGGACAGCGACGTGCTCACCATTGGCGGGCGCGCCTGGTTGTGCGTCAGCGGCTACGGCCATGCGCCCGAGCACATCTCGCTGTACTGCGCAGAATTGCAGGTACTCATCGGCGGCGACATGATGCTGCCGCGCATCTCCACCAACGTCAGCGTCTACGACCAGGAACCCGAATCGAACCCGCTCAGGCAGTTCCTCGATTCCATCGACAAATTCAAAGCCCTGCCCGCCCAGACGCTCACCCTGCCGGCCCACGGCAAGCCCTTTACCGGCTTGCATGCGCGCATTCAACAATTACACGACCATCATGACGAGCGGCTGCTTGAAGTGATGCAGGCCTGCACCGTCAAGCCGTGCAGCGCCGCCGAGCTGCTGCCGCTGCTGTTCAAACGCGCGCTGGACCTGCATCAGACCACCTTTGCCATGGGTGAGTCGATTGCCCACCTGCATGCGCTGTGGTTTGAGGGGCGGTTGCAGCGCAGGCTCGGCGACGATGGGGTTTATCGCTTTGGGGCTGGCGCTGGCATTTGAACCGCACATCGCCTGCCCCATCGCCGCATCAGAAAATCATGCGTGCGATCAGCAGCCCGGTCGCGACCGACACCGCCGTGGCCACCAGTCCGGGAATCATGAACGAGTGGTTCAGAACGTAGCGTCCAATTTTGGTGGTTCCGGACAAGTCGAAGTTGATCGCTGCAATCAGTGAACCATAGGTGGGAATGAAGAAGTAGCCATTGACCGCCGGAAACATACCGATCAGGAACTGGGGCGGGATACCCAATACCACCCCAAGCGGCATCAGCGCACGGGTGGTTGCAGCCTGGCTGTAAAGCAACACCGAGGCCAGGAACAGACCGAAGGCAAAGGTCCAGGGCGCGACCTTCGCCCATTCGCCGATGGCTGGAACAATCAAGTCCTTGTTGGCGGAAATGAAACTGTCGCCGAGCCAGGCCAGGCCAAAAATACCGATGACCGCGACCACGCCGGCACGCAAGGTGGCGGTCTTGGGAACATCGTCAACAGCGACTTGGGTCAGCAAAAGCATGATCGCAGCGATGGACATCATGATGATTTCGATGACGATCGGCATGGACAGCGGGCTTTTTGCCCCGGGCAGTTGCCGCAGTGCCGGGAAGAAGCCGAACAGCACGACCAATGCAACACCGCTCAGGAAGACAAACGCAGCCAGTTTCGCCGTCGGCTTGAGCGCCGGGCGCCCAGCGGCCGATTGGGGCGCCGGTATCTCGCCGGCGGCGAGCCGCGCCTGGTACACCTTGTCGTCCTTCAGGTCCTTGCCGATGAACATGGAAACGATGGCTGCGGCGATGACGCCGACGAGCGTGGCGGGCACGCAAATCATCAGGATCTCACGCAGTCCCCAGCCCGTCATGCCCTTTTCGGCAAACATGCCGATCATGGCCGCCGTGGCCGCGGCAACCGGGCTGGCGGTGATGGCCTGCTGCGAGGCGATGGTGGCCACCGCCATCGGTCGTTCCGGACGGATGCCGCTGCGGTGCGCCGTCTCATAGATCACCGGCAGCAGCGGATAGACGATGTGCCCCGTTCCGGCGAGGAAGGTGAAGGTCCAGGTCGTGAGTGGCGCGACGATCGTCACGTACTTCGGATTGGCCCGGATGATGCGCTCGGCGATCCCGACCAGAAAGTCGATGCCGCCAGCCGCTTCCATGACAGACGCGGCCATGATGACGGCCAGGATGATCAGCATCACATCGATCGGCGGCGACGTTGGCGTGAGGCCAAAGGCACCGACCAGCACCATCAGACCCACCGCGCCCCACAAACCCAGACCAATGCCCGAGGATCGTGCCCCCATCCAGATGGCCGCTAACACGACCAGGAATTGAAGAACAATTGAAACTGTCATTTTGTTTTCTCTCTTTCTTTGTTGGACGCGGACTTGGCGTGCTTGCCTATTGCTCGAACTTCGGACTGATCAGGTTCTCGAACGAAAACATCTCATCCCAGCGTTGCTGTGTCATCAGTTTTCGCTCCTTGACGACGATGTCGTGCAATGATTTCCCGCTCTCGTAGCCCTCACGCGCGATCTCCCCGCACAGCTTGTAGCCCAGCGAGGGCTTGAGCACCGTGATGATGCCGAGCGAGTTCAACACCCTGCTGTGCATGTGTTCCACATTGGCGGTGATGCCCTGGACGCAGTTGACGTTCAGGCTGTTGACGGCGTTTTCCATGGTGGAGATCGACGTGAACAGGGCGAACGTGATGACAGGCTCCATCACGTTCAACTGCAGCTGCCCCGCCGACGCGGCCAGCGTCACCGTGAGGTCAAGGCCGATGACCAGGAAGCTGGTCTGGTTGACGACCTCTGGAATCACCGGATTGACCTTGCCCGGCATGATCGAACTGCCCGGCTGCATCTGCGGCAGGTTGAGCTCATTGAAGCCGCAACGCGGACCGGAGGCCAGCAGGCGCAGGTCGTTGCAGATCTTGGTGAGCTTCGACGAGGTCCGTTTCAGGACACCGGAAAGCAGCACGTAGGCGCCCGTGTCGGATGTCGCCTCGACCAGATCGCCCGCCAGGATGAAGGTGCAACCGGTCACCTCGGACAGGTATTTGATGGCCAGCTCCGGATAGCCTGGCGCTGCCGTCACCATGGTGCCAATGGCGGTCGCGCCCAAGTTGACTTCATGCAGAAACTGGCGAACCTCGGCAATGCGTTGCACTTCCTCGCCCATGGTCGTGCCCCAGCCATGGAATTCCTGGCCCAACGACATGGGGACTGCGTCCTGCAGGTGGGTTCGGCCCATTTTCAGCACGTTCTGGAACTCCCGCCCCTTGGCGAAGAAGGCCTCTTGCAGTTGTCCCAGCGCGTCCATATAGCTGTTCAGCCGCAGGATCAAGGCCAGTCGAAAGGCGGTCGGATAGACATCGTTGGTCGATTGCCCGAAGTTCACATGATCGTTGGGGTTGCAGTATTGGTACTCGCCCTTCTTGTGGCCGAGGTGCTCAAGCGCCAGGTTGGCGATCACCTCATTGGCGTTCATGTTCGTCGATGTGCCAGCGCCACCCTGGATGAAGTCGGTGACGAACTGGTCGCACATTTCCCCGGCAATCAAACGGTCGCAGGCGCTAACGATGGCATTGGCGATCTTGGCATCCAGCACGCCAAGATCGCGATTGGCCAGTGCGGCAGCCTTCTTCACGTAGCCGAACGCTTTGACGAAGTACGGCTCGTTCGACATCGGGATGCCGGTGATGTGGAAGTTTTCCTTTCCGCGCAGTGTTTGCACGCCATAGTAGGCACTGTCGGGCAGTTCTTTTTCGCCCAGAAAGTCTTTTTCGATTCGAGTGCTCATTGTGTTTTCCTTGGTTGGTGGTCGAGAGTTGGCGCGCAGCGTGATCGCCTCGTGCCATCAGAAAAATGCAAGCGTGAGACTGGCCATGAGGCACCGGTTGAGTATTTGCATGCCAGTCAGTCTAGGACTGCCCCCTGGGACTTGAAAGCAAATAAATCCGCGCTCAATGGCTTTATGCAAAAAATGCATGACTGAGATAAACCGGGGCCTCGTGCGCTATCTTGCGGTGCGAATAAAGCGCGCCCATCAAGAAAAAGGCCCTGTCGGGTGACAGGGCCTTTGTTGCTTTGGGACGCCGATTAAAACGGCGCCTGATTCAGTTCCTGCGGCGGCGTGCCAAGCCCGCGACAGCAAACAGGGCCAGTCCAACGAGTGCGAGCGAATTAGGCTCCGGAATGAAGTTCCCCGGCGTCAGCGCGCAAAAGTCGCAGATAAAGAGCTGCTCACCACCGTCGTTCAGCGCGCGCATCTTGAAATCGACCGACATGAAGTAACCAGCTGCCGCCCAGGCCTCCAGGTTGTTGTTGAGCTCACCCACATAGGCCGCGAACTCGGCATTGCTGGCGCCCAGGTTGTTGCTCACGAAGTAGTCCCCGGGATTGCAGGCAGCCTGATTGGCTGCGCCCTGGTTGTAGGCCGCGCCGGTTGTGAAGTCAACGCAGAAACGACCGACCGTGCTGACGTAATCAGTGGGTTGGTCGAAGGCCGTGAACAGCGGGTCGCCGGGGGTGTCACCGCAATGACCCAAAAAGCCCGAGTTCAAATTCGAGTTCAACTCATAGCAGGTGCCGGTTGGATTGCCAGCGGCATCCAGAATTTTGAGTTCGGCCCAGATGAACTGCTGCTGGGTAAGGTCCGTTCCCTGCTGGTTGTTGTCGAACAGGAAGACCAGGTCGCTGCGTATCGTTCCGTGGGTGAGATAAGCGAGTACCGATGACAGGCTCGCGTCCCAGCGGCCAACGATGTCGGATCCGCCCGCCCATGTCGTCGCCGGTTCATTGGCCGCGGTCATGTTGAACGCCGTGACGCCACTGCCCGTGGGCGCGTCGAACGGGTCGTCCACCTTGACAACCGCTGGCAACTGGCCGACAAACGGGCCGGTCGGACTGCTGTAATTATCGACCTGCGTCCCGTTGGAGTTTCTGTAGATGATCAGCTGGCTGTTGATCTGGCCCGGGCTCGACTGCACCGGGTAAGGGCCACTGGGCAGGCAGCGTGGGTCACCGGCGGCGGCACATTTCTGCAGCAGATCGAGCGAGTAAACGGAGAAATCACCGTACGTGCCGACCGTTATTTCGTTCGCCGGCGGCAGCAACAAACTGGTTGCATTGGCGGCAAAACTCGCCGCAAAAGCCACAATGGCTACCGGTAAAAACCTCTTGAGTTTCATCATAATCTCCTTGAAGGTTGATCGACGTGATGGGTTGACGATTAGCAGCATGTTTCATGCCAAGAGAGGGCGAGACGCCATGGAAGCCATAAGAATCAAGGACTTAACTTATGCATTGGCGACCATAGGGTCGCCGTGCCGGGGACGGGTGTAAAAATCGGCGACACTTTTTTGATCGAAACCGCAGTTCAGTTCCTCACGCACCGTTAATCTTGAGCCCCGGAAAAACCAGCAGCCACCTCAGCAAAACACGGCTGTCACCCATGTTCTGGACAACCCGCTTCAGCCTGTGACTCAATCCCCCCTTTCTTGAACGAGGCCTGCCATGACGGACACTACCCATTACCGAATTTGCCCCCTGTGCGAAGCCTGCTGCGGGCTGGAGATCAAGGTACAGGACGGTGTTGTGACCAGCATCAAGGGGGACGCCCGCGATGTGCTCAGCCAGGGCTATATCTGCCCCAAAGCGGTGGCACTCAAAGACCTGCATGACGACCCGGACCGGCTGCGCACGCCGCTGATCAAGCGCAACGGCCGGCATGTGGCCGCCACTTGGACGCAAGCCTTTGCCGAGATTGCGCGCCGCCTGCCGCCATTGCAGGCCCAGCACGGCCGCCAGGCGGTTGCCGTGGCGGTGGGCAACCCGACGGTGCACAAATACGGCTTGCTGACTTACTTCCCCAAGCTGGCCCGCGCTTTGGGCACGCGCAACGTGTTTTCAGCCTCCAGCCTGGACCAGGTGCCCAAGCAACTGGCCTGCGGCTTGATGTTTGGCCACTGGATGACGGTGCCGCTGCCCGACATCACGCGCACCCAGTTGCTGCTGGTGATCGGTGCCAACCCGCTGGCCAGCAACGGCAGCATGTGGACCGTGCCCGACTTTCGCGGCAAAGCCAAAGACCTGCAGGCCCGTGGTGGCCGCCTGGTGGTGATTGACCCCAGGTGCACCGAGACCGCCGCCGTGGCCGATGCGCACCACTTCATTCGCCCCGGTGCCGACGTGTTTTTGCTGGCGGCCATGGTGAACACCCTGTTTGCCAGGCAATGGGTGCGATTGGGCGCGGTGGCTGACTGGGTGAGTGGCGTTGATGCGGTGCAGCAAGCGGTGGCTGCTTTCACGCCTGAGGCGGTGGCCGCGCGCTGCGGCATGACGGCTGACACCATTGTTGAATTGACGGGTGAGCTGGCGCACACCGAGCGCGCCGCCGTCTATGGCCGCATCGGCACCTGCACACAAACCTTTGGCACGCTGGCGAGCTGGCTGGTGGATGTGCTCAACATCCTCACCGGCCATCTGGATGTGCCGGGCGGCGCCATGTTCACCAAAGCCGCCGCGTTTGCCAGCAACACGTCGGGTGCCAGCGGCAGCGGGCGCGGCGTGGCCACGGGACGCCATCACTCGCGCGTGAGCGGCGCGCCCGAGGTGATGGGTGAGCTGCCCATGACCTGCCTGGCTGAAGAAATCGAGACCCCCGGCACCGATCAAGTCCGCGCCCTGATCACGGTGGCGACCAACCCGGTGATCTCGGCGCCCAACGGGGCGCGTCTGGCCCAGGCGTTGGAGGCGCTGGACTTCATGGTCAGTGTGGACATTTACCTGAACGAGACCACGCGCCATGCGGACGTTGTTTTGCCGGGCGTATCGCCCCTGCAGGACGAGCACTTTGACGTGTCATTCCCCCAGTTGTCGTGGCGCAACCACGCCCGCTACAGCCGACCGGTGCTGCCGGCCGAGGATCGGCCCTCCGAGTGGCAAATCCTGCTCAAGCTGGCCGCCATCGTGCAAGGTCATGGTGCCGACGTGGATGTGAATGCTTTGGATGACGCGCAGTTTGCGCAAGATACACAGCGTCAGTTCGGTGCACAAGCCGCTGCGGTGATGGACGCCACCCAAAACCTGCGCGGGCCCCAACGCCTGCTCGATGTGGCCTTGCGCACCGGCCCCTATGGCGACGCCTTTGGCCTGAAACCCGATGGCTTGACCCTGGCCAAGGTGATTGCGGCCAGCGGCAGCGGCGGCATGGACCTGGGCGAGTTGCAGCCGCGTGTGCCGGAGCTGTTGCGCACCCCCAGCGGCAAGATTGAGTTGGCCCCGCCCCTGCTGCTGGCCGACCTGCCGCGTGCCTGGGCCGACCTGCACAGCAAGGCGCCAGATCTGGTCATCATCGGCCGGCGCGATGTGCGCAGCAACAACAGCTGGATGCACAACCTGCCCACCCTGGCCAAGGGGCCGTTTCGGTGTACCGCCCTGGTGCACCCGTTTGATGCGGCGCGCCTGCACCTCACAGAAGGAGCGTTGGCGCGCATCAGCAACGGCGCGGGCAGCATTGAGGCGCAGGTGCAAATCAGCACCGACATGATGCCCGGCGTGGTCAGCCTGCCGCACGGCTGGGGCCACGACTTGCCCGGTGCGCAATTGAGCCTGGCCGCCCAGCGCCCCGGTGCCAACCTGAATGCGCTGCTGGATGATCAGGCGCGCGACCCGCTCTCCGGCAATGCCGTGTTGAGCGGGGTGGCGATCAGCATGATGGCAATGGCTTGACAGCTTTCAGCCAGCAGGCTGCGAATAAAGCCGCAGCTGCGGGCGTTGACAAATCTCAAGCGGTTCGCCGTGCTGCCCCGCACAATGAAACCGGATGCCAGCAAAGGGGACAAGATGAAGCTTCCGGTTCACATTCAATTTCACGACATGGAGCCTTCCGACGCGCTTGAGGCAAGCGCGCGTGAACATGCGCACAGGCTCGAATCCTTCGCCCCCGACATCATGGCTTGCCATGTCCATATCGACCTGGAACAGAAGCACAAACATCAGGGCCGCCCTTTCGGTGTGCGCATCGACGTCACGCTGCCGGGCCACGAACTGGTGGTGAACCGGGTCCAAAACGAAGACGTATACGTGGCGCTGCGCGATGCTTTCGACCACATGAAACGCCAGCTTGAGGACGTCGTGCGCAAGCGCAGGAGGCAGGAGAAGCAGCACGCACTGGCGCTGCATGGCGAGCTCGTGCGCCTGGACGATGCCGGGGGGTTTGGTTTCATCCGTACACCTGCTGGCGACGAGTATTACTTCAGCCGCGACAACGTGGCGGGTACGCCGTTTGAGCACCTGCAGATTGGCAGCGCCGTGCAGTTCATTCCCGAAGCGGGTGATGAAGGATTCCAGGCCAAGCGCGTGAGTCTGGGCAAGCATGGCATGGGTGAACCGCCAGCCGAATGAAGTGTCACAAGCAGGAAAACAGGGGAGAACGCTATGGGTGAACGTTTAACCACAGGCGAAATATGCACACGCAGCGTGACCATCGCCTTCAAGCAGACGCCCCTGAACGGCGCGGCGCGGCTGATGCGGGAAAACCATGTCGGCTGCCTCGTTGTGGTTGACGAGGTGGGTGGCAAGCGAATCGTGGTGGGCGTGCTCACCGACCGCGATATCGTGACCGCTGTGGTCGCCTCTGATCTCGACCCCAGCACGCTGCAAGTTGAGGACGTGATGAGCACCGACCTGGTCACCGCACGCGAGGACGACTCACTGATTGACCTGATGCACAGCATGCGCCGCAAGGGTGTACGGCGCGTTCCGGTGGTCGGCGAGCAGGACGAGTTGATGGGTGTGGTGACGCTCGACGATGTGCTGGACATCCTGGCGCAGGAACTGGGTTTGCTGGTGGCTGCCATCGACAGCGAGGGCCGGCGCGAACGCCAGATCCGAAAGTGAGCCTGCGAACACGGCTGCAGGCCATCACCAGCGCAGTCGCCAGCTGCCATCGGCTTGCGCTTGCACACCCGTGTTGAAGTGCCGGCCCTCGGTCTCGAACAATGATTGCAGGCCGCGTCGCGCGGAAGCTTGGGCGTGTCTCAGCTGCAGTCGGCGCAGCTGCATGGGCACAATCTCAAGCTGCTGCAGCGCACCGGTCTCACGCGCGAGCTGCGCAAAGTACAGACACACGGCACTGGGATCAAACCGCTCTTGCGACGCGATGCCTTCATAGTCATTGATGAGATCACCGCAGCCGTAGAGAATGAGCCGCCCGCGGTAAACCTCGACCGGCCGCGGATGGTGCGATGAATGGCCGTGCACCAGATCGGCCGCGCCCAGCTCAATCAGGCGCTGCGCAAAGCGGCGATGCAGTTGCGGCACTTCGACCCCCCAGTTGCCGCCCCAGTGCAGCGACACCACAACCAGATCGCCGGGCTGGCGCTGCCGGGCGACGCGCGCGGCGACTTGCTGCGCGCCGGACTCTGTCAAATCGGGCAGCAGTGCGACGCCAGAACGCTGCGGCGTGGCGCCCCAGGCGGGCGGCACGCCGCTGTCCGGACCGGCCCATGAAAACACCAGCAGGCGCGCGCCGCCAGCGAGTGGCCAGGTGGCGGGTGCGCAGGCGGCCTCAAGATGGCTGCCGGCGCCGGCGCTGTGGATTCCAGCCTGCTTGAGCGTGTGCAGGGTTTCTGCCAGTCCCGGGCGCCCCCAGTCCAGCACATGGTTGTTGGCCAGCGTGCAGACGTCGATGCGCGCGGCGGTGAGGCAGCCGATGTTGGCGGGATGCATGCGGTAGTTGATGCCCTTGTCGGGCCAGGCTTCATCCGAGGTCGTGATCGCCGTCTCCAGATTGACCAGGCGCAACTCGGGCTGGCGCCGCTCGATCTCGGCCAGGGCATCACCCCAGATGTAGTCCGGCGCCACCGGGGCCGGAACCGGTCCATTGAACTGTTCGGCCAGCCGCACGTAGTCGCGCGCGTCGCGCACCCAGCGCTCATACAGCAGCGGCACAACGGGGTGCGCCTGAATCTGGTCGATGCCACGCCCGGTCATCACGTCGCCGGCCAGCCAGAGTGTGACGGTGCCCATGGTTGCTTGGGTGACGTCTAGCCCTTGATGCACACCAGCGGCTCCAGCCGCGCCACCTTGCGCGCCAGACCGGCCGCATCGGCCGCATCGACGACCGCGTTCACGTCCTTGTAGGCGTCGGGTGCTTCCTCGGCCACGCCGCGCATGGAAGGGCTGCGTATCAGGATGCCGCGTTGCGCCAGCTCATCGACCACCGTGCGCCCGTTCCAGGTCTTGAGGGCCTGATGGCGGCTCATGGCGCGTCCGGCGCCATGGCAGGCCGACGAAAACGCCAGCGACTCCGAGGCCTTGGTACCCGCCAGCACATAGGAGCCGGTGCCCATCGAGCCGCCAATCAGCACCGGCTGGCCGCTGGCACGCAAAGCCTGCGGCAGTTCGGGGTGGCCGGGGCCCCAGGCCCGCGTGGCGCCCTTGCGGTGCACATAGAGTTCGCGCGGCTGGCCGTCGACCTTGTGCGTTTCCAGCTTGCAGGTGTTGTGCGACACGTCATACAGCACCGGCAGTTGCGCCGAGGGCAGCAGTTTGGCAAACACGTCGCGCACCAGTTGCGTCAGGATCTGGCGATTGGCCAGCGCGCAGTTGATGGCCGCACGCATGGCGCCGAGGTATTCCTGGCCCAGGTCGGAGCGTATCGGCGCACACGCCAGTTCGCGGTCCGGCAGGATGATGCCGTAGCCCGGCGCGGCCTCGACCATTTTGCGCAGAAATTCAGTGCCGATCTGATGTCCCAGCCCGCGTGAGCCGCAGTGAATCATCAGCACGATGTCGCCTTGGTGCAAGCCGTAGGCGCTGGCAATCGCGGCATCAAACACCGCCGTGACCTCCTGCACCTCCAGGTAATGGTTGCCGCTGCCCAGCGTGCCCATCTCCTCGCGCTGGCGCTTCTTGGCCTGCTCCGAGACGAACTTGGGTTTGGCGTGCAGCATCTGGCCATGCTCTTCGACCCGTTCCAGGTCGGCATTGCTGCCCCAGCCCCGCTCGACCGCCCACTTGGCGCCGCCGCTGAGCATGGCGTCCATCTGCGCGCTGTTGAGCCGGATCGCCCCGGTGCTGCCGACGCCGGCCGGAATACGTTCGAACAGCGCTTCGGCCAGCTCGCGCTGCACGGCCATGATGTGTTCGCGGCGCAGCCCGGTGTGCAGGCAGCGCACGCCGCACGAGACGTCAAAACCCACGCCGCCGGCCGAGACCACGCCGCCGGCATCGGCATCAAAGGCCGCCACGCCACCGATCGGAAAGCCATAACCCCAGTGGGCGTCGGGCATCACATGCGAGGCGCCCACAATACCCGGCAGCATGGCCACGTTGACCGCCTGCTCGTAGACCTTGTGGTCCATCGCGCGCACCAGTTCCCGGCTGGCGTAGATCATGGCCGGCACACGCATCTTGCCCTGGGCCGGGATCTCCCAGGCACAGGCACTGTGTTGTTTCAGGAGCGTCAGATCCATGGCTCAGACATCGACCACGGTTTGCGCCAGCCAGCCACCATCGACGGGTGCCACGCGCAAGGCGGTGTAAGTGGCGCCCTTGACCTCCACCGCCGGCTGATGGCGCTGCACCGAGGTGGGCTCGCCCATCGCCTGCGCGTCCAGGTGCGTGCCATGGAGATCGACATGAAAGCGGCCAAACAGCATGCGCCGCACCGCCATCTCGTACACCAGCGCATTGAGCCAGCCGGCGAGCAGCAACTCGTCGTCCGGCGCCTCGCAAGTGATGTGCACGGCCTCGACTGCAGCCACCTGCTGCGGGTCGGTGATCACGGCCGTCAGCGCCAGCGCGGCCTGCTCAAAGGCGCCGGCCTTGGTGGCACCGATGCCGCGCACGCCGATGTCGGCGCCATGCTCGAAGTGTTCCCAGTGGTTGTACATTGCTTTTGTGCCCGGGGCATGCGGTGCACGCCTCACGGGTTCTCTTATCCGCCGCTGTGGCAGCTGCGCGTTTGACAAACCGCAAACGCGCTGTCATTGGTCGGCATCAAGCCAGTCCGTCGCCCATGCCAGCGCCGCCGCCAGATGCGCCAGCGCCGCCGGGCTGGGCGGCGCGCCGAGCTCGAAACACTCGCCACGAATCGCCAGCAGGGTGCAGGACGGCGGCGCCTCGCCGCGCAGATCAAAAAACACCTGCATCAGCGCCTGCGGGCTCAAGGCGTGGGTCGTAAAGCTGATGTCCCGCGCGGCTTGCAGTTGCGTCAGCTCGAACGGCGCAGGACAACTCAGACTGGCATCGACAAACAACACACGTTGCCTGCCCACCAGATCGAGCGCGTGTTCAATCTGCAACTGGTAGTCGTCGAGGTAGTCCACGGCGGTGGCAGGCGCGGCCAGGGCACGCAGGCGCTCAATGCACAAAGGTCCCAGCGCGTCGTCGCCGCGACTCAGATTGCCCCAACCGAACACCAGCAGCGGCGCCACCGGCGCGGGCGTTGCCGTCATACCGATACGCTTGGCACAGTACCCAGGTCATGGCGGAACTCACCGCTGTGCGACTTGAGGACACGGTCGATCAGCGCGCCGTCAAACCCGAGCAGCGTCACCTCCAGCGGCATCCGACCCAGCGCATGGGTGGCACACGACAGACAGGGGTCGTAAGCGCGGATGGCGACCTCGATATGATTGAGCAGGCCTTCGGTCAACTCGCGCCCATCCAGGTACTCGCGTGCCACCGATCGCACGGCTTCGTTCATGGCCTGGTTGTTGTGGGTGGTGGCGACGATCAGGTTGCACATCGTCACCAGATCATCGTCGCCAACCTCGTAATGGTGGAACAACGTACCGCGCGGCGCCTCGATCACCCCGACGCCGCCGCGTTGGCGCGGCCCGCTGGCGATCAGCTCGCCGCCCAGAATGTCGGGGTCATCCAGCAGACCCTGGATGACCTCGACGCAATGCAGCATCTCCACCATGCGCGCCCAGTGGTAGGCCAGCGTGGCCTGGATCGGCTCGCCCCGGCCCCAGGCGATGAAGTCCAGGCGCTCACGTTCAGCCAGCGGACTGGGGATGAAGTCGCAGTTTTGCAGCCGTGCCAGCGGCCCAACCCGGTACCAGCCCAACTCCGGCCCCAGGCTTTTGAGGAACGGGAACTTCATGTAGGTCCAGGGCTTGACCTCTTCCTCGATCAAGCCCAGATAGTCCTGGTCGCTGGCGCCATCGAACAGGATGGCACCCGCCGTGTCGCGCGCCCGCAGCACGCCGTCGTACAGGTCCAGCGCGCCATCCATCCTGACCAGCGACAGCAGGTTGGAGCGAAAGCTGCCAAAACTATCGTACAGCGCCGGGTTCTGCGCATGTAATTGTTTGGCAATCAAAACGGCTTCTTGCGCCCAGGCGATCATTTGCGCCACATCGCGTTGCAGCAGGGCCCGGTCTTGCGGGCTGACGTGCTTGTTGACGCCGCCCGGCACCGAGCCGCTGCCATGCACGCGCTTGCCCGCGGTGGCGCGGATCAACTCCTGGCCGAACTTGCGCAGCAGCACACCTTTGCGGGCGATGTCGGGATGGGCCTGCGCCACGCCGACGATGTTGCGCCGGTTCACCTCGGAGTCAAAACCAAACAGCAGGTCGGGCGCGGCCAGGTAGAAGAAGTGCAAGGCGTGCGACTGCATCACCTGGCCGTAATGCATCAAGCGGCGGATCTTGTCAGCCGTCGGCGTGACCGGCAAGGCGCCGACCACCCGGTCGAACGCTTTGGACGCCGCCAGGTGGTGCGACACCGGGCAGATGCCGCACAGCCGCTGCACCATCACCGGCACCTCCCAGTAAGGTCGGCCCTGAATGAATTGCTCGAAGCCGCGGAACTCGACGATGTGCAGGCGGACCTGCTGCACGCGGTGGTTCGCGTCGAGCAGCAAGGTGACCTTGCCATGGCCTTCGACCCGTGACACCGGGTCGATGGCGACCCGGCGCAGGCCTTGGGCGACGGCGTCAGGGGCAGCGGTTTCGAGTGAGGTGCTCATGTTCGGTCACATTCAGTCGGTCAGTCATAGTGGATCAGGCCGTGCCCCAGGTGCGGCGTGCGCCCGGCCATCAGGTCGCTCAAGAAGTGCCAGAACGCGTCAGCGGAGGGCGGGCAACCGGGCAGGGAGTAGTCCACATGCACCACCTCGCGGATCGGGTGCACTTTGTTCAGCAGCAGCGGCAGTTCGGGGTCGTTGGGGATGGCGCCGCCCGCGCTCAGGCCCGGCCGGCTGCGGTAGACCTCGGTCAGCAACTGGCCCAAATCGAGATGATTGCGCTGCGCAGGCAAACCGCCGGTAATGGCGCAGGCGCCGACTGCCACCAGCGTTTTGCAGTGCGCGCGGAACTCACGCAGCACCTGCACGTTTTCGGCATTGCACAGGCCGCCTTCGATCAGGCCGATGTCACACGCCCCGACCTGCTTGATGTCGGTCAGCGGCGAGCGGTCGAACTCGATGTGCTCGATCAGATCGAACAGGCGCTCGTCAATATCCAGAAAAGACATGTGGCAGCCAAAACAGCCGGCCAGCGACACGGTGGCGACCTTGAGCTTGCGCGGGGTTGGGGACATCGCGGGCGCCATCATGTGGCATCACCTTCGCGCTGCTGCGACACCGGCTTCAAATCGAAACGCCGCTGGCCGATCGGGATCACAAAGCCACGCCGCTTGGGCAGGATCACGCCCACCGGGCAGATGTGGGCCGCGCGGTCATCCAGGCTCATCGCGGTGTCGCCCAACTGGCCGCTGGCGCTGTTGACCAGCAGGTGGGTGCCCATGCCATGGCCGCCGATGGCAAAGATGTTTTTGCCATCGGCCTCGCGGCTGGCGCGCACGCACAACTCGCACAAAATGCAGCGGTTGAAGTCAAGCAGGATGTCGGGGTGGCTGGCGTCCACCGGGCGGTTGGGGTAGAACTCCTCAAAATGCGGCCCTTCCATGCCCATCTGGTAGGCGGTGGCCTGCAGCAGGCAATTGCCGCTTTTCTCGCAACTGGGGCAAAAGTGGTTGCCCTCAACGAACAACATCTGCAGCAGCGTCTTGCGCTGGCGGTTCATCTCGGGCGTATTGCTTTCGACCTCCAGCCCGGCCGCCGCTTGCACGGTGCAGGCGGCACCGACGCGGCCGTTCACCTTGACGCTGCAGATCCGGCACGAGCCATGCGCCGCAAAGTCCGGGTGCCAGCACAGGTGCGGGATGTAGCGCCCGGCGCGCGTGGCGGCCTGCAAAATGGTCTCCCCGGACGCAAACGGCAGGTCGTCGCCGTCGAGCGAGAAGCTCTGGGTGGGACTCACGTCATCCGTCATGTGCGGTTCTCCAGATGCGCGGCGGCGTCGTCGCGGCCGGTCATGCGCCGGGCAATCGACAGCTCGGCGTCGAGGTCAAAACCCGGCTCGAAATCGAGCGACTGCAAGCGTTGCTCGTAGGCCGGGCGAAACTTCAGCACCGTATCGCGCAAGGGGTTGCAGGCGCTCGCCCCCAGGCCGCAATGGGTGGTGCTGTGCAGCAAGCGATCCAACTCGAACAGCACATCAAGGTCGTCGCGCGAGCCATGGCCGCCCGCGAGCTTGTCCATGCGCTTGACCAGCAAGGCGGTGCCGACCCGGCACGGGGTGCAGAAGCCACAACTCTCGTGGGCAAAAAAATGCGCAAAACCGCGTGCCACCTCGAACATGTCACGCGAGCGGTCAAACACCATGAAGGCGCCCGCCGTCGGCACGTCTTCAAACGCGATGCGGCGCTCAAACTCGTCCGCCGCCAGGCACACGCCGGACGGCCCGCCGACCTGCACCGCCTGCGTGTCGCGTGCGCCGCAGTCCGCCAGCAGGCGGCTCACCGGCGTGCCCAAGGGGTATTCGTACAGGCCCGGGCGCGCGCAGTCGCCCGACACCGAGTGAATCTTGGTGCCGGTCGATTTGGGCGTGCCGATGCCGGCCCAGAGCGCGCCGCCGTGCTGCGCGATGTGCGCCACGGCGCAAAAAGTTTCCACGTTGTTGACCAGGGTCGGATGCCCCAGGTAGCCGTGCTCGGCCGGGAATGGCGGGCGGATGCGCGGCGTGCCGCGCTTGCCTTCGAGCGACTCGATCAGCGCCGACTCCTCGCCGCAGACGTAGGCGCCAGCGCCGACGTGAATGGCGATGTCGAAATCGAAACCGGCCTGCCCCAGGATGTGGGTGCCCAGCAGCTGCTCCGCGCGCCTGCGCTGCAAAACGGCCTGCAGGGGCTCCAGCAGGAAGCGGTATTCGCCGCGCAGGTAAAGAAAGCCGCGGCGCGCGCCCAGCACGTGGGCGGCGACGGTCATACCCTCGAACACCGCGTCAGCCTGACGGCTCAGCAGCACGCGGTCCTTGAAGGTGCCGGGTTCACCTTCGTCGGCGTTGCACACCACGATGTGCTCCGTGCCGGGGGCCTGGCGGCACAGCTCCCATTTGAGGCCGGTGGCAAAACCGGCGCCGCCGCGCCCGCGCAAATTGGAGCGCTTGATCTCGGCCAGCGTCGCGTCAGCACCACGCGCCAGCGACTGAGTCAACGCAGCCCCCGGCGCACAAGGCGCGCCGAGCAGCACATCGGCCCGTCGGATGTTGTCCTGCACCTCAAACCACGCGGCGGGCCATTGCGGCACCGGCACGCGCGCGCGGATCAGCTCGGCCATGTGCGCCACCCGGGCAGGGTCCAGGCGAGTGAGCACCTGATGGTGGTTGATCAGCAAGGCCGGCCCCTGATCGCACAGCCCGGTGCAGGAGGTCCGCTCCACGCTGACCAGGCCATCAAAACTGAGCTGACCGGGTACGACCCCCAGGCGCTGGCACAGGTCGGCCAGCAGTGCCTCGCTGCCCAGCAGGCGGTCGGTCACGTTGTCGCTGAACAGCACGCGGTAGGCACCAACCGGCCGGGTGTGCAAGAAGCGATAGAAACCAGCCACCCCTTGCACCTGCGCCAGCGTCAAACCGAGTTCGCTGGCAACCTGGCCCAGGGCGTCAGGCGCCAGCCAGCCTTGCAGGGCCTGCAGTTCGCGCAGAATCTGCAGCAAGGCATGTGGGTCAGGCGGGTAGCGCGCCAGCAGGCGCTGCAACTCGGGTGCTGCGGCCAGGGAGGATTGGCGGTTCGGGCACATGGCTTGAATTTAAACGAACACCGTCTGAAGTCAAGCTGGCCTTGGGCGGCGCTAGCTGCCGTGCCTCTCAAAAACCATGCCGGGCTGCAGGTCAAACCCGCGCAGAAACTCGGCCACGCCCAAGCGCTTACCGCCGGGGCGCTGCAGCTGTGTGATGTTGACTATTGATTTCATAGCAACTACTTCAATTCCGACGGGGGCTACAGCCAGAATTGATCCAAATTCCTTGGAAACGGGTGGAACACCCGGTGCGACGTCTGCCAGCCATATCTTCAGCGTTTCTCCATTCAAAACCGCCGTGGCGCCGGGGAATGGATTGAAGGCACGGATGCGCTGCGCGATCACCGCAGCGGGCTGCGTCCAATCGATGGCCGCCTCGTGTTTTTCAATTTTGGGGGCGTACGTCACGCCTTGTGCGGCCTGCGCCACCGGCTGCAAACTGCCATGGACCGCCTGCGCCAGCACTTGCAACATCAACTGTGCGCCCAGCTCGGCCAGCCGGTCATGCAGGCTGCCGGTGGTGTCGCCCGCCCCGATCGGGATCGCCTGCGCCTGCAGCATGGCGCCGGTATCTAACCCGGCGTCCATTTGCATGATGGTCACGCCAGTTTGCGCGTCGCCCGCCTCGATGGCGCGGTGAATCGGTGCGGCGCCCCGCCAGCGCGGCAGCAGCGAAGCGTGAATATTGAAGCAGCCGCGGGCGGGCACATCCAGCACCCACTGCGGCAGAATCAGGCCATAGGCGGCCACCACCATGGCATCGGCCTGCGCCGCCACCAGCGCCTCCCGTGCGGCAGCCGCATCCTCAGGGTATTTGCCGTCCAGCCGCAGGCTGCGCGGCTGCGCCAGCGCCAGACCGTGATCCAGCGCGAACTGCTTGACGGCCGAGGCCTGCAGCTTCATGCCGCGCCCGGCGGGCCGGTCCGGCTGTGTCAGCACCAGCGCAATCTCGTGCCCCCCCGCGTGCAGCTGGGCCAGCGCGACGCGGGCAAATTCGGGTGTGCCGGCAAAGATCAGCCTCACTCACGCTCCTCGCGCTGGCTCTTCAGCATTTTTTTCTTGATCCGGTTGCGCTTGAGCGGCGACAGGTACTCGACAAAAACCTTGCCCTGCAGGTGGTCCATCTCGTGCTGGATGCACACGGCCAGCAGGCCTTCGGCTTCAATCAGGCGCGACTGGCCTTGGCCGTCCAGCGCCGTCACGGTGACGGCGTCAAAACGCTCGACACCGTCGTAAATACCCGGCACCGACAAACAACCCTCTTCGTTGAGGTGCGTCTCGGCGCTGCTCCAGACCAGTTGCGGGTTGATCAGCACCAGCGGCGCGTCACGTTCTTCAGAGACATCCACCACGATCAGACGCTCGTGCACATTGATCTGGGTCGCCGCCAGGCCAATGCCTTTGGCCTCGTACATGGTTTCCAGCATATCCACGATCAGGGTCTGAACGCGCACATCCACCGTTGACACCGGTTTGGCCACGGTGTGCAGTTTGGGATCGGGATAACAAAGAATTGGAAGTAATGCCATTTAATTAGTTGAGGACAGAACTGGCACGCCTTGAAATGTTGAGGACAGAGCTTGTGCGCTTCGCGTCACTTCGGTCTGTCCCGCAAACCTTCAGGCTGCCGCCTGTCCCGCAAGGTTTTGGGATATGTCGCTATTTTCGCTACTTTTGGCACTGCCGGCACACGGCCGGCCGAGGAAACGTTGCCGGATCAAGGGCTTAAGTGCAAAATCGTGCGTGACTTATCATGTTGTCCTCCAGGTTGGCCAGTCCGCCGCCTGGCGCGCCAACCGCCTGAAACACATTTGCCGTGCAGAACCCTATGACCCAAAACCTGATGCCAAAGTCCACCGCCGCCGCCAAAGTCATTGGGGTCACCCTGGCGGTGCTGACCGCCAGCTTGGCCACCGCGCCAGCTTGGGCCCAGAATTTCCCGATCACGGCAGGGCAAAAGGCGACCGCGACGCAGGTCGCGCAGGCCGGCGTGCCCTTGAGCGAACTGGCGGCCAATGCGCCCGACAGCTATACCGTCAAACGCGGCGACACGTTATGGGCCATCTCCGGCATGTTCCTGAAAAGCGCCTGGCGCTGGCCCGAATTGTGGGGCATGAATTTGGCTGACATCCGCAACCCCCATCGGATTTACCCGGGGCAAACGCTGTATCTGGAGCGCCAGGGCGGGCGCGCCACCCTGCGCACTCGCCAGTCTGGCGCCGATGCGGCGGCGCTGACGACCGTGCGCCTGTCGCCACGCACCCGAATTGAACAGCTGGCGGACGACGCCCTGCCGACGCTCAAAAGCCACTTGATCGAACCGTTTCTGGCCGAGCCGGTGATCGTGGACGAGAACGGCCTGGCCCTGGCGCCGCGCATTGTGGCGGCGCAGGAGGGCCGTGTGTTGCTGACCCGGGGTGACCGGGCCTACGCGCGCGGCCAGGGTGACGCGGTGCTGATCGATGAACCGACGCAAAAGCAGAAAGCGTACCGGGTGTTTCGCAATGCCACGCCATTGAAAGACCCGGTCACCGCTGAAGTTCTGGGCTATGAGGCGCAGTACGTGGGCAAGGCGCTGCTGGTGCGCGGCGAATCCACCCAGGCCTCGGTTGACAAGGATGGCAAACCCCGCACCGACATCATCCCGGCCACGCTTGACATTGTGGCGGCCAAGGAAGAGATGCGCGTTGGCGACCGGCTGCTGCCCGAGCCACCGCAACAGTTGTTGAGCTACGTGCCGCACGCACCCCAGGGGCCAGTCAACGCCCGCATTGTCTCGGTCTATGGCAGCGCGGTGGTCAACGCAGCGCAGAACCAGGTCGTGGCGATCAATCTGGGCACGCGCGACGGCATCGAAAGCGGGCACGTCCTGGCGATCCTGAAAGACGGTGCGCGCCTGATCGACAAGACCGATGCGGCGCGCCCCGAGCTGAAGTTGCCCGATGAACGCAATGGTCTGCTGATGGTGTTTCGCCCCTTCGAGAAACTCTCGTATGCGCTGGTGCTCGACATCACGGATGGCGTCAAAGTCGGCGACCGGCTGGTCAACCCGCGCTGAGGCCGCCTGACACCCCGTTGACGCCAGCACCCCCAAGGTTTCAGTGGAACGCGACGAACTGGCCGCCTGGCTGCGCCTGACGCTCAGCAGCGGCGTCGGCAATGAAGCTGCCCGCAAATTGCTGGTGGCGTTTGGCTTGCCCGCAAAGGTGTTTGAGCAGTCGTCATCGACGCTGCAGCAGGTGGTGAGCGCCCGGCAGGCGACGGCCCTGCGCGCCGAGCCGCCTGAATTGGCGCCACTGCTGGAGCAGACCTGGGCCTGGCTGCGGGACACCGGTGTCGGTAGTGGCCGGCGCCAAATCGTGGTGCTGGGGGATGCCAACTACCCGCAATCCCTGCTCAACATCGAGGACCCGCCCCTGATGCTGTACCTGCTGGGGGCTGGTGAATTTATGTCAAATCAGGCTGTAGCCACCGCCAACAAAGGGCAAGCAGCTACTACTTCAGTAGTAAACAAGCTGGCCTTGCGTCTGGCCAACAGCATTGCCGTGGTCGGCAGCCGTAACCCGACCCCCCAAGGCGCGGTCAACGCGCGCCAGTTTGCCAAGGCGCTGGGGCTGGCGGGCTTGACCGTGGTCAGCGGACTGGCCCTGGGGGTGGACGGCGCGGCCCACGAGGGTGCGCTCGACAGTCTGGCGCCGGGTTCCGACCGGCTCGCCACGGTGGCCGTGGTCGGCACCGGGCTGGACCGGGTCTACCCCAAAAGACACCTGGCGCTGGCGCACCGCATCGCCCAAAACGGCTTGCTCATCAGCGAGTACCCCTTGGGCACGCCGCCGCTGCCTGCCAATTTTCCCAAGCGCAACCGTCTGATTGCCGGGCTGGCGCAGGCCACGCTGGTGATCGAGGCCGCCCTGAAGTCCGGCTCCCTGATCACCGCGCGACTCAGCGCCGAACAGGGAAAAGATGTTTTTGCCATTCCCGGCTCGATTCATTCCACGCAGGCGCGCGGTTGCCACGCGCTCATCAAGCAAGGCGCCAAGCTGGTGGAATCGGCGCAGGACGTGCTGGAGGAGATGAGAATCGACAGCGGCTTGACACATGCTCTCGATTCGATAGCTGTTGACGCCTGTTCCACGGGGGCTACAGGCTCATTTGGCACTCAAGCGGTGTTGCTCGATGCGATCGGCTTCGACCCCGTCGGGCTGGACGCCTTGCAGGCGCGCTGCGGCATCGACACCGCCGGCCTGCAAGCGCAGTTGATGACGCTCGAACTCGACGGTCTGCTGGTGCGCCTGCCCGGCGGCCTGTTCCAGCGCATGAGCCGGGGATAGACGCCCGCGCGACGAGCCGGGGGGCCAGGTCTGATTTGACGGTCAACTTGTCGCTTAAGCGATCCGCCTTCGGGCTATATTGCACCCATGTTTGAAGTCCTTGTTTTCGTTTACGAGAATTATTGGCATGGCGAGTCCTGCCCTGAACCGGCTGATCTGCAGCCAAAGCTCAGCGCCGTCGGCTTTGATGCCGAGGAAATTCAGGATGCCTTGACCTGGTTGCATGACCTGAGTCTGGCGGCGCGCGAGCAGTCGGTGGCGACAGCGCCAGCCGGCGCGGGCCACAGCACCCAAGAAGCGTCAAGAACAGATGCCCTTGCCCAGTCGCCGCACAGCCTGCGCGTGTACACGGCGGCCGAGCAGAATCACCTGGGTGCGCCCTGTCTGGGCTTTGTCACTTTTCTCGAAAACGCGGGCGCGCTGCCAGGCCCTCTGCGCGAGATCGTGCTGGAGCGCGCCATGGCAGCACCCGCCTACCCCTTGGCGCTGGAAGACTTCAAGGTCATTGTGCTCATGGTGTTCTGGCGTCTGGGGCTGGAGCCCGACGCGCTGATACTCGACGAGTTGTGTGACGACGGCGCCAGCCGGGTGGCCCATTAACCGAGCAGCCGCTCCGGATTGGCTTCGAGCTTGCCCAAGGCATCGCGCGTGGCGCGCACGGTGAGTGTTTCTTCTTCTTGCGGCAGCAGCAGACCCGCCTGCAGGTAGGCTGCCAGGCGCCCGGTCTGCATCAGGTAACAGTGCCCGGTGGTCGAAGCAAACAGGTGCAGGTGTTTGCGATCGCTGCGCCAGGCGAACTGCACCTGAGCGAGCTGACCGTTGTGGTCGAGCGAAAACCAGGCCCCCACCTGCAGTTCCTGCGCCCACGCCAGCATCGCCGCACTGGGCTGGGAGCCGCCGTCAGTCACCACGTCCATCGCTGAGGCGTCGATACCCAACATCATTTCAATACTGTGGGCGTCCAGCGGCAGATCGCCCAGGCCGTCGTCGGTGACGAAGTTTTCGAGGTGGGCCAAGTGTTCGGCCATGGCCGCAATCTGCTCGCTCCCAATTGCCTGGGTCTTGGACAGGAACGCATCGGCCAGAGTGTCGCTGACGGTCTGAATATGGCGCTGCTGCTCGGACGGTGCCACGCCCAGCAGCGTCATGCCGGCGCGCAATTTCTGCAGCAATTGCGGCAAATCCGCGATCACGCGGGCGCGGTCGTTGCGGTTGGGCTTGGCGCTGGCGGCCCAAAGGAGATCGGTGGCGGTTTTTTTGAACGCGAGCGTGTCGGCGTGCTGCGGGCCTTTGCGCACCGCCGCCACCGCCAGCACCTCGGCCCAGACCTTGAACAAAAACTCACGAATCTCGTCGCGCACCGGCATGTCTTTGAGCATGTTGCGCATCTCGATCGTGTACTGGATCGTGAGCGTCTCCTTCTGCTCCACCTGCTGCGCCACGCTAACCGCTTTTTGGGTTGACGCGCGTCCAGTCAGGAATTTGGCCAGGAACTTCTGAAACTCGTCATACACCAGTTGGTACACCCGGCGTCCGGTCTCGGGGTACTGCTCAATCACCTGCACTACCCGCTTGATCTCGGTCTCCAGCGCACTGCCGCTGATGCCGCTGGCGTCAAAACCCATGACACACGACCCCATGCGGTCAATCAACTCGCGCGCCGGATGAGTCAGGGTGCCAAAAAAATCCGGCTCGGCCAGCGCCAGCCGCAGCACCGGCATTTGCAGGCGCGCGAACCAGACCCGAATGCTGGGCGGAATGCGTTCCTCCTGCAAGATGGCCTGGAACATCAGGGCCACGATTTCAATAATGGCCTTTTCGCTCTTGGTTTCGGCCTTGTTCTTGAGATCGGTGGTTGTGCGCCGCAGCTCACCCGCCACCCTGACCACCGCCGCCGGACTGTCCTCGTCGAGCACCGTGCCGGCGCCGGAATAAACGCCCGCCGGCTGGGAACGCATCGCAATCGCCGCTGCCAGTGCGGGCGACGGCGGCTCATAGTGCGTGGCTTCAAAATCGCCCGCACCCGAGCCCAGCAACAAGCGCTTGAGTTGGCCCAGCACACCCTGCGCCCGACTGCGTGCCCGCGCCAGCGGTGTGCTGGACGTCAGCATGCGGGTCTCCTCGGACGCGCTGCCAAAAAACCCGGCTGATTGCGACCTGGCGTGACCCGATGGCGCGCCGCCGCTGACATGACCACGCTCACTGCCGCCACCCGTGTCAGAGCCCGCCTGCGCCGCCCGGCGGCTGGCGCCACCCTCAGGCGCGCCGCGACCGGACACCGGCGATGGCATGGGCGACGGACCGCTGCGGGGCGCAGCGGACGGGATGCGTCTGACGCGATCTTTCAATTCAATCGTCGGCAACACCCCTTGCCTGATCAACAAGGCGTTAGCGTTCGCATAAGCCTGGTTGATTCGCTGCGTCAACAGCGTGCTCGCCACCTCGTTCACCAGGGGCCAGGCCTCGCGGGGCATGCCAGCCAGGGTCCACTGTTCGATCATCAACAGCAGCAACACTTCCGGGCGGAAAATATCGTGGTCCTGCAGGTCTTGCGCGCCCTCCAGCAGCTTGATGCGCACACGCAGATCATTCAGCTCGGCGCTGACGTTTTCCATCACGCTCAAGACCAGGCGGGAGGCCATGATCTTGTCCTCAACCACGTCGGTACCAACCAGCTCCAGATCACCGTCGGGCGCCCTCTTTGGCGCAGCCGCCGGTGCCTTCAAGGCTGCCTGCCAGGCCGTCAGGGTACCTTCAACCCAGCCCGTCTGGCAGCTCTGGTAAAGCGTCCAGGCGTCGCGCCGGTTTTGCATGTCACGCGAAGGCGCAGCCTCGTTCATCAACTCGGTCAGCCGCTGCCGCGCCACCACACCCAACTCCACCATGGCGCGACCCGCCTCCGCCAGAAAACGCTTGCGCGTCTCTTGGGCGAGCAGGATGCGTTGCGCCATGGAGGCCTGGGTGGACATGCTTTGATTCTAGTCAGACCAAAACAACGGCGTCGGCACGGAACGATCCGTCACGGCCCGGATGGGCCTGGGCACACGGTTTGATCAAACGGTGGCGCCAGCGTTGGGGTCATTCGGGTCTTCTTCCTTTTTGGCCCCACCCTTGATCAGGTCTTCGCGCTGGATGCCCAGCCACATGGCAATGGCGGCCGCCACAAAAACCGAAGAGTAAATGCCAAACAAAATGCCAATGGTCAGGGCCAGGGCAAAATAATGCAGCGTGGCGCCCCCGAACAACAACATGGACAACACCATCATCTGGGTTGATCCGTGTGTGATGATGGTCCGGCTGATGGTCGAGGTAATGGCGCTGTCGATGATCTGCATCGTGTTCATCTTGCGATAGCGCCGGAAATTCTCGCGAATCCGGTCAAAAATCACCACCGACTCGTTGACCGAATAACCCAGCACCGCCAGCACGGCGGCCAGCACCGGAAGTGAGAACTCCCACTGGAAAAACGCAAAAAACCCGAGGATGATGACAACGTCGTGCAAATTGGCGATGATCGCCGCCACCGCGAATTTCCATTCAAACCGGATTGACAGGTACAGCATGATGCCGACCACCACGGAGGCCAGCGCCTTCAGGCCGTCAGCAGCGAGTTCGTCGCCCACCTGCGGACCCACAAATTCGGTGCGGCGCATGACCGCGGACGCATCCGCCGCCTTGAGTGCGGCCATCACCTGCACACTCTGCTGGGCAGAAGTGACGCCTTTTTGCACCGGTAGACGGATCAGTACATCACGCGCGGTGCCAAAGTTTTGCACCTGGACATCGTTCAAACCGAGCTTGGCCACCGTGCTGCGAACCAGGTTCAAGTCAGCCGGCTGCGTGTAGGTCACCTCCATCAAGGTGCCACCGGTGAACTCCACCGACAGATGCAGACCGCGGCTGAACAAAAAGAAAACCGCTGCCAGAAAGGTAACGAGCGACACCACGTTAAAAATGATGGCATGCCGCATGAACGGAATGTCGCGTTTGATTTTGAAAAATTCCATGAATATCTCGCTGTAGTTCGCGCTTATTTCGGGGCTACCGGCGCATCGGGTTCAGGGCGCCAGATGGTCCCAATGGACACCGTCTTGAGCTTGTTTTGCCGGCCGTACCACAAATTGACCAGGCCTCTGGAAAAGAACACGCCGGAGAACATGCTGGTCAGAATGCCAAGAACGTGCACCACCGCAAAGCCACGCACCGGACCGGAACCGAACGTCAACAAGGCCAGCCCGACAATCAAGGTGGTGACATTGGAATCCAAAATCGTGGCCCAGGCCCGGTCATAGCCAGCGTGGATGGCGGCCTGCGCCGAGGCGCCATTGCGCAACTCTTCGCGCACCCGCTCGTTGATCAGCACGTTGGCATCAATCGCCATGCCGATCACCAGCGCCATCGCGGCCATGCCCGGTAGCGTCAAGGTGGCCTGCAGCATCGACAGCACCGCCACCAGCAGCAGCAGATTGACGGCCAGCGAGATACTCGAAAACAGGCCAAACAGCACGTAGTAGACGCACATGAAGACCGTGACCGCCGCAAAGCCGTAGGTGACGCTGTTAAAGCCCTTGGCAATATTCTCCGCACCCAGACTTGGGCCAATGGTGGTTTCTTCGATGATTTCCATCGGTGCGGCCAGTGAGCCGGCGCGCAGCAGCAAGGCCGTGTCGGTGGCTTCCATCGCGGTCATGCGGCCCGAGATCTGCACCCGTCCGCCGCCAATCTCCGAGCGAATCACGGGCGCGGTGACCACTTCGCCCTTGCCCTTCTCGAACAGCAAAATCGCCATGCGCTTGCCGACACTTTCACGCGTGACATCGCGAAAGATCCGCGCGCCCTTGGCGTCCAGCGTCAGGTTGACCACGGCTTCTTGCGTCTGGCTGTCAAAACCGGGCTGGGCATCGGTCAAGTTCTCACCGGTCAAAATCACCTGTTTTTTCACGATCACGGGCTGGCCACTGCGTTCCAGGAAGCGCTCGGACCCAAACGGTACCGCCGCCGTACCACCCTCGGCCGCCCGCGCTTCACTGCTTTCATCCACCATGCGCACTTCGAGGGTGGCGGTGCGCCCCAGAATATCTTTCGCCTTGGCGGTGTCCTGCACACCCGGCAACTCCACCACAATCCGGTCCAAGCCCTGCTGCTGGATGACCGGTTCAGACACACCCAGCTCATTGATACGGTTGTGCAAGGTGGTGATGTTCTGCTTGAGCGCTTGGGTCTGCACCCGTAGCGCCGCCACGGGCTTGATGGAGGCCGTCAGTTTGTAATCGGTGCCGTCCAGCGCGTCCACCGATTGCAGGTCGGCAAATTGATCCAGCAGGATCTCTTTGGCCGCTTCAAGCGTTTGCGCATCGCGAAAACGCACTTCGATGGTCTGGCCGTTGCGGTTGATGCCGCTGTGGCGAACATTTTTCTCGCGCAGGCTGGTTCGAATGTCACCGGTCAACGATTCAGCTTTTTTAGTCAGCGCCGCTTGCATGTCCACCTGCAACATGAAGTGCACGCCGCCCCGCAAATCCAGCCCCAGATACATGGGAAAGGCGCGCAAAGCGGTCAGCCAGGTCGGGGAGCGCGACAGCAAATTAAGCGCCACTATGTAGTTGGGGTTGGCCGGGTCAGGAATCAAGGCTTTTTGAATCGCATCCTTGGCCTTGAGTTGGGTCTCAGTGTTGCCAAAGCGCGCTTTGACCGAGTTGCCGTCCAGCGTCACCACATCAGCGGCCAGGCCTGCGGTCTGCAAGACTGCTTCGACTTGCACTTTTGTGCTGCTGTCGACCTTGACGCCCACCTTGACCGCCGACACCTGCACCGCCGGGGCTTCACCAAAAAAATTGGGCAGGGTGTACACGACCCCCACCACCAGCGCGATCAAGATGATCACGTACTTCCAGACTGGGTAACGATTCATGATCGCGCTTCTCGATGTTGTAACTGCTGCTTACTTGATACTGCCCTTGGGCAAGACCAGCACCACGGCACTGCGCTGAATTTGAACTTCAACGTTGGGCGCCACTTCCAGCGTCAAATAACCCTCGCCCAGCTTGCTGACCTTGCCCAGCATGCCCCCGACGGTGGCAACTTCGTCGCCCTTGGCCAGGGCCTCGATCATGGCGCGATGTTCCTTTTGTTTTTTCATCTGCGGGCGGATCATGACGAAATACAAAACCACGAACATCAGCACCAGCGGCAGCATGCTCATGAGTGAAGATTGCATATCGCCGCCAGCGGCGGCAGGGGCGGTTTGGGCGAAGGCAGAAGAAATAAACACGGGTAACTCCAAAATCGTTGGTTAAAAAAACAAGATGCACCGCAGTTTTTCACGCCGATTGGTGTAAAAAAGAGTCAACCGGGCATTGTATGCGGGGCCACGAAGCCCCGAAACCGGGTCATCAACTCTTGCCAATTTTGACGCGCCGCGCTCAGATGGCGCGCCTTGATGTGTCCAAACCCCCGGATCTGCTCCGGAATACGGGCAATGTCCAGTGCCAGCTGGTAATGCGTCTGCTCGCCTTCACCCGACTGCCCCCCTGACTGGTTGCGGCCCAGCACGTCAAGCAACTCATTGATGCTGGCCTGGTACTCGGTGATCAGGGCGCGCTCCTGGCGACGCTCCTCGGTCTTGCCAAAAATATCCAGCGCCGTGCCGCGCAGGCCCTTGAACTGAGCCAGCACCTTGAAGGCCAGCAACGTGGCGGGGCCGTAGGGCCGCTTTTGCAACTCGCCGCGCGTATTCTTTTTGGCCAGCAAGGGGGGCGCCAAGTGGTAGTGAATCTTGAAATCACCTTCAAACAAGGCGGCTATCCTGGCGTTGAAATCGCTGTGGCTATGCAAACGCGCCACCTCATACTCATCTTTGTAGGCCATCAACTTGAACAGGTAGCGCGCCACCGCCTCGCTCAGAGCCAGGCTCCTGGGGCCGACCGACTCATCCACACTTTTCACCTTCTGCACAAAGGATTTGTAGCGTTCAGCGTAAGCGCCATTCTGGTACGCCGTCAGAAACACAACCCGTTTGGCAATCAACTCATCGAGTGAACTGCGCTTGGCAAGAGTCACCACTTGCCCCGGGTTGAGCAGCTCGTCAACCGCAGCAGGATCGTGCGCCGCGCGGCGGCCCCATGTAAACGCGGTCTTGTTTTGCTCGACCGCCACCGCATTGAGCTCGATGGCGCGCAGCAGCGAGGCTTGCTGCAGCGGAATCCACCCCTTTTGCCAGGCAAAGCCGAGCAGCATCGGGTTGGTGTAAATGCTGTCGCCCATCAGACGGGTGGCCGCGAGCTCCGTGTTGAATGCGGCCACCGCATCGAGTCCCACTGTTTTGACGATGTCGCTGACGCAGGCCTCGGCCGGGTTTTGCCAGTTGGCGTTTTTGACAAAAGCGGCCGTTGGCGTGGCGTGGGAGTTCAGCGCCACCTGCGTGCGCCCCCTGAGCATGCGCAGCAGGGTTTCCGTGCTGGCCGCCACAACGGGGTCGCAGCCGATGATGAGGTCGGCCCCCGCCATGCCCACGCGCGTGGTGCGGATGGCGTCTTGTGAGGCGCCGATCAGCACGTGGCTCCAGGTGGCGCCGCCTTTTTGCGCCAGGCCGCCCGCATCTTGCGTCACGATGCCCTTGCCCTCCAGATGCGCCGCCATGCCCAGCAACTGGCCAATGGTGATGACGCCGGTGCCGCCGACACCGGCGACGACAATGCCCCACACCTGGCTTTGCTGGCCGATCGTCGAAGCCATCGTCGGCTCCGGCAACGCGCCCCATGCCGCATCAAACGGTGACGGTCCCTGGCCCTTTGATTTCTTTCTGAGCTGACCGCCCTCTACCGTGACAAAACTCGGGCAAAACCCCTTGACGCACGAATAGTCCTTGTTGCAAGTACTTTGGTTAATCTGGCGCTTGCGGCCAAACTCGGTCTCCAGCGGCTCCACGCTCAGACAGTTGCTCTGCACGCCGCAGTCGCCACAACCCTCACACACCAATTCATTGATGACAACCCGTTTGGCCGGATCGACCAGACTGCCACGCTTGCGCCGGCGCCGTTTTTCGGTGGCACAGGTCTGGTCATAGATGATGACAGTGGTGCCCTTGATTTCCCGGAACTCGCGCTGGAGGCGATCGAGTTCGTCGCGGTGTTCAACGGCAATGCCCTCGGGCAAGCCGGTGATGTGGGCGTACTTGTCCGGTTCGTCCGTCACCACCACTATTTTGATAGCACCTTCGGCCCGCATGCTCTGGGCAATCTGCACCACGGAGTGTCCTTCCGGGCGCTCGCCAATTTGCTGGCCACCGGTCATGGCAACCGCGTCGTTGTACAAAATCTTGTAGGTGATGTTCACGCCCGCCGCGATAGCCTGGCGAATCGCCATCAGCCCGCTGTGAAAGTAGGTGCCATCGCCCAGGTTGGCAAACACGTGCTGTTCGGTGCTGAAGGGCTGCTGGCCGACCCAGGGCACACCCTCGCCACCCATCTGGGTAAAGCCCACGGTGGCACGGTCCATCCAGATCGCCATGAAGTGGCAGCCAATGCCGGCCATGGCACGCGAGCCCTCGGGGACTTTGGTCGAGGTGTTGTGCGGGCAGCCGGAGCAGAACCAGGGTTGGCGCTCGGCCCCCTTGACGCTGCTCACTTCAAGCATCTGCATGGCCTGCTCCTTGGCCTGCAGAATAGCCAGTCGGGCGTCGATGCGCGCCGTCGTGTCGGCGTCCAGGCCCATTTTCTTCAAGCGCTGGGCGATGGCCCGGGCAATGAGGGCGGGCGACAAGTCGGCATTGGCGCGCAACAGCGTATTGGCACTCGGGTTCGGCATCGACCACTCGCCACCGCTGCCATAGTGGGAGCCTGCCGAGCCGCTGTCAACCTCGTTGAACTTGCCCAGCACGGTGGGCCGAACGTCAGCACGCCAGTTGTACAGCTCTTCCTTCAGCTGGTACTCAATGATCTGGCGCTTTTCTTCCACCACCAGAATTTCCTGCAGGCCGGTGGCAAATTCGCGCGTCAGCTGGGCTTCCAGCGGCCACACCACGCCGACCTTGTGCAAACGGATGCCCAAACGCTGGCAGGTCGCATCGTCCAGCCCCAGATCGAGCAAAGCCTGGCGCGTGTCGTTGAAGGCCTTGCCGCTGGCAATCAGGCCAAAACGGTCATTCGGGCCCTCGATCACGTTGTAGTTGAGCCGGTTGGCCCGGACATAGGCCAGCGCCGCGTACCACTTGAAGTCAAACAGGCGCGCCTCCTGCGCCAGGGCTGCATCGGGCCAGCGAATGTGCACACCGCCCGGCGGCATCTCGAAATCGGTCGGAATTTTGATCCGCACCCGGTTCGGATCAATGATCACGGTAGCGCTGGATTCGACGACCTCCTGAATCGTCTTCATGCCGGCCCAGACCCCGGAAAAACGACTCAGGGCAAAGGCATGCAGACCCAGATCGAGAATCTCCTGCACGCTGGCCGGAAAAAACACCGGCGTACCGCAGGCCTTGAAAATATGGTCGCTCTGGTGCGCTGCGGTCGAGCTTTTCGAGATGTGGTCGTCGCCCGCCACGGCGATCACGCCGCCCCACGGCGTGGTGCCCGCCATATTGGCGTGCTTGAAGACGTCGCCACAGCGGTCCACGCCCGGGCCCTTGCCGTACCAGATGCCAAACACACCATCAAACTTGTTGGAGCCGGGCGGTGCGAAACCGAGCTGCTGGGTGCCCCACAAGGCGGTGGCGGCCAGTTCTTCATTAACACCAGGCTGGAAAACGATGCTCTTCGCCTTGAGGTGTTTCTCCGCCTTGACCAGTGCCTGGTCGTAATTGCCCAGCGGCGAACCGCGGTAGCCGCTGATAAACCCAGCCGTGTTTTTGCCAAGCAGTTGGTCACGCGCCTGCTGCAACATCGGCAGTTTGACCAGGGCTTGCACGCCACTCATGAAGGCACGACCTTTGTCCAGCGCATATTTGTCGTCCAGCGTGGCACTGGCCAGCGCTTGGGGTAGAAGGTCGGGCAATGAGGCGTTCATGGTTGGCGGGTCTCCAGGCGTGCAGGGTCAACGCGGCGCGGTCAGTGCGCGCTGCGGGGTCACCGACTGCAAGTCGGAGGCCTCTTTGAAGCGGGAAAGTGTAGGGCAGAGACATTAAACAGCCAAGTCCGTCGCGTCGGATGGCCTCTGGCTGATGTCTGAATCCAGCTGAAATGAACTGAAACGCCGCTCACGCCACATACAGCAAGATGCAAATGAAATGGCAGAAGCTGCCCCCCAGCACAAACAGGTGCCAAATGCCGTGGTAATGGCGGCGGCGGTCACCATACACGTAGAAGTAGATGCCCAGGCTGTACACGATGCCTCCCGCCACCAGCCAAACCAGACCGGCCAGTGGCATGACGTGTGTCAATGGCTTGATGGCGATGACCACCAGCCAACCCATCAGCAGGTACAACAGCATTGACAGACGACGCGTGTGGCGACCCAGCGTCAGCTCCTGGGCAATACCAAATAACGCCAGCCCCCAACTCAAACCCAGCAGCGTCCAGCCCCAAGGTCCGCGCAGGGTGACCAGCGCGACCGGCGTATAGGTGCCGGCAATCAGCAGGTAGATGGCGTTGTGGTCGATTTTTTGCAAAATCGCCTTGGCGCGCTGATGCTGGATGCTGTGGTAAATGGTTGAGAAACAATACAGCAGCACGAGCGTCGTGCCATAGATGCTGAAACTCACCACCTTCCACGGATCGCCTTGCATGACTGCCACCGTGACCAGAATGGACAGGCCAGAGATGGAGAATGCCGAGCCAATCAGGTGACTGACACTGTTGAATTTTTCGCCGTCGTACACAAAACGTCCTTAAGCCGGGAGATGACACGGTCCATGCTGGAGGGTGTAGTTTGCGCCGCTTTGACGGGCGCCGCAGCGGCGTGATTGGCCACTGAGCTAATCGTGGACATTCAGGAGCCGTCATCGGCGCCAATGCCGATGACGCTCACGGCGTCAATAAGAACAGTCGTTCATAGCCGGCGTCTGATGTCCGGATAAATGCCGACAGCCAGAAATGGCGGGGACTTTCATGAACCAGCCGATGTGTCACGTGATAAGGCAATAACTACCGAGAAATCAACACTTCATTGACCTGAATAACCGGCTCAATGTCTGTGTAGTTTTGCATGTCATTCTGGAGTATCGCCGCGTGTGGTGTGAATGCAGCCATGAAGCTTTCAACTGCATCGAAATGGTAGTGACACATGGCGACATAGGTCGCCTCTGTACCAGGAGTTGCGCCTCCAAGTCCGTGTTCCACCGAAACACCTTTAAAGCCGGTGTGAGTGCCAAGCAGGTCGATAGCCATTGGCATATGTGTTTGACTGTAATAGCTCAGATCGAATCGTGAGCCCTTGCTGTTCGGATACAAAATGCTGATTTTTACCATCGCTGCCTCGTAGTTGGAAAAGGTGATACCTGGATCATCAGCCTTGTCCCTAGGGGCAGAGTCAAGCTATCAGCGCAACTCGCTCCTGATTTCTATTCGGAAATCCGATTGAGCTCTTCATGAAGCGCCATCAGTTGCTGGTCTTGCGACATGATCTTGTCCATGTCATTGCGCAATTTTTCCCGTTTCCTGGCAATCAGAAGGTTCGCTTCCTCTATGGAAAGCTGATTGGTTTTAGCTTTAAGTGCAACCAGGGGTTTCAATTCGGCAAGGCTGAAACCGACAGCCTGAGCACGCCGGATCATATGCACCAGCGACACGTCTTTCAACGAGTAAACGCGGTACTGGCCCTGTCGGCTGGGAACGGGAATAAGACCCATCGCCTCATACAAGCGAATCGCCTTTGGTGTTGCCCCGCTCAATTTGGCGAGCTTTCCGATGTACATCAGGCGTACCCAACGATCTTCATCGCAGAACCGCAGTGAATCCCGCCTTTTTTCGTGTTCCTCATGATCGTTTTGCCATCGAACCACCAGCCATCATTAACCCGGCCGGGCTATGACTCTGCCTGCCCCTTCTTCATGGCCAGCGCCGCCTCGTACAAGGCGTTGCGCGAGGCGCCCGTGATGTCGGCGGTCAGTTTGACGGCGGTCTTCAAAGGCAGTTCGGCCAACAGCAGTTGGAGGATGCGCTGCTCGGCGCCCGCATCGGCCACCACGGCGGCCGGATGCAGCACCAGCACAAACTCGCCGCGGCTGCGGTTGGTGTCGTGTTGCAGCCAGCCGGCGAAATCATGCGCCGCGATGGTGGCGATTTCTTCAAACTGCTTGGTCAGCTCTCGCCCAATCGTGAGAGGTCGTTCGCCCAGAGTGGCCAACGCCGCAGCCAGCGCTTCAATCCGGTGCGGCGCCTCCAGCAACACCACCGCGCGCGCTTCCAGCGCCAGCGCTTCAATGGCGCTGGCACGCTCGCTCGATTTGGACGACAGGAAACCAACAAAGACAAATCCGCCATGCTGCGCGTCGTCCCCGGCAATGCCCGCCACGCTCAGGGCGGCCGTGACGCTGCTGGCACCGGGCAGTGGCACGACGGGCAGCCCGGCCTGGCGTACGCTGGCGACCAGGCGTGCGCCAGGGTCGCTGACGGCGGGGGTGCCGGCATCGCTCGCGTAGGCCACGCGTTCACCGCGCTGCAGCCGCTCAATCACCATTTGCGCCGCCTGCGCTTCGTTGTGCTGGTGCACGGCGAGCAATTGCGCATTTGATTTGTCAATGCCGTAAGCACGCAGCAAGGCCTGGGTATGGCGCGTATCCTCGCAGGCGATGGTGTCGGCCAACTGCAGCACATGCAGCGCGCGCAAGGTGATGTCGGCCAAGTTGCCGATCGGCGTGGCCACCACGTAGAGCGCGCCGGACGGATAATTCTGGCCACCGGCCGCCTCAGACGCGGCGCCCAAAGCAGAGGCATACAAAGAAGCGTAAACAGAAGTCAATGGCAATTCCTCAAATCAAGACCCAGGTCGGCACCAGCAAACAAGCAGGCGATGCAGCCGAAGAGTCCGCACTGCGCCATCTGCAGCAGGCGGGTCTGCGCCTGCTGCAGCGCAATTATCGGACGCCAGGGCGCGGGGGCGGAGAAATTGACCTGATCATGCGCGCGCCGGATGGCACGACGGTGTTTGTCGAGGTGCGTCAACGCGCCAACGCCAGCCATGGCGGGGCTGCGGCCAGCATCAGCGTCACCAAGCAGCGGCGCATTATTTTTGCGGCGCGTCATTATTTGATGCGCTTGCGCGAGCCGCCGCCCTGCCGCTTTGATGTGGTGACGCTGGAGTGCGGTGTCATTCAATGGTTGCAAGCGGCCTTTGAGGCCTGTTAAGCACGGCATAAGAAGGGGCCGGGTATCATCGCGCCTATGCTTGAGCAACGTATTCAACAACACTTTATCGACAGCGCTGACCTGAAATACCAGGCCGCGCCCATTTTGAGCAAACCGATTGCCGCCGCCGTGCAGGCGCTGCTGGCCTGCGTCACCAGCGGTGGCAAAGTGCTGGCCTGCGGCAACGGCGGCTCGGCGGCGGATGCGCAGCATTTCTCTGCCGAATTTGTCGGGCGCTTTGAGCGCGAACGCCCGGAGCTGGCGGCTATTGCGCTGACCACCGACAGCTCCATCCTCACGGCGATTGCCAACGATTACGACTTCAGCGTGATTTTTTCGCGCCAGGTGCGCGCCCTGGGGCAACCCGGCGACGTGTTGCTGGCTATTTCAACCAGCGGTAATTCAGCCAATGTGCTGGCCGCCATTGAGGCCGCGCACGAGCGCGAAATGGTGGTGGTGGGCTTGACCGGACACGGTGGCGGCAAAATGAGCCACGCCCTGCGCGATACCGATGTGCACATTTGTGTGCCCCACGACCGCACCGCGCGCATTCAGGAAGTCCACATTCTGGCGCTGCATTGCATTTGCGACGCAGTGGACGCGCAGCTACTTGGAGATCAGGAAACATGACCATGAAATTTGCAACTCAAAAACTTTTGACCCTCATGGTGCTCAGCGCCAGTCTGGGCAGCACACTGAGCGCTTGCGCCCCCGTCATCATGGGCGGCGCCGTCATGGGCTCGCTGATGGCCACCGACCGCCGTACCACGGGCACACAAATTGAAGACGAGGGCATTGAGCTGCACGCGTCCGCCCGCATCAGCGAGAACCTCGGGGACCGGGTCCACGTCAGCGTGACCAGCTACAACCGTCAGGTGCTGTTGACGGGCGAGGTGCCCAACGCACAGGACAAGCAACTGGTGGAACAAGTGGTGTCACGGGTTGAAAATGTGCGCGCCATCGTCAATGAGCTGGCGGTGCTGGGGCACTCCACCCTGACCCAGCGTTCTTCGGATGCGCTGGTGACCGGCAAGGTCAAAGCGGCTTTGATCGACGCCAAGGACCTGTATGCGAACGCCTTCAAGGTGGTGACCGAGCGCGGCACCACCTATTTGATGGGACGCGTGACCCAGCGCGAAGCCAACCGGGCCACCGACATTGCCCGCTCCACCGGCGGCGTGCAAAAAGTCGTGCGCGTGCTGGAGATCATCAGCGAAGAAGAGCTGAAGAACCTGCTGCCCAAACCGGCCCCGGTTGAGACCAAGAAATAGAGCAATTTTCCGACGGGCCGCCCCTAGGAAACGTGGGGAGACATTATCTTAGCCGCCTGATCAGGCTCGACGTGTCCCAGCGCTGGCCGCCCATGTGTTGCACGTCGGCATAGAACTGGTCCACCAGCGCGGTGACCGGCAGGCGCGCACCGTTGCGCTTGGCTTCGTCCAGCACCAGCCCCAGGTCTTTGCGCATCCAGTCGACGGCAAAACCAAAATCGAACTTGTCGGCCACCATGGTCTTGCCCCGGTTGTCGAGTTGCCAGCTCTGTGCTGCGCCCTTGCCAATCACGTCGAGCACCTGGTTCATGTCAAGACCGGCCTGCTGGCCAAAGGCAATCGCCTCGCTCAAGCCCTGCACCAGCCCGGCAATGCAAATCTGGTTCACCATCTTGGCTAGTTGACCAGCGCCGCTCTCGCCCAGACGCGTAAAGGCCTTGGAAAAGGCCATGGCCACCGGTTGCGCCTTGTCAAACGCGGCCTGATCACCGCCGCACATCACGGTCAACACACCGTTTTGCGCGCCAGCCTGGCCGCCCGATACCGGCGCATCAATGAAGTGCAGGCCCATGTCTTTGGCCGCGCGGTACAGCTCGCGCGCCACGCGGGCCGAGGCGGTGGTGTGATCCACAAACACGCTGCCCGGCTCCATACCGGCAAAGGCGCCGTCCGCGCCCAAAGTGACTTGCGCCAGGTCATCGTCGTTGCCCACACAACAAAAAACGAATTCGGCTTGTTGCGCCGCCAGTCTCGGCGTTTGAGCATGTTTTACGGCTCCAGCCCCCGTGTATTCTGAGCACCATGCTATTGATTTAGAAGCAGTTCGGTTGTACACCGTGACCTGGTGACCGGCCTGTGCCAGATGCCCGGCCATCGGATAGCCCATGACGCCCAGGCCCAGAAAGGCGACTTTGCGGGCAGGGGTGGGTTCATATGTTTTGCGAGGCGTGTTGTTCATGGTGCTCTTTAAACGATGGAGAAATTTTCGGTACCGGCGTTCAGGTCCTGGGCTTTGCCGCGATGGCTGTTGAGCTTGATCTGCAGGCGCAGGTCATTGAGTGAATCGGCGTTGCGCAGGGCGTCCTCGTAGGTGATCAGGTTGGCTTCGTAGGCGTCGTACAAGGCCTGGTCGAAAGTCTGCATGCCCAGGTTGCGGCTTTTCTTCATGATCTCCTTGATCTCGGAGACTTCGCCCTTGAAGATCATGTCGGAGATAAGCGGCGTGTTGAGCATGATCTCGACCACCGCATAGCGCCCGCGACCATCCTGTTTCGGGATCAGCCGCTGCGACACCAGCGCCTTCAGGTTGAGCGACAAGTCCATCAGCAACTGCGCGCGGCGCTCTTCAGGGAAGAAATTGATGATCCGGTCCAGCGCTTGGTTGGCGCTGTTGGCGTGCAAGGTGGCGAGACACAAATGCCCGGTCTCGGCAAACGCGACCGCATGTTCCATGGTTTCGCGGTCGCGAATTTCGCCCATCAGAATGACATCGGGCGCCTGGCGCAGGGTATTTTTGAGCGCCGCTTCCCAACTGTCGGTGTCGATGCCGACCTCGCGCTGGGTCACCACACAGTTTTTGTGCTGATGCACAAACTCAATCGGGTCTTCAACCGTGATGATGTGACCAAACGAGTTTTCGTTGCGCCAGTCAACCATCGCGGCCAGGGTGGTCGATTTGCCGGAGCCGGTAGCTCCCACCAAAATGCACAAACCGCGCTTGGCAGAGGCCACTTCCTTGAGTATCGGGGGCACACCCAAACCATCAATAGTGGGCACGCTCAGCGGTATGACCCGCAGCACCAAGCCAACCCGGCCCTGCTGGATAAAGGCGCTGACGCGAAAACGGCCAACACCGGGCGGTGCGATGGCAAAGTTGCATTCTTTGGTGCGTTCAAACTCGGCCACCTGCTTGTCGCTCATGATGGAGCGCGCCAACGACAGGGTATGCGCCGCGGTGAGCGCTTGGGGCGAGACCTTGGTGACCTTGCCGTCCACCTTGATGGCGGGCGGAAAATCGGCCGTGAGGAACAAATCGCTGCCGTTGCGGCTGATCATCAGCTTGAGCAGATCGTTGATGAATTTGGTGGCTTGATCGCGTTCCATGAGAACACCTCGTTGTTGATTGGGTCGTGGGGGCAGCGCAACACACGCCGTGACCAGCGTGGGAGCCCTGCTTTAGCCGGGGAAATTCTCCGGAATCTTGGCTTTGGAGCGCGCTTCCGACGGACTGATGATGTTGCGTTTGACCAGATCACTCAGGTTCTGATCCAGTGTCTGCATGCCCACACTGTTGCCGGTCTGAATGCTCGAATACATCTGCGCCACCTTGGCCTCACGGATCAAATTGCGGATGGCGCTGGTGCCGAGCATGATCTCGTGCGCCGCAACCCGGCCCTGGCCGTCCTTGGTTTTGCACAGGGTCTGCGAGATCACCGCCTGCAGGGATTCGGACAACATGGCGCGCACCATCTCTTTTTCTTCGGCCGGAAAGACATCGATGACGCGGTCAATGGTCTTGGCAGCGCTGGAGGTATGCAAGGTGCCAAACACCAGGTGGCCGGTTTCGGCGGCGGTCATGGCCAGGCGGATGGTTTCCAGGTCGCGCATTTCGCCCACCAGAATGGCGTCCGGGTCTTCGCGCAGGGCCGAGCGCAGGGCGGCGGCAAAACTGAGCGTGTGGGTGCCAACCTCGCGCTGGTTGACCAGACATTTTTTGGACTCATGCACAAACTCGATCGGGTCTTCCACCGTCAGGATGTGGCCGAACTCGGTTTCATTGAGAAAGTTGACCATGGCCGCCAGGGTGGTCGACTTGCCGGACCCGGTGGGGCCGGTCACCAGCACCAGGCCGCGCGGTTTGAGCGCCAGATCGGCAAAAATCTTCGGTGCGTTCAATTGCTCCAGGGTCAAGATTTTGCTCGGGATGGTCCGAAACACCGCACCCGCCCCGCGTTGCTGGTTGTAGGCATTGACCCGAAAGCGGGCCAGCCCTTCAATCTCGAACGAGAAGTCAACCTCCCAAAACTCTTCATACACCTTGCGTTGCGAGTCGTTCATGATGTCATACACCATGGCATGCACCTGCTTGTGATCGAGCGCTTCGACGTTGATGCGCCGCACGTCGCCATTGACGCGAATCATGGGGGGCAGACCGGAGGAGAGGTGCAGGTCAGACGCCTTGTTCTTGACGCTGAAGGCCAGTAATTGGGTGATGTCCACAAAGTTCCCGATGGTTTGTTACGCTTGCGGTAATTATGACCACGAATCAAAAACAACTTCAGACCCAACTGCAAAGTGTTCGCGCGCGCGTCACAACCGCTTGCCAGGCCGCCGGCCGCGCTGCCAGCGAGGTCACCCTGCTGGCCGTGTCCAAAACCGTTGCTCCCGAGATCGTGACACAGGCTTTTGAGGCCGGACAGAGGGCCTTCGGCGAGAACTACATTCAGGAGGCGGTGGAGAAAATCAGTCACTTGCGCCATTTGCCGCTTGAGTGGCATTGCATCGGTCCGATCCAGAGCAACAAGACAAGGCTGGTGGCCGAGCACTTTGATTGGGTGCAGACGCTGGATCGGCTCAAGATCGCACAACGTCTGAGCGATCAGCGCCCGGCCGGTCGGCCACCGCTCCAGGTTTGTATTCAGGTCAACGTGGATGGTGGCGCCAGCAAGTCGGGTGTATCGCCGAGCGAGGCGCTGGCGCTCGCCCAGCGCGTGGCCGAGCTGCCCAACTTGCGCCTGCGCGGCATCATGAGCATTCCCGAGCCGACTCCTGATTTCGTAGCTGCTTGTGCCCTGTTTGCGAGGGTCAAGGCGGTATTTGATGCTTTAAACGCCGAAGGTCTGGCCCTTGACACGCTGTCCATGGGCATGAGTGCCGACATGGAGGCGGCCATCCAGTCCGGCAGCACGATGGTGCGTGTCGGTACCGCCATTTTTGGCGGGCGACCCCCAATCAAGTCCGGGATCGCCCACTGAACCTTGCGCCTGGCTGCGCTTGGCTGGCTACAGCCCGGCGCCCGCCCGCAGTGTCTGTGGCTTATAGCCCCGCCGCTGCCCGCAGTGCCTGCGCTTTGTCGGTGCGCTCCCAGGTGAACTCGGGCTCTTCACGACCAAAGTGGCCGTAGGCGGCGGTCTTTTCATAGATCGGGCGCAAGAGGTCCAGCATCTGGATGATGCCTTTGGGGCGCAGGTCAAAGAGCTCATGCACCAGTTCCGCGATCTTGTCGTCCGGGATCACGCCGGTGCCTTCGGTGTACACCGTCACGTTCATGGGCTTGGCGACACCGATGGCGTAGGCGACCTGAATCTGGCACTGGCGCGCCAGGCCGGCCGCCACAATGTTTTTGGCCACATAACGCGCCGCATAAGCGGCGGAGCGATCCACTTTGCTGGGGTCTTTGCCGCTGAAGGCGCCACCGCCGTGCGGGCAGGCGCCGCCGTAGGTGTCCACAATGATCTTGCGTCCGGTCAGGCCGCAGTCGCCTTGCGGGCCACCGACCACGAAGCGGCCGGTCGGGTTGATCAGGTACTTGGTGTCCGCCGTCAGCCATTCCTTCGGGCAAACGGGTTTGATGATGTCTTCCATCACGGCTTCAATGAAGGCCGGTTTCATCGTCAGGCCGTTGCTCATCTCCGGGCTGTGCTGGCTCGACAGCACCACCGTGTCGATGGAATGCGGCTTGCCGTCCACGTAGTGCATGGTGATCTGGCTCTTGGCGTCGGGTCGCAGAAACGGCAGACGGCCGTCTTTGCGCAATTGCGCCTGGCGCTCCACCAGCCGGTGGGCGTAGTAGATCGGCGCTGGCATCAGTTCGGGCGTCTCGTTGCAGGCGTAGCCGAACATCAGGCCCTGGTCGCCGGCACCGGTGTTCAGGTGGTCGTCTGAGGCATGGTCCACGCCCTGGGCGATGTCGTTGCTCTGCTTGTCATAGGCCACCAGCACGGCGCAGCCTTTGTAGTCGATGCCGTACTCGGTGTTGTCGTAGCCGATGCGCTTGAGCGTGTCGCGCGCCACCTGGATGTAGTCCACATGCGCGTTGGTGGTGATTTCACCGGCCAGCACCACCAAGCCGGTGTTGCACAGGGTTTCGGCCGCGACGCGGGACTTGGGGTCCTGCTTGAAGATCGCGTCGAGGATGGCGTCTGAAATCTGGTCAGCCACCTTGTCGGGGTGTCCTTCTGATACGGACTCGGAGGTAAAGAGAAAATCGTTCGCCATGGTTGAAAGCTCCAATTGAAAAGTAAAACAACAAGGTTCGCGTTGCTTGGGCTTTTCGGGCTTTCGGCGAACGCTTTAGCAGATTTGTCAAATGATTGACAAGGCACAATGGCGGCTCTTGGCAAACCGCCCTTGTGTGTCGCCCTGCAAGTAGTTCTGTAACTCAGCGACGGGCATAGTTTATCCGACCCATGATCACCCTCTTCAAAATCCTGTCCACCCTGCCTTTGTGGCTATTGCATGCCGTGGGCTGGGGCCTGGGCTGGCTGGTGTTCGCGGTCTCCGGGGTCTATCGCCAGCGTTTTGTGGCGAACGCACGCCAGGCTGGCTTGGGTTGGCGGCACTGGCGGGGTTCTGTGGGCGAGAGCGGCAAGCTGGTGGCCGAGTTGCCGCGCCTGTGGTTGGGCCGGCCCGTGCCGGTGCAATGGGATGGCGCGCAGCATGTGGAGGAAGCGCTGGCACGCGGGCGCGGCGTGCTGTTTTTGACGCCGCATCTGGGCTGCTTTGAGATCACGGCCCAAGCCTATGCGCAGCGCTACGGTCAGACACAGCAGCCGATGACGGTGCTGTTTCGCCCGTCGCGCCAACCTTGGCTGCGAGAGGTGATGAGCACGGCACGGGCGCGCCCCGGCCTGCACACGGCGCCGACGACGCTGGCCGGTGTCAAGCAGATGATCAAGGCGTTGAAAAAAGGCCAGTCGCTGGGCCTGCTGCCGGACCAGGTGCCGCCGCTGGGCATGGGCGTCTGGGCGCCATTTTTTGGCCGCGAGGCTTACACCATGACCCTGTCGGTGCGGCTGGCGCAGCAAACCGGGGCCACGGTGCTGATGGCCTGGGGCGAGCGTTTGTCCTGGGGCCGGGGCTACCGGGTGCATGTGCAGCCCTTGCCCGCCAGCTTGCCCGCCGACGGGGCGCAGGCGGTGCGGATCATCAATGCGGCGCTGGAGACACTGATTCGCGACTGCCCGCAGCAATACCTGTGGGGCTACGCGCGCTACAAACAGCCGCGCCAGGAAATTTGAAATTTATGGGTAATCAGCCTCTAGCCACCGTCTTATAAGCGCAGGTAGCTATCAGGAAGATAGCTATTTCAGGACCTTCACGCCAGCCGGTAAGTCTCCAGGTGGATGCTGGTCTCGGTGCTGCTGATGCCGCGAATCAGCCGGATGCGTTCCAGCACATGCGAGAGCTCGGCCAGATTGGCAGCCCGCAGTTCGGCCAGCAAGTCCCAACGGCCGTTGGTGTCGTGCAGGCAAGCCACACCTGGCTCACCGAGCAGGCTGGCAATCACGGCGCGGGTTTCGTTGCCGGCGACAGCCACACTCATCCAGGCGCTGATCTCGGACGGTTGCGCGTCCGGGCGCAGCCGCACCGCGTAACCCACGATGATGCCCGCATCTTCAAGCTTGGTGATCCGGTTGCTGACGGTTCCGCGCGACACCCCCAGTTTGCTGGCCAGGGTGGCCACGCTGGTGCGGGCGTCTTTGCGCAAAAGTGATAACAGTTGTTGATCGGTCGCATCCATGTTGTCATTATGGCAGTTTGCTATATCGAAGTGCCAGTTTTTTGTCAAAAAGATGGCAGAACTGACGATTTACATTGACAAGCCGTTTGGGGACACTTCTTTTGAACCCATCGGAGCCCAACACCATGAAACATCCCACCCTGCTTCAAACCCCGACTCAAACCCAATTTTTCAGCGTCCAGGATGTGGCCAACCTGGTCTCCCAAGTGGGTATCGCCGCCACCTTGACCCGCCTGGCTGACTACATCCTGGATGACTACCGGCGCTGGCAAGACTTTGACAAATGCGCCCGCGTGGCCAGCCATTCGCTTGACGGCGTGATTGAACTGATGCCGATTGCCGATGCCAAGACCTATGCCTTCAAATATGTTAATGGCCACCCCAAAAACACGCGCCTGGGCCTGCCCACGGTGATGGCGTTTGGCGTGCTGGCCGATGTGGCCACCGGCATCCCCATGGTGCTCAGTGAGCTGACCCTGAGCACGGCGCTGCGCACGGCCGCCATGTCGGTCGTCGCCGCCCGCGCACTGGCCCGACCCAACAGCAAGTGCATGGCACTGATCGGCAACGGAGCGCAGGCTGAGTTTCAGGCGCTGGCGTTTCATCACCTGCTGGGTATTGAAGAAATCCGGCTGTTTGATACCGATGCCCTGGCCAGCCGCAAACTCATGCGCAACCTGCAGCACACCGGTCTGCGCCTGAGCGCCTGCACCAGCATTGCGCAGGCCGTGCGCGGCGCTGACATTGTGACCACCGTGACGGCCGACAAAACCAATGCCACCATTCTCACGCCCGAGCTGATGGAGCCGGGCATGCACATCAACGGCGTCGGCGGCGACTGCCCCGGCAAGACCGAGCTGCATCCGGATGTGCTGCGCGGGTCTGCGGTGTTTGTGCAGTACGAGCCGCAAACCCGCATCGAAGGCGATTTGCAGCAGATGCCAGCCGATTTTGCGGTAACCGAACTCTGGCGGGTGCTGCGCGGCGAGGCGCCGGGGCGTACTTCTGACGGACAAATCACGCTATTTGACTCGGTCGGCTTTGCGCTGGAAGACTACTCGGCCCTGCGCTACCTGCGTGATACAGCCTTTGAGTTGGGTCTGGGACAACGGCTTTTATTGCTGCCCGAGCTAGCCAACCCGAAAGACCTGTTCAGCCTGATTCGCCCCGCTTCACGCGGCCAGGCAGATGCAGCGCGTCGGGATGCCGAACCCGCGTTAGCATCGGCCGCATGAACACCAGCGCCTTTTCTCCCGACACCGCCCTCGCCCCAGGCAACATCAGTCTGATTGGCGTCCCCACCGACATTGGAGCCGGTATGCTCGGCGCCCGCATGGGGCCGGAGGCACTGCGTGTGGCGGGCCTGGCGCAGGCCCTGACGCAGTTGGGTCTGGATGTCAAAGACTGCGGCAACCTCCATGGCCCGGCCAACCCGTGGCTGCAGGCCGTCAACGGCTTTCGCCATCTGCCACAGGTCGTGCAGTGGAACCAGTTGCTGCATGAGGCCCTGTATTGCGAACTCCAGGCCAGGCGGCTGCCCATCATGCTGGGCGGCGACCATTGCCTGGCCATCGGCTCCATCAGCGCGGTGGCACGGCACTGCCGCGACCAGGGCAAGAAACTGCGGGTTTTATGGTTTGACGCGCATGCCGATTTCAACACCGCCACCTTGACGCCCAGCGGCAACATCCACGGCATGCCGGTGGCCTGCCTGTGCGGCCACGGCCCGCAGGAACTGATCCAGATTGGCGGTCATGTCCCGGCCCTGCAGCCCAAGCAGATTCGCCAGATTGGCATTCGCAGCGTCGATGCCGGTGAAAAGCGCCTGGTGCACGACATGGGCATTGAAGTGTTCGACATGCGCTACATCGATGAAATGGGCATGCGCCATGCCATGGAGCTGGCGTTGGCCCTGGTGGATGCCAACACCCATTTGCACGTCAGCCTGGATGTTGATTTTCTCGACCCGGCGATTGCCCCCGGTGTGGGCACCACGGTGCGGGGCGGCCCGACCTACCGCGAGGCACAACTGTGCATGGAGATGATTGCCGACACCGGCCGGCTGGCCTCGCTCGACGTGGTCGAACTCAACCCGGCGCTCGATGTAGGCAACCAGACCGCCGAGCTGGCGGTGGACCTGATCGAGAGCCTGTTTGGCAAGAGCACACTGATGCGTTCATCCGCCGCAAAGCGTTAGCCACCCAGCAGCGCCAGTCTCAATAATTTACACAATTTAGGCATCTAGCCCGCGTGTTACCTTCATAGTACGCTATTAATTATATAGCATACCGAATGGGTTCCGGGCTTGAAGACGAGACCCTCGTGTCAGCGAATACCCACTGCGGGTCAGTGCCGCTGGCGCAAACCCAGCAGGGCGCGCGCCTCATCCGGACTGGCGACCGGGCGATCCAGCTCGCGGCTGATACGGGCGATGCGGGCCACCAACTGGGCGTTGCTGCTGGCCAACTCGCCCTTGCGGTAATACACATTGTCCTCAAAGCCCACCCGCACATGGCCGCCCAGCACAATGGCCAGCGTGCCCAGCGGCAGTTGCGCCGCACCGATGCCCGCCACGGTCCAGCTGGCGCCCTCGGGTAATTGCGCCTTGAGGTACATCAGCGCCTCGGGCGAACCCGCCATGCCGCCCGGTATGCCCAGCACAAAGTCAAAGTGCAGCGGGCCGGTCAGCAGGCCTTTTTTGAGCCAGCGATGGGCGGTGGTGAGCATGCCGGCATCAAAAATTTCGAGCTCGGGTTTGACGCCGTGTTCCTGCATCGCCTGCAGAAACACCGCCATATCAGCGGGGTGGTTCATGAACACATCGCCGCCGAAGTTGACTGACCCCATGGACAGGGTGGCCATTTCGGGCGCCAGCGTCACCGGCGCCAGACGCTCGGCGGGCGTCATGCCGACCGCGCCACCCGTGGAGACCTGCACGATGACATCGCAACGCGCGCGCACCGCCGCCATGATTTGCCGGTAGACCTCTTTGTCCTGGGTCGGGCTGCCGTCGGCGTTGCGGGCGTGCACGTGAACCATCGACGCACCGGCCTGACAGCATTCCTCGGCGGCGCGTCCAATCTCTTCGGGCGTGATCGGCAGCGCAGCTTGTTGCTCGCGGGTGACTTCGGCGCCGGTCAAGGCGGCGGTGATGATGAGTTTGTCCATGTTCAGCAGCGAACAGGTGGGCGCGCCATGCGCTGGCAGTGCAGCGGCACGACGCAGGTGCCGGACGCCTTGCAGACCACAAGGGGCTCGGCCAGCACATCCGCCGCTGAAGGCTGGCCCGCCATCCCGGCAGGCACGATCACCTTGCGCGCTTCAAACACCATCTTGCGCGAGGTCTTGCCCATGGCCACGATACGGCCACTCGCCTCGATGTAGTCCCCGGCGTGGACCGGGGCCAGAAACTGGACCTCGTCATAAGCCACAAACAGGCCTTCGTCACCATCACTGCGGATCAGCAGCTCGGTGGCCACGTCGCCAAACAGGTGCAGCATCCTGGCACCATCCACCAGACCCCCTGCGTAGTGGGCATCGTGCGCGCTGATGCGCAGGCGGATCAGGCTGGTGTAGTTTTCCATTTTGTTTCCTGTTCAGTTGAGGACAGAGCTGGCCTTCGTGATCGGTTGAGGACAGAGCTGGCCGCTTCGCGGCTGCGGTCTGTCCCGCAAGTTAATTACTCAGGCGGCCTTTCTGTGAATCCATTCGTGGATGGCAAAGGATGCCACATCTTCGGCGTAACTCTTGCTGCCGAAGCCCGCGTCGTAGCCCAGCTCCTTGGCCAGTTCATGGCTGATGCGCGGGCCACCCACCACCAGTATCACCTTGTCACGCAGGCCTTCGGCCTCCAGCAGATCCGACAGCTTGGTCAGGTTGTCGAGATGAATGTTCTTTTGCGTCACCACTTGCGACACCAGAATAACATCGGCTTTTTCTTCAATGGCTCTGGCCACCAGCACCTCGGAGTCCACCTGGGCCCCCAGGTTGATGGCGCGGATCTCGTGGTAACTCTCCAGCCCCTTGTGCCCGTTGAAGCCCTTCATGTTCATGATGGCGTCAATGCCCACGGTGTGGGCATCGGTCTCGATCGTGGCACCGACCACCACCATGCGGCGGCCCATTTTCTCGGCAATCAGCGCGTTGATGGCTTCTTTGTCCATCACCTCGTAGTCGGGCTTGACGACCTGAAAACTCGACAAATCCACCTGATGCCGGCACTGCCCATAGACCACGTAAAAGCTGAAACCCTGGCCCATGTCTTCGCAGTGCACCACGGCGGGATCACTCAGCCCCATCATGGCCGCCAGACGCTTGGCACCTTCCTTGCTCGTCTCATCCAGTGCCACCGGCAAGGTGAAGGACAGTTGGACGCGACCGTCGCCCAGCGTATCACCGTAGGGCTTGACCCATTGTTCTGGCCGTTTGGTCTCAAGCATGTTGATTTTCTCCAGGCAACATCAGGTGGGGGAACGGGTTGTAATAGTTGCCGGCCTTCTGGATCACGCCATCGAGCCCTTTGCCGCCCGTGGGCGTGCGCGAAATCTCGGCAAACATGCCTTTGCCGATCGCTCCGGCCAGGCCCATGGCCTCAATCTGCGCCAGCATGGCCTCGGCTTCTGCCAGCACCGCCTGGGCGCGCTGCTCAATCTTGCCGCCGCGCTTGAATTCAATCTCGGCGTGCAGGTCTTTCATGGTGCCAAACACGTACTTGGCGTTCTGGATCGCCAGGAAGCGATCCTGGATAAACGGCGTATGGATGGCCTCGGTCATCATGCCAGTCAAGTGGATGTTTTGCTGTGTCAACACGCTCACCATGTTGAACAAGGCGTCCTGCACATGGCCCTTGAAAATGTTGCCCGTCATGTACTTCGTGGGCGGCATGTACTTGAGCGTGGCATCGGGAAACACCTGGCGCACCAGTTGCGCGTGGGCCAGTTCCCACAAGAAGCCGTTTTCCAGCTCAGGATGAATCTCAAACGCATGGCCCAATCCCATTTGCTTGGGGCCAAGGCCCGACAGGGTGGCAAACTGTTCGTTGATCAGCTGCGAGGCCAGCACAGTGTGCGCGGCATCGAAAGCGTCGGCGGTGGTGAGGTAGTTGTCTTCACCGGTATTGATGATGATGCCGGCGTAGGCATTGACCATGCGCGAGAAGAACTGGTCAATGAAGGTGCGCTGCATGTTGATGTCGCGAAAGATGATGCCGTACATCGAGTCGTTGAGCATCATGTCGAGCCGCTCCAAGGCGCCCATGGCGGCAATCTCTGGCATGCACAGGCCCGAGCAGTAGTTGGTCAGGCGGATGTAGCGGCCCACCTTTTGGCCCACTTCATCCAGCGCGGCGCGCATCAGCCGGAAGTTTTCCTGCGTGGCGTAAGTGCCGCCAAAACCTTCGGTGGTGGCGCCAAAGGGCACATAGTCGAGCAGGCTCTGGCCGGTGGAGCGGATCACGGCAATGATGTCGGCGCCCTGCTCGGCCGCGGCGCGGGCTTGCACCACGTCTTCATGAATATTGCCGGTGGCCACAATCAGGTACAGCCAGGGGGTTTTGCCTTCTCCCAGGGTTTTGATCTGATCGTCGCGGTGCGCGCGTTGCCCGGCAATGTGTTGGCACACCGTGGCGGCGCACGCGTCAGCGGCGTGGCGCGCGGCTGCCTCGTTCTTGGGGTAGCTCAGTGTGAGGGTGCCCGAGGACACCGCCTGGGCCACTTGCTGGGCACTCCGACCCGTTTCCTGCATGGCACCCGCCAGAATAATGGCGGCACCGTGCTGCAGCAGATTTTGCGCCTGCAAATGGCTGACCACGCGGTTGGGCAGGGGGATGTCGTTTTCGTCCACGCCATCAACACCGAGCAGGCGCAGCGTGGCGCGCTCCACGGTGGTCGTGGTGAACGGGGCCATGTCGTCAAACACCTGGCGCGCAATACGCCGCGCCGAGTCACGCGCGCGGTCAATCTGCGCCTGATCCAAATGCAATTGGGTCATGTCATCTCCTGTAATTGGTCTTTTGCTTGCTGTTCCAGCAGCACATCACTGACGCTGTAGTCGCCAAATGCCTGGCGTGCGGCCAGCAGAAACTCGTGCGCGATAAAACTGCCGCCCAGAGGTGAAAACGGATTCAAGGTGATGCCGATCATGTGAATGCCCCGGTAAGCGAGCAGGCGGGCCCCGAGCCCGCGCATGGCCGCCAGGTCTGCGGCCTCGACAAACAATTTGGTGCCGTCGTTCACCACCACGCTCAAGCCCGGCTTGCTGCTCGCCAGGGTCAGCAAAGCGCGCCACAGGGAGCGTCCCACCGCGCCACTAACCGCTATTGTTTTGATATCTGCTTGCGCATACTGCATCAGGGCTGGAGCCCCGTTGAGTGTAGGAATATTGGCCAAAAACAGGGGCTTGCCCTGACTGTCCCACACCCCCACGCCACCGGTTGCGAATACCGGATCGCACAGTTGGCGAACAGCGGCATCCGCTTGCGCAATGCCCAGAATGGCCAGGCGATCGCGTGTCTTGCGCATCACATCCGCCATACCACCGCCGATGGCAGCACCGGTGGCCAGAATGACGGCGTCGGCAATGGCGGGCGAGGCATGGTGGCTGCGCCCGAGCGCCCCGTCCAGCAGCACCAGCGCGGCGCCGCATTGTTTGAGACGGCTGATGATCTTGCGCTGGTCCGCGCCCCGAGAGGCACCGGCGATTTCCATCTCGCCGCAGTCGAGCACCTTGACGACAAGAATCTCGCCCATCGGGCTGTCGATCCCGGTTGAGTCAATCCGTTTCCAACGCACTTTGGCGCGCTGCAGCGTGTCGCGTGCCGTGGCCACCAGCGTACCCGGCCAGACCAGAACCGGTGGCTTGGGGACAAAAAAGACCTGGTCCCGGTCTTCTCCGTCGCGACCGATCGACGTGACGCCAACGCTGATCCGGCTGGCAGCCGCCTGGGCCAGAAGATGATTCAGCGCCACGGTTTTACCCGTGTTCTTGGTCATGCCCATGACGGCCAGGGTGGTGGAGCCACTGGCCTGGACACGTTGCCACAGCGCGCTTTGAAATGCTGTCATGTTCAGGTCTGTCTGCCGGTCTTCAGACGTAGAGTTGTTCGAACAGCTTGCGCAAGCTGGCGCTCTCACGCAGCAAACCCAGCGCGAACTCCGCATGCCCCGTGGCATAACCGTTGCCCACAATCATCTCCACGTCCTTGCCCACACCCTCGGCCCCCAGTGCGGCGGCGGTGAAGCTGGTCGCCATGGAGAAGAAATAGATTTTCCCCTGTTGCCGCGTGGCCAGAATGCTGCCCATTTCAGTGTTGGGGATGTTGACGCAATTGATCACCACGTCGGCCATTTTCCCATCGGTGACCTCGGCGACTGCCTCCATCAGCGCCAAGGCGTTGGTGGCATCGACCTGCAAGGCGTGGTCAGCCCAGCCCAGGTCTTTCATGCGCCGGCAGTCTTTCTCAAACGGTGACACGCCGATCACGCAGCCGTCTGCACCAGCGCGTTTTTTCGCCTCGTACATACACAGCGTGCCGGACTTGCCGCCACCGCCAATCACCACCACCGTGTCACCCGGCTGCACCAGTCGTGCCGTTTGAGCGGGTGCACCCGCCACATCCAGAATCGCCAACGCCAGCTTCTCGTCAATGTCATCCGGCAATTTGGCGTACAGGCCGGTCTCGAACAAAATGGCCTGGCCGTTGATCTCGATCTGGTCTTTTTGCAGATGAATCTTGCTGATCTCATCAATGCGCAGCGGCGTCAGCGAGAGCGACACCAGCGTGGCGATCTTGTCGCCCACCTTGAGATCGCATTTGCCCACCAACGCCGGGCCGATCTGCGCCACGGTGCCGATCAGCATGCCGCCCGAGCCGGTGACCGGGTTGTGCTGCTTGCCGCGCTGTGCCACGATGCCCCGCACGATCTCAGCCACTTTGGCCTCGTCGCCATGGGCTTCACTTTTGATCTGGGTAAAGCTGGCGGAATCGATGTTGAGGGCTGACACGTCGATCAAAATCTCGTTGTCATAGATCTCCATCGAGTTGTCGATTTTCCATGCGCCTTGCGGCAGCACGCCCAGCGGTTCCAGCACACGATGGGTGCCGTAGGGGGATCCGTGTTTCATATTCATTCCAGTTGGGGCCAGAGCACGTTCGCCTCGCGAAGTGGTCTGACCCACAAGCTCTTTAAGTTAGTTGGTGCGGCTTGGCAGATGGAAGTCCTGGCCCAGACCGGGCATCTCGATCGTCATGCCCTTGTAGTTTCGGCACTTGACGGTGGTGCCGCTGCCGTCCGGCAGTTCTTCCTCGCGCACGTAGCTGGGGGTGATCGGCAGCTTGCCCAGGCCGCCCAGACCGTCAACCACAAAGGTCGGAATCGCCGGGCCGCTGATCCAGCCGCGCAGGCCTTCGTAGAGTTCGAGCATGCGCCGGTGCGGCACGATGAAGTGGTGCGCGCCTTCGACCATGTCGGTCGAATAAACGTAGTAGGGGCGCACGCCCATCTCGATGGTCTGCATGAACAGTTCACGCATCACAGCCACATCGTCGTTGACACCCTTCAGGCACACGGTCTGCAGCCCCATCATGATGCCAGCCTTCTGGATCATCTTGACGCGCTCGCGCAGCAAGGGGGTGATCTCTTTCGGGTGATTGATGTGGATGTTGACCATTTGCACGCGGTGCTTTTCCAGCACGGCGCACAGCTCCGGTGTCACCCGTGTCGGCATTTGCACCACCATGCGCGAGCCGATGCGCAGGAAGCGCACATGCGGGGCACGACGGCGCAGTTCGCCCAGAATGTAGTCGAGTCGCTCGTCGGTGAAGGTGAAGGGGTCGCCGCCCGAGAGCAGCACGTCCTCGATGTCCTGATTGCCGGCAATGTAGTCGATCGACGCCTCGATCTCGTCCTTGGCGACAGAGCCATCGGGCTGCGAGACCATGCGTTTGCGGGTGCAAAAGCGGCACAACGTGGCACAGGTGTTGCTGACCAGAAACAGCACGCGGCGCGGGTAGCGGTGGACCACGCTGGTGCCGGGAACCGTGTCACCTTCCTCGCCCAGCTGGTCGAGCGAGGTGGCAAACCCGGGTTTGGTTTCCTCAAAGTGCGAGGGCAGGTACTGCAAGCGAATCGGACAGTTTGGGTCGTCGCGATCCATCAGCTTGGCCATGTAAGGCGTGATGGCAATGGCAAACTTCTTGTAAACCGTTTCGTTGACGTTCTCAATGTTGTTGAGAACGCCATCAAGCTCTGCATGGTGCGTGTAGCGGCGGGCAAACTGCTTTTGCCAGGATTCGGATTGCGGATCGTAGGCGTCCAGGGCCTCACGGCTCAGCAGTTTTTTGGCCGGATTGAAGTCAACTCTTTGCAGCATGTGGTGCTCCTGATCGGTGGCAAGTGCCCAAGTAACCCCTGCGATGACTTGGTGGCTACGGACAAGTTTAGGAACAAGTGCTGCCAAGCAAAATAGGCAGATTGCCTGAAAACGGGGCGCAATTTCAGTCAAAATGGTGGCCTTTCATCCATATTGATTGATTGACACATGGCCACCCCCCTGGATCCCCTGGATCGCCAACTGCTTGACCTGCTCAAGGTCAATGCCCGCCTGCCAATGGTCCAGCTGGCCAAAGCGCTGGGCTGCGCCCGCAGCACGGCGCAACTGCGGCTGAAGGCACTGGAAGATACGGGCGTGATCACCGGCTACACCGTCGGCGTGACCGCTAACCGGTCGGCGCCCGGCATCCATGCCATGGTGCTGATTTCGATCGAATCGAAAAACGAGCCCGAGGTGGTGCGCGCGCTCTCCAAACGGCACGAAATTACCAAGCTCTACTCGGTCAGTGGCCGTTACGACCTGTGCGCCCTGCTGGCAACCGAATCGACCCACGAACTTGACGCGGTGATTGACAAGATGCGGGTCATCAAAGGCGTGATCGAAACCTTCTCGACCATCCTGCTCGCGACCAAGCTCGACCGACCGGAGTAAGGCAGTGCTTAGGCCGGCGCCGGCGCCGGGCGGCCAAACAGATAGCCCTGAAAATGGGTGCAGCCCAGGTTCACCAGTGCATCACGTTGCTCGGCTGTCTCGACCCCTTCCGCAATAACCTGCAGGTTCATGGCAAACCCCAAGGTAACAATGGCCTTGACAATGTTGGCATCCTGCGGATCGTGGCGTAAATCGCGCACAAACGAGCGGTCAATCTTGAGCTGGTCCAGCGGCAGGCGTTTGAGCATGCTCAGCGAGGAGTAGCCAGTACCAAAATCGTCGAGCGAGAAGCGCACACCCAGCGCCTTGAGCGCGCTCATGCGCGCAATCACGACCTCCACATCGTCGACCAGCAGGCTCTCGGTCAGCTCCAGCTCCAGGCGCTGCGGGTTGGCGCCGGTATCGCGCAGTACTTGCTCGACCGTCTGCACAAAGTCACTCTGGCGAAACTGGCGCGCACTGACGTTGACCGCAATGCTCCAATGCGCCTGCTCAGGGCTGGCCGCCCACGCCACCAGTTGTCGACAGGCCGTACTCAAAATCCAGCGCCCCAGGGGCAGGATCAGGCCGGTCGACTCGGCAATCGGGATGAACTCCAGCGGCGGCACCAGTCCGCGCTGCGGATGCTGCCAGCGCACCAGGGCTTCGACCCCGAACTGCTGGCCGTCGATGTTCACCTGCGGCTGGTAATACAGCACAAACTCGGATCGCGCCAGCGCCTGGTGCAGATCGGCCTCGATCGCCGTGCGGGCTGTCACCTGGGCCTGCATGGCGGGGTTAAAAAAGCACAAGGCGTTGCGACCCTCGGCCTTGGCCCGGTACATCGCCAGGTCAGCCTGCTTGAACAACTCGTCTCGGCTGGTTGGCGTGTCGCCAAACATGGCAATGCCAATGCTGACCGTGCTCTGGTAGTGGCGGGTTTCCAGCAGGTAGGGTTCAGCGATGTGTTGCAGTATTTTTTGAGCGACATGCCGGGTTTGCTCCAGCGCCGCGTCCAGATCGGGGCTCAGGTCGCACAGCAGCAGCACAAATTCATCGCTGCCCTGACGCGCCAGCGTATCTTCGGCGCGCGTGCAGGTGCTCAAGCGCACCGCCATCTGGCGCAACAGCTCGTCACCCATCGCGTGCCCCAGCGTGTCGTTGAGGTCTTTGAAATTGTCAACGTCAATGAACAGCAGAGCGCCGCACTGTTGTTGACGCTCATTGGCTTTCAGGGTTTGCTGCAGACGCTCCATCAAGAAACGGCGATTCGGCAGCAGCGTCAGGGGGTCGTAAAAAGCGAGCTGGTGAATGGCGTCCTCAGAACGCTTGTGTTCGGTAATGTCGGTGGAAATGCCGCACAGGGCGTAGATGCTGCCATCGGGTTGGCGCAGGGGCAATTTGATCGACAGGTAGGTTTGTTCCCGGCTGCCATCGAGGCTGCGGCTGACCTCGTCGGCCTCGACCCGCTCGCCGTTGTCGATCACCCGCTTGTCATTGATGCGTAAGCGCTCGACCGTGGTGGCATCAAAGAACTCGCTGTCAGTGCTGCCCACCACTTGCGCCAGGGGCCGGTCAAACAACTCGCAGACCTTGCGGTTGGCGTACTGGTAGCGCAACTCCATGTCTTTGATATAAATATAGGCATCAACGCTGTTGAGAATGGTGGCGAGCCGGTCTTCGCTGGCGCGCAAATGGCGGGTTTTGTCGGCCACTTGACGGCGCAGCAGCGCGCTGCCGGCCAGCGCCAGCGCCAGCAGCAGCGCCAAAGCACCCAGACTCCACCACAAATAGGCGGGCACAGAAAATTGCGGCGGCGCCTCGATCCAGCGCTTGAGCACCGTGAAGTATTCGGAGTCGGCTTGCGACTGCCATTGCCCCAGATGCCGATCGATGGCGACCAACAAATCCGCATTGCGCCCCTTGGCGGTGGCGTAAAAAAGTTGGGCTGGCTGAAACAGGATCGGTGTCGCGTCCAGTTGGTAGCTGGCGGCACGTCGATCGCCAAAAAAGCGGTTGGTCGCCGCCGCATCGACCTGGTGCGCGGCTGTCAGTTTAAAAGCCTCCTCCAGCGATTGGACGGGCACCAATTCAGCTTGCACAGCAAAACTGCTCAGCAGGTTCTGCAGATACGCCTGCTGCACCGACCCCGCCAGCACCGCCACCCGCTTGCCCTTGAGGTCCAGCATGGAGCTGATCGGGACGCCGCTGTGTTTGTAAAGCTGCGACCAGCTCAAGAGCGAGGGAATCTTGTGAACGTCAAAAATCTGCAAGCGCTGCTCGCTCAAAGCCAGGTCGGGCATCAGGTCGATATTGCCCGCCTGCAAGGCGTCCAGGCAGGCCGCCCATTCACAGGGCACCGGCTTGAGTGTCCAACCCTCCAGCCGGGCCATCGCCACCAGCAGGTCGCCCAGGATGCCGCTGGGCTGGCCATCGGCGCCCATGAATATCTTGGGCTCGTTCTGGTAGACGCCCACGCGCACCTCGCGCGCCAGCGTTGGCGCAGTCAGCAGGGCCAGCGCGCAAAGCGCCAGCAAGGTACGCGGCACACGCAGGCGCCAGGCGGCGGGCAACAAATTGAACAAATACAAGGGACGCAGCGTATTTCAAGGAGACTTGGATGTCGCCATTGTGACTCAAGCCAAGTCACCGGTTTGCGCTAATCAAGATCATTCAACACCGCAACAGCGCTGTCCCGCACGCCTGCGCCCGGTCATCCATGTCCCAGTGCCTCCATGATGGGCAGCTGGGATTGTGAAAGACTTGCCGCCGACTTCAGACCTTCTTGCTGCGGCGCACGGCGCCGACGGCGGCCAGTGCCACGCCAAGCAGCGCCAGCGAACCTGGCTCGGGCACCGTGTTGCCATCGTCGCCGATGCCACCACCACCCGTTGCGGTGCCGGACTTCAGCGAGCTGACGAACACACCGCTGTCAAAGATGCTGTCGCTGGTGTCAGCGATGCCGATGGTGAGTGTATGGCTGCCGTCGGCATTGCCGGCACCCAGAATACCGGTCACATTGAACACCTGGGTCAGGCCGTTGTACTCGATATCGTACAGGCCACCGCCCACCGGATTGAGGATGAAGTTGGTCGGGTTGCCCGGGGTGTTGGAGATCAGTTCGCCCGTGCTGAACTTCGCAAAATTCACGCCATCAACAAAGAAACCGAAGATGTCGGTGACGCTCTGGGTCGGAAACTCGTCGGTGCCAAACATGAACAGCGCCGACACCGACGTCTGACCCGCGGCGACATTGAAGTTGAAGCTCAGCACATTGGCGTCCAAAGTCGTCGACGTCCCGCCTGCACTGGCACTCAAGGCGCCCAGCGGGACATACGCGCCGCTGCCCGATTGGCCGGTGAAATTGTTCAAGGTGTTGGTCAGTGGAATGTTGGCGTTGCCCGAGGTCAGGAAGATACCGTCCGCCATGGTCAAGGTCGGCGTGGAGCCAGACGAAGGAGCCAGATTCAAGCCGCTGTAGGTGCCAGACTGTTGGAAGTTCGCCGTGTTGGTGCCCTGATAACTTGGCGTGCCTGCAACGACGCTGACGCCGCTCGCCGGCGCCAGCAGGGCGTTGATCAAGGTGGATTCAATACCGGCGCTGGAATTGATGGTGGAGATCACCACAGCGGCTGACGCGCTGCTCGCTGCCAGACCCAGTGCCAGCAATGCCGCCGTGGCGAGTACGGCCTTGGGGCCATTAAAAGAGCTACGCATGATTAATACTCCTCAATTATTTGAAGTGAACAAAACTAGCATCACAATTCATAAGAGCAGTTTTCGTGCCCGACGGCCGTCAATCCAATAAGTCTTTAAAAAACAATTGCTTGCAAATTTGACAGCGGGCCGGGGTGATCACGGTGTCAAGATTTCCGACACCTGGAGGGCGAGGCAAGAGCCGGATACCCTGTGCGATTTGCAGCCGCGCGCTCACTGAGCCAGCTGCCTGCAACTGGCTCAGTGAACTTGCAAAAAAACCGCTCACACTCGCATAATTCTGCTTCGTTGGTCAGGTAGGTGTTGACGCTTGAAACCGGTTGGTTTTGACAAGGACTGATCATGTTCGCAGGTGACCAAGACATTGAGCATGCGGTCATGGAGCTGGCAAGCTTCCTGCCCGAACCGCTGCGCCCGCTCGCCCGCGTGGCCTACAACTACCGCTGGTCCTGGACGACCGACGGTGCGGCCATGTTCGAGGCGATTGACCCCGAGCGCTGGGTCCGTTGTGGGCGCAACCCGCGGCGCTTGCTGTCCGAGACGCCACCGTCCATGTTGGCGCGCGCTTGCGCCGATGCGGGCTTTGTCGGCTGGGTCAGCCGGATTGCGGCGGAGCTGGCTCTGGACGCCGCCCGGCCTTGCTGTGAGGGCGCCATCAGAGCGGCGCACCCGGTCGCGTTTTGCTGTTCCGAGTTTGCCGTGCATGGCTCCCTGCCCATCTATTCGGGCGGACTCGGCGTGCTGGCGGGCGACATCTTGAAGGAAGCCTCCGACCTCGCCTTGCCCATGGTCGGCATCGGCCTGATGTACCGCACCGGCTATTTTCACCAGCGCATCGATGTGACCGGTTACCAACATGAGTACTGGCTCGATGCCGACCCCGAGCGACTGCCCTGCGTCAAAGTCACGGCTGCCGATGGCCGGCCGGTCACGGTGGTCGTGCCGATTGATGAGGAAAGTGTGACGGCGCAGGTCTGGCGCGTTGACGTCGGGCGGGTGCCGCTCTACCTGCTCGATACCGATCTGCCGGTCAACAGCCAGCGCGGGCGCTGGATCACGTCAAGGCTGTATGAAGGCAACCGCGCGATTCGGCTGGCGCAGTACGCGGTGCTCGGCGTCGGTGGGGTGCGGGCCGTGCGCGCGCTGGGCATTGAGCCCGCCGTCTACCACCTCAACGAAGGCCACCCCGCGCTCGGCGTCTTTGAATTGCTGGCCCGGGCGCAAGCGCTGACTCCCGGGGCTAGCGCACGTGAGGCCGCCTGGCAGCAGGTGCGCGAACAGGTCGTCTTTACCACCCACACCCCGGTCCCGGCGGGCAACGAGACCTACCAGCGCACCGAAGTCTTGACCATGCTGGGGCGCATTGCCGATCTGGTGGGTGAGCGCGAACACTTCCTGGCGCTGGGTCGCATCGACCCGGCCAACCCGAACCAGCCCATGGGCATGAACGCGCTGGCGTTGCGGGCCAGTCGTCACGCCAATGCGGTGAGCCAGCGGCACGGCCAGGTGGCGCGCGCCATGTGGCAGCCGCTGTTTCCGGGCCGTGCCGTGCAGGAGGTGCCCATCACCCACATCACCAACGGCGTGCATGTGCCCAGCTGGCTGCGCGGCCCCATGCGCGCCTTGCTGGACCGCTACCTGGGCGAAGACTGGCTGCGCCGCGCCGACCAGAGCGCCACCTGGGCGCCGGTGCAGGACATCCCCGGCGCCGAGCTGTGGGCGGCGCGCTGCGCGGCGCGTGCCCAGCTGGTTGACATGATCGCGCGGCGGGCCACCAGCGACCGGCTGCGCCGCGGCGAGCCGCTCGATTACGCCGAGGCCATCGGCAGCGGCTTCGACCCGATGCGCCTGACCATCGGCTTTGCCCGGCGGCTCGCCACCTACAAGCGCCTGCACCTGGTGGCGCTGTTGCCGCAGCGCGCGCTGGCGCTGATCGGCGGCACGCAGCCGGTGCAATTTGTGTTTGCAGGCAAAGCCCATCCCGACGATCTCGCCGCCAAGGACGTGGTGCGCCAGGTGTTTGCCCTCAAGAACGCACCCAGCGTGGCCGGTCGCGCCGCCTTTCTGGAGGACTACGACCTGACGCTGGCGGCCCAGTTGGTGGCGGGCTGCGATGTGTGGGTCAATCTGCCCCGGCCGCCGAACGAAGCCAGCGGCACCAGCGGCATGAAATCCTGCCTGGGCGGCGGCCTGCAACTCTCGGTGCTGGACGGCTGGTGGGCCGAGGCCTTTGACGGCAGCAACGGCTGGGCCATCAATGGCGACGTGATTGATGACACCCAGGCGCAGGATCAACGCGACGCCCATGCCCTGTTTGACCTGCTGGAGCAGGAGGTGGTGCCGATGTTCCATGAACGCGATGCCCAAGGCGTGCCGCAGCGCTGGGTGAGCATGATGCGGCGCAGCCTGCTCACCAACGGCCCGCGCTTCTCGGCCACCCGCATGCTGCGTGACTACGCGGATCAGGTTTACCGGCGCAACTGACGATATTCATTCTGTTACCGATCTTGCAAAATCGGTGGCGACTTTTCAACGTGGCGCCGCTACCATGGATTTTTTCAAGGAAAACCACATGGCCATGTCCCCTCACTTTTTCAATAAACGCGAACCCGAAACTTCACCAGCGCGCCCGAGCACTTCAGTGTCGAACGCCAGCAGTTACGGCTCATCGGGCACGACCGCCACGCAACAGTCAAACGCACTGAATTCCGCGCAATCCGTCAACACCGCACAAGCTGCACCGGCGGCGCCAGCCGCGCCCCAAAGCGGCAGCAAACTGACCGTGGGGCCCAACATCAAACTCAAAGGCGTTGAAATCACCGATTGCGATACGCTGGTGGTTGAAGGCCTGGTGGAGGCGACCATGGATTCGCGCGTGATTGAAATTTCGGAGCGCGGCGCCTTCAAGGGCTCGGCCGAAATCGACATGGCCGAGATTCATGGCCAGTTTGATGGCAACCTGACGGTGCGCCAGAAGTTGACGATCTATTCCACCGGCAAAGTCACCGGCAAGATCCGCTACGGCAAAGTGGTGATTGAAGAAGGCGGCCAACTCACCGGAGAGATCCAGTTTGGCGCCCTCCCGACACCCAAATCTGCCAGCCACGCACAAGCCACCTCGTCCTGAAATCGCATTGCCCGGCGTGGGCCGGGCTAGCGCCTGCTCCTAGACAGGAAGACCCAACGCCGGCAATGCAATTTTTTATTGGCTTCCAGCCGGAAATCGCCGTGCTTGCCGGTCAGGTCGGGGGCCATGGGTGGAGGGTTCAACCTGCACCGGTGTCACGCAGGCCGATGACGCGCCAGGCCAGTTTGGAGAGCTCGCGCACCATGGCGTCAGGATCCAGGCGGCCGTCGGGTCGGTACCAGTTGTAGAGAAAGCCGGGCAGGCTGCATGCCGCCTGCGCGGTGATGCGTGTTTCGGTGAAGTCGAAGCTGCCCTCGCGTCGCCCCTGCTCCAGCAGCGAGCACAGGCGCTCATAAAAGTGATTTGCCAGTTTCTTCTGTGCGGCCAGGTACTCCGGGCGGTACACCTGAGGTTCGCGGTAAGCAAAAAAAGCCGCCGGGTAATGCGTGATGGTGGCGCGGATCAGGCGCTCCAGCCCTTCGGTCACCTTGACATGCGCCGGGCGCGGGTCATCCGGGGCAAAGTCCATCGTGGTGAAGCACGCGACCGCCGGGCGCCAGGAGAGGGTCTCGAAAATCTCCTGCTTGTTGTGAAAGTAGTAATACACAAAGGGCTTGCTGACCTCCAACTCGCGCACGATTTGCGCCATCGTGGTGTTGGCGTAACCCTGGGCCGCGAACAGGCGCTCGGCCACCTTGAGGATGCGCTCGCGTTTTTCGTCCGTGCCGGGCGTGACGGCTTTTTGCCGGCGGGTGCGGGGCCGGGAGGGGGATGTGCTCATGGGTTGATTGTCGCCTGTGTTCTACCGAACAGTAGAATTATTCTACCGGCTGGTATATATTGCAACCGTCCGGACTGTCCGGACCTGACGCACCTACCCTGAAAGCGACACCATGGAGACAGCTCAATTCCCCGAACTGGATGCGCCCCTGCACGACTACCTGCGTGCTCACGCCCGAACGCAACCCGACAAAGCCGCTTACCTGTGGTACGGCCACGGCATCAGCTACGCCGAGCTCGACCGCGCCAGTGATGCCTTTGCGGCCCGGCTGGCGGCGCTGGGGGTCAAAAAGGGCGACCCAGTGGCGCTGTTTCTGAACAATTGCCCGCAGTACGTGATGGCGCATTACGCCATCCAGAAACTCGGCGCCATCGTCTGCCCGTGTGGGCCGCTCAACAAGGAGCACGAGTTGCTCTACCAACTGGGCGACTTGCAGGCGCGCGTGATCGTCGCCGCCGACAACCTGCTGCCGGTGGTGGCGCAGGTGCGCAGCCAGACCGCGCTGACCCATGTGTTTGCCGTGCGTTATGCCGACTTGCTGCCCGAGCAGCCGAGCGTGACCGTCCCCGCTGAATTGCTGGCGATGAAAGCCCAGCCCACGCAACTGCCGGCCGATGTGGAAGACTTCATGGCGGCCACCCAGGGCACGGCCAGGCCGCCGCCGGTGGCGCTGGCCATGGATGACGTCGCGCTGATGACCTACACCTCGGGCACCACCGGCTTGCCCAAGGGCGCCATGCTGACTTATGGCAACGCCTTGTACAAATCGGCCGCGGCGGCCAACTGCAATGGCGTCGGCCACGATGATGTGTTGCTGGCGATTGCGCCGCTGTATCACATTGCGGGCATGGTGATGGGCATCAACGTCACGATGTTCACCGGTGCGACCACCGTGTTGATGTACCGTTTCGACCCGCTGGCGGTGCTGCAGGCGATTGAGCGCCACCGCGTGACCTGGTGGTACAGCATAGCGCCGATGAACGTGTTTGCCATGCAGGTGCCTACTGCCAGGGCGTTCGATTTGTCGAGCTTGCGCATGAACCCGGTGACCAGCTTTGGCGTCACCTTGACCGAGGCACTGGCCCGGCAATGGCAGGCCCTGGCACCCCACTGCGAGTCGTTCGAGGCGGCCTACGGCTTGAGCGAAACCCACACGGTCGACACCTACATGCCGCACGATGCAATCCGCTGGGGCACGCAGGGCAAGGCGATTCCGGGCAACGAGATCCGCATCCTGGACGCCGGGTCGGGCCGTGTCTGCGCCAGCGGCGAGGTCGGCGAGATCGTGCTGCGCAGCGCCGGCGTCTTCAAGGGCTACTGGAACAAGCCCGAGGCCACGGCGCAGACGTTGCGCGACGGCTGGGTCCACACCGGCGACATGGGCAAGCTGGACGCCGATGGCTACCTGACCTTCATCGGCCGCTTCAAGGAGATGATCAAGGTCTCGGGCTACAGCGTGTTTCCCGAAGAAGTGGAAACGATTTTGATCAAGCACCCGGCCATTGCCCAGGCCGCCGTGATTGGTGTGCCCGACCCCGACAAGGGCGAAATGGTGAAGGCTTTTGTCGTGCTGAAGCCGGGCCAGAGCGCCAGCGCCGCGGACATTGTGGCCTGGTCGCGCGCCAACATGGCCACCTACAAGGCACCCCACGACGTGCAGCTGATGGCCGCCCTGCCGACCACCGGCGCGGGCAAAGTGTTGCGCCGCCTGCTGAAAGACCCGGCGCCATCCGCCGACCTCACGCCACCCGCCACAAAGCAAACCCATGACTGAAATTCGTTCCCCCCTGCAGGCCCAGATCGTCCAGTGGCACGTGCAGCCTGGTGACAGCGTCCAGGCCGGTGACCTGCTGGTGATTCTGGAAGCCATGAAAATGGAGCACGAGTTGCGCGCCCCCCAGGCCGGGCGCGTGGGCGAGCTGTTCTTTGCCAATGGCGAGCTGGTGGCAGAAGCCGACTTGCTATTGAATATAGAGCTGCTTACGCAGGTAGGACGGGGGCTGGAGCCTGATTTGGCTTATATGTCTGCACCTCAGGATACGCCGGCTGCGGTGCGCCCCGACCTGCAACGGGTGCTTGATCGCCAGGCCTACACGCTCGATGCCAACCGCCCCGAGGCCATGAGCAAGCGCCACGCGCTGGCTCAGCGCAGCGCGCGCGAGAACATTGCCGATTTGTGTGATGCCGACTCCTTCATCGAGTACGGCGCTTTTGCCGTGGCGGCCCAGAGCCGCCGTCGCTCCGAAGAAGACCTGATCCAGAACACCCCCGCCGACGGCATGGTGACCGGCATCGGCAGCGTCAACCAGGCGCTGTTTGGCCCCGAGCACAGCCGCGCGGTGGTGATGGCTTACGACGCCACCGTGCTGGCCGGCACCCAAGGCCTGCGCAACCACCAGAAGACCGACCGCATGCTGGGCCTGGCCCTGCAACAAAAGCTGCCCGTGCTGCTGTTTGCCGAAGGCGGCGGCGGCAGGCCGGGCGACGTCGATATGCCGATCGTGGCCGGGCTGCATGTGGGCACTTTTGCCAGCTTCGCGCGCCTGAATGGCCAGGTGCCAATGGTCGGCATCGTGGCGGGGCGCTGCTTTGCCGGCAACGCGGCCTTGCTGGGCTGCTGTGACGTGATCATCGCCACCGACAACAGCAACATCGGCATGGGCGGCCCGGCCATGGTCGAGGGCGGCGGCCTGGGGGTTTTCAGACCAGAACAGATTGGCCCCAGTGGGGTGCAACACGGCAATGGCGTCATCGATATTCTGGTGGCGGACGAAACGCAGGCGGTGGCGGCGGCGCGGCATTACCTGTCGTTCTTTCAGGGCCGCTTAAACGACTGGCAAGCGCCAGACGTGCAGGCGCTGCGTGACGTGGTGCCGGAAAACCGCTTGCGCGTCTATGACACGCGCGCTGCCATCACCGGCATGGCTGATGAGGGCAGCGTGCTGTTTCTACGCAGCGGCTTTGGCTTGGGGCTCCACACCGCGCTGGCGCGCATGGAGGGCCGCCCGGTCGGCATCCTGGCCAACAACCCGCTGCACCTGGGCGGCGCCATCGACGCCGATGCGGCCGACAAGGCGGCGCGCTTCATGCAACTGTGCAACGCGCACGGCTTGCCGCTGATCAGCCTGGTGGACACACCCGGCTTCATGGTCGGGCCGGACATGGAAGCCCAGGCGCAGGTGCGCCATGTGAGCCGCCTGTTTATTGCGGCCGCGCATTTGCGCGTGCCGTTTTTCAGCGTGGTGCTGCGCAAGGGCTACGGCCTGGGTGCCATGGCCATGACGGCCGGCGGCTTTCACTCGCCCCTGATGACCGTGGCCTGGCCAAGTGGCGAATTTGGCGCCATGGGCTTGGAGGGCGCCGTGCGACTGGGCTACCGCAAGGAACTCGAAGCGCTGCCTGAAGGGCCGCAGCGCGAGGCCTTGTTCGAGCAACTGCTGGCCAAACAATACGACAACGGCAGCGCCATCCACATGGCCGCCACGCTGGAGATTGACGCCGTGATTGACCCGGCGCAGACCCGCGCCTGGCTGCTTCGGGGGCTGCAAACGCAGGGGGAGTTGCCGCCGGCGAGCGGGTTGGCCATTGACGCCTGGTAGGCCGACTCGATTGGGCGGGCACCGGTTTCGATTTCATAATGCACCCTGTCACACAGGGAGCTGCAATGGATCGGACCGAACGTTTCTACATGATCTTGGGGCTGCTGCGTCGCCAGACGGTTGCCAGCTTTTCCACCCTACAGGCAGCACTTGAAGTCTCGCGCTCCACACTCAAGCGTGACCTGAGTTACCTCAGCACCCGACTGAACAACCCCATCGCCTACAGCCGCGAGCTCGGCGGCTACAGCCTTGAAAAAGCCGATGGCGAAAGTGGCATCCCCCACGAGTTGCCGGGGCTGTGGTTCTCGGCCACTGAAATTCATGCCCTGCTGACCGTGCAACATTTGTTGTCGGGGCTGGACACGGGCGGCTTGCTCAATACCCACATCGCCCCATTCATTGACCGTCTCAACACACTGTTGGGACACGAAGGCAACGCAGACGCCACCCAACTGCGCCGCCGCGTGCGCATCATCGGTCTGGCGCAGCGCAGTGTCACGCCGCGTCACTTTGAACGAGTGGCCACCGCCCTGGCGCAGCGCAAGCGGCTGCACATTGCCTACTGCGCCCGAGGGACCGGCGAAGCCAGCGTGCGTGAGGTGTCGCCCCTGCGCCTGGTGCACTACCGCGACAACTGGTATCTGGACGCATGGTGCCACCTGCGCCAAGGTCTGCGCAACTTTGCCCTCGATGCCATGGCCGAAGTTCAACTGTTGGACCGCCCGGCACGCGACGTCAGCGACGCCAAACTGGATGCCACTTTCGGCTCCGGCTACGGCATTTTTTCCAGCGGCACCGTGCGCTGGGCACGCTTGCGCTTCACGCCCGAGCGCGCCCGCTGGGTGGCGCAAGAGCAGTGGCACCCGCAGCAAGACGGCAGACACCAAGCCGACGGTGGCTACCTGCTGCGCATTCCCTACACCGACCACCGCGAACTGATCATGGACATCCTCAAACACGGCGCGCACTGCGAGGTGCTGGGGCCGAAGAGTTTGCGCGAGGCGGTGGGGGCAGAGGTGGGGAAGATGGGTGAAAAATATTTTTGAAGGATGAAGGAGAGGTTCATGTGGTGAGCCTGTGGGGGCGTAAGCTACCTGCAAATCAAAACAATTCACGGGAGAATATTCAGCGTGTCAAAACACATTGCCCACGTACGAAAGGCTGACGGAGCTATTCAGCTACTGCCCGACCATTTAAGGGGCGTTGCACGGTTGACCAGTGAGTTCGCTAGCAAAATTGGTTTGCCTCAGCAAGGCGAACTCATTGGCTTGCTGCACGATTTGGGGAAGTACAGCGCAGAGTTCCAAAATTATCTGAAATCTGCTGTTGAGTTGCTGAACCCGGATGAAGATGAGTTTGTCGATGCCAAAGGGCTCAAGGGAAAAGTTGACCATTCCACAGCCGGCGCACAACTGGTGTGGCAAGAACTCGCTAAGTTTGGGCAACTCGGACAGATCGTTGCTCAGATATTGGCGCTGTGTATTGCTTCGCATCACTCAGGACTAATCGACTGTTTAAGCGCTGACGAAAACAGTCTTGGGGATGACTCGTTTAGCAAACGAATGAACAAGCAGGACGGACGAAGCCATTTAGATGAAGCACAGACCGTCGCCGATGACCTTGTTCTGCTGCGCGCTCACGCGCTTATGGCAGAGCCTTCAATGATTCATGCAATACAGAGCCTTGTTGGCAAGATCATTCGGCTCTCTCCAGAAAAAAATGATCGCAACATCGTGACGCAACAGCACATCGGTTTACTGGTGCGGTTTTTGTTCAGCTGCTTGATCGACGCTGATCGTATCGATACCGCAGATTTTGAAAACCCCAGACAGGCCAAATTGCGTATGGGTGGACGCTATGCCGATTGGGATACTTTGTGCTTCCGCCTTGAAGCGCATCTGGCTAACTTCACTCCCCGTTATCCCATTGACCAACTTCGTCAGGATATTTCGCAGCACTGCTTCAATGCTGCCAAGCGTCGTCGCGGCATCTTTACTCTGACAGTGCCTACGGGTGGCGGCAAAACACTGGCGAGTCTAAGGTTTGCGCTACATCATGCCAAGACACACCAGATGGAACGCGTGATTTATGTCATTCCATTTACATCCATCATTGACCAAAATGCGGATGTGGTTCGGCGTATTCTGGAACCACAAGGTGTTGTGCCCGGAACCGTGGTACTAGAACACCATTCCAATTTGACTCCCGAATCACAAACTTGGCGCAGCAAAATGCTCTCTGAAAACTGGGATGCGCCAGTGGTTTACACCACCAGCGTTCAGTTTCTGGAAACCTTGTTTGGTTCGGGTACCCGAGGTGCCCGGCGCATGCACCAACTGGCCAACGCTGTGTTGATCTTTGATGAAATTCAGACGTTGCCGGTCAATTGTGTTCATCTGTTTAACAACGCGATCAGTTTTTTAACCAAGCATTGCAACAGCACGGTGGTTCTATGCACCGCAACACAACCTTTGCTGGACAAGGTGGATGCCTTCAAGGGTGCAATGCAGTTAGCCGATGATCACGAGATCATGCCCGATGTGCAGGGCTTGTTTGATGACCTAAAACGGGTCGAAGTCAAGAACCAACTCAGACACGGCGGTTGGTCGGCAGATGACATTGCTGCACTGGCGTTGAGTGAGGTGGAAAGGGCGCAGAGCTGTCTGGTCATTGTCAACACAAAAATCGCTGCACAAGCCATTTACCGTCAATGCAAACAGCGTGCTGAATTCAAGGTCTATCACCTCAGCACCCACATGTGCCCCGCCCACCGCAAGGTCATATTGACGCAAGTTCGCGATGACTTGCAAGTACAAACGCCAACGTTATGCATTAGCACCCAGTTGATCGAGGCCGGTGTGGATGTTGATTTTGGTTGTGTCATCCGCTTCACTGCCGGTCTGGATTCGATTGCACAAGCTGCAGGGCGCTGCAATCGCAATGGTCGACAAGATTGCGGGATTGTCCATGTCATTAACCCGCAAGACGAAAACTTGAACATGCTCCCCGATATTCGGATTGGTCGAGACAGGGCAGAACGTGTGATGAGCGACTTTCACGAAAATCCCGGCAAGTTCGGCAACAACCTGATTGGACCTCAGGCGTTGGCTTGGTATTACCAAAACTACTTTTACGCCAGATCTGACGAGATGACCTATCCGGTTTCTGAAAAAAAACTGGGCCATCACGACAGTTTGTTGAATTTGCTGTCCTGCAACACGATCGCTTCGGCAGAACATTCCAAAGCCGCAGGAAGGGCCCCTGACATTTATCTCCGGCAATCGTTCATGGCGGCCGCCCGTGCGTTTAAAGCCATCGATGCGCCAACTCGGGGGGTGCTGGTGCCCTTTGAGCAGGCGGGACGGGATTTGATTGCCGATTTGTGCAGTGCCTACATGCCAGACAAAGAATTTGACTTATTGCGAAAAGCCCAGCAGTACAGCGTGAACGTTTTCCCCAACGTCTTGGAAAAGCTGCAAAAGGCTGGTGTTGTTCGCGAAGTCAGGCCTGACACCGATATTTTGTTTTTGATCGACTCGCGCTACTACAGCACAGAGTTTGGGCTTGCAACAACACCCGAAGGGAATATGGAGGTTCTTTATGGTTAACCCGAACGGCATCGAATTCAAGGTATCGGCACGACATGCCTTGTTTACCGACCCCTTGACCAAAATCGGAGGTGAAAAGTGCTCGTACCACATTCCCACTTATGAGGCGCTGAAGGGCATCACCAAGTCCATTTACTGGAAGCCGACACTTATTTGGGTGATTGATGAAGTGCGGGTGATGAAGCGCATCCGGACACAAACAAAAGGCACCAAACCTTTGGACTACGGCGGCGGTAATACCCTGGCTATTTACACCTTTCTTGCGGATGTGGAATACCAAGTGCGTGCGCATTTTGAGTGGAACCTTCACCGCCCCGAACTGAAGGATGACCGTATTCCCGCCAAACACCTCGCGATTGCGCAGCGAATGGTCGAGCGAGGGGGGCGGCAAGACGTTTTCCTGGGTACGCGTGACTGCCAAGGCTATGTTGAGTCCTGCGTTTTCGGCGAAGGCGACAGTCCTTATGACGTTGAGGGCGAGCTGGCTTTTGGGCTGGTGTTTCACGGGTTTGACTACCCCGATGAAACCGGCGAGTCAAAACTCCATGCCCGATTCTGGCAACCCACCATGTTCAATGGTCGCGTCACATTCAAACGCCCAGAGGACTGCACCGTTCGCAAATATGTCCGTGACATGGGCATCAAAAAATTTGGTGACCAGAATTTGCGTGGTGTAGAGGCTGAAGCGGCGGAATTGGAGGACTAACGTGAGCTGGATACACAAACTCTATGAAACCTATGAGCAATGCCAGGGGCGTGACATGGCAGGCGAAGCACAGCTACTGCCCGTAAGTCATGCACAACAGCAAGCACATATCGAAATTGCATTGGATGCCCAAGGTGGTTTCAAAACCGCTCGTTTGATCAACAAGATCGAGACCTACATTCCTGCCACAGAGCAATCGGCTGGGCGTGTTGGCACTAAGCCACCACCACACCCCCTATGCGACAAACTCCAGTACTGTGCGTTGGATTACCCATTGCATGGCGGCAAGAAGCCATCCTTTTTTAACGAATATGAGGGCTTGCTCAATGCTTGGTGTAGCTCTGAATTTGCACATTCCAAAGCCCAGGCCGTGTTGCGCTATGTGCATGGCGGCACGCTGATCACAGATTTGGTTGACGCAGGAATCCTGCACGTGGATGCAAATGACAATTTGCTCACACGTTGGACTGGCTCCGGCCCTGCGCCAGAATTGTTTCGCATGCTCACACCCAACGCGGGTGAGCGCGACCAGGGCGACGCATTTGTTCGCTGGCAAGTATGGGAGCAAGGCAACCCATGTACAGCAGTTTGGGAAGACACCAGTTTGCAAAAGGCTTGGGCATGGTTTGATGCAAGCACCAAAACGCTCAAGGGCTTGTGCATGGTGACTGGTGTTGGTGAGACTGCCCTTGCTGAGAATCACCCAAAAAGAATTCGCCATGCGGGTGATGGTGCCAAGCTCATCAGTGCCAATGACAGTTCTGGCTACACCTTTCGTGGTCGGTTTACAGATAAGACTGGTCTGCAAGCTTGCGGTGTTGGTTATGAAGTCACTCAAAAAGCCCATAACGCACTGCGTTGGTTGATTCATCGACAAGCGTATCGCAACGATGATCAAGTGATCGTGACATGGGCCGTGGCTGGCAAGGATGTTCCTGATCCATTCCAAGATTCTTTGGCGCTGTTTTTGAGTGCCGAGGAAATATCGCAAGCCGACACCCAATCTCCGCCGACCAATGTTGGCGATGTCGGCCAAGCTTTTTCGTTGAGGCTAAACCGTGCCATTGCAGGTTACCGGGCCAAATTGGCTCCTACCGACGATGTCGTGGTCTTGGGGCTGGACTCGGCGACACCAGGTCGAATGGCCATTTCGTTTTATCGTGAACTGAAAAGCTCGAACTTTTTCGAGCGACTGCAAACCTGGCATCGACGAAGTGCCTGGATGCAGAACTTTGGTGCAAATCGGCAATTTATTGGAGCCCCGTCACCGCGCGATGTCGCAGAAGCCGCATTCGGGCGGCGAGTGGATGAAAAGCTGCGCAAAAGCACCGTCGAACGATTGCTGCCCTGCATCATCGATGGTCAACGCCTGCCGCGCGACTTGATGAACAGCACGGTGCGCCGCGCCACCAACCGTGTTGGCATGGCTCACTGGGAGTGGGAAAAAACACTGGGCATCGCCTGCGCGCTATTTAACAGTTATTTTCATGAAAGGGACTATCAAATGACACTTGAAACAGACCGCTTATCGCGGGACTATCTTTATGGGCGACTGCTTGCCTTGGCCGAACATATTGAATCACGCGCCATTTACCTGGGTGGTGAAAAACGTGACACCACGGCCGCCAAGCTCATGCAGCGCTTTGCCGACCGCCCAGCGAGTACATGGCGCACGATAGAGTTGGCATTGACACCCGCCAAATCTCGTTTGCGTGCCAAACAAGCAGGTTTTCTTCACAAGATGGAAGTGCTCCACGACGGTATCGTGGCAAGCTTTCAAGGTGACGACTTTTTAGACGACAGAAAACTCACCGGGGAGTTTTTACTGGGCTACCACTGCCAACGTCGGGAACTCAATTCACCCAAAGTGGATGCCATCGCATCCACCACCGAAGAAGCTATCGCCAACTAACCCCAAGGAGCCCACATGACAACCCTGCAGAACAAAATTGATTTCGCGGTGATTCTTCGCGTAAAGAACGCCAACCCAAATGGCGACCCGCTCAACGGCAATCGTCCCCGCACAGACTATTCGAACTTCGGCGAAATGACCGATGTTTCCATCAAACGGAAGATTCGTGACCGATTGCTTGAACGCTGGGTTGCAGCGGGGAAGGCAGACGATGGCAACATGATTTTTGTGCAGTCTGATGATCGCAAAGCCGATGAGTACAAAAGCCTGCGTGCCCGTGCCGAAGCTGTACTTGGCAAAGCGTTGGGCTCTGATCAAACTGCGTTATTGGCATGTTCGAAGTGGCTGGATGTGCGAGCGTTCGGGCAATTGTTTGCGTTGAAGAGCAACAAAAAGGCAGGTAAGAAAAACGATGATGGCAGTGATGACGAGGGGGATACTGGAGTCTCTATAGGCATTCGTGGCCCTGTCACGGTGCAATCGGCATTCAGCGTGGAGCCCATTGATATCACCAGTACACAAATCACGAAAAGTGTGAGTGGCGAAGGTGATGGCACCAAACGCAGTTCTGACACGATGGGAACGAAGCATCGTGTAGATCAAGGCATCTACCGATTTTTTGGAAGCATGAATCCACAACTTGCAGAGAAAACAGGGTTTTCAGACGCAGATGCTCAGGCCTTGAAAGCTGTTTTGCCAAAGCTATTTGAAAACGATGAATCTTCGGCACGCCCAGCAGGCAGCATGGAAGTAGTGAAAGTGATTTGGTGGCAACACAACTGCAAGTCTGGACAGTATTCATCAGCCAAGGTGCATCGAAGCTTGACTGTCAACCCTGATGGTAGCTACAGCATCGACTCTCTCGATGGATTGGTGCCAGAGTGTTTGGACGGGTTTTAAGCACGGTTGATATATCAAGAGGGAGCGCCACATGAAAATCTTCCCCGCTGAATTCGACGGGAAAGCCATCCGCCGCGTGTACGACGAAGACACGGAAACCTGGTGGTTTTCTGTGGTCGACGTGGTGCAGGTACTGACGGACAGCAATAACGCCAGGCGGTACTGGTCTGACCTTAAACGCAAGCTCGCGCAAGAAGCGGGCTCAGAGCAACCGTACGAGAAAATCGTACAGTTGAAATTGACCTCGCCAGACGGCAAGCAGCGCGAGACCGATGTCGCCACCGCCGAAACCCTGCTGCGCCTGGTGCAGTCTGTCCCCAGCCCCAAGGCCGAGCCCATCAAACTCTGGCTTGCCAAGGTCGGCTATGAGCGCATGCAAGAGCTGGCCGATCCGGCCCTGTCGCTGGACCGTGCCCGCCAGACCTGGCAACAGCATGGGCGAAGCGACAAGTGGATTCAGCAACGCATGACCGGGCAGGAAACCCGCAACAAGCTCACCGACTACTGGAGTGAGCACGACGTCAAAAAGGGCAGCGAGTTTGCCATCCTGACCAACATCATCCATCAGGAATGGTCGGGCGTAAGCGTGGCGGAGCACAAAGATATGAAGGGCCTGAGCAGCCACAACTTGCGCGACCACATGAGCGAGGCGGAACTCATTTTTACCGCCTTGGCTGAGTTGTCCACCCGCCAGATTGCAGAGAACGTGAATGCCACCGGCGTGTCGCAAAACAAGACTGCGGCCAAGGCCGGTGGCCGCATCGCCGCCCAAGCCCGCAACCAACTGGAAAGCCAGACCGGCAAGTCAGTGGTCACAGGAGCCAATTACCTGCCACCGGTTGCCACCAAGGCAGTCAAGGGCGCCAAGTCACCGCGCAAAGCGTAAGGCGTTGGGACATCGGAAAATTTTGTGGACGAGCCTGAAAAGATCCCCCTGTCTGCACTGCAGCACTGGCGTTATTGCCCGCGCCAGTGCGGCCTGATTCACCTGGAGCAGGTGTTTGACGACAACGTCCACACCCTGCGTGGCCAGGCGGTGCATGCCAAGGTAGACCAGCCCGGCGTCGAAACGGCCAAAGGCGTTCGCGTGGAGCGCGCTTTGCCTCTGTGGCATGACGAGTTGGGTCTGGTGGGCAAGTCAGACGTTGTGGAATTTTTGGCTGGCGGCGTGCCCTACCCGGTGGAATACAAACATGGCAGTCGCAACAAGGCCGCTGACATTGCCGCATGTGACGATTTGCAGTTGGCAGCCCAAGGCATGTGCCTGCAAGCCATGACGGGCAAGACTGTGAACGAGGGCGCCCTCTACTACGCCACTTCCAAACGTCGGCGCGTGGTCGCTATCACTGAACAATTGCGCGCTGACGTGGCGCAAACTGCTGACGCCATCCGCCAAATGCTGGCCAGCGGTGAGCTGCCCCCGCCCCTAGTGGGCGAGCAGGCGACCAAGCGCTGCAAAGCTTGTTCGCTGCTGGAGCGCTGCCAGCCGCAGGCCACACACGCGGGGCTGATCGCCGCTCGGTCTGCGCTGTTTGACCCCGATGCCTAAGTCTGGATACCCATGCAACTCCTCAACACCCTCTACGTCACCACGGCGGACACTTATCTGCGTCTGGACAACGACACCCTGCGCGTGGAGGTGGAGCAAGAAACCAGGCTACGTGTGCCACTGCACCACTTGAGCGCAGTGGTGTGTTTCGGTCACACGGGTTTGTCGGCACCGCTCATGCACCGCCTGGCTGAAGGCGGCATTGCGCTGGTGTTGCTGGATGACAATGGGCGTTTCAAAGCAAGGTTAGAGGGCGCAGTCACAGGCAATGTTCTGCTGCGCCAAGCTCAGTTTGGGCGTGTGGCAGACCCCGCGTTTACGCTGGACATGGCACGCGCCTGTGTGGCGGGCAAGATCAAAAACACCCGGCAGGTGTTGCAACGCGGTGCCCGCGAAGCCAAGTCAGAAGACGAAGCCCAGGTATTAACCCGCCTGGCCGACGACCTGGCTGCCAGTTTGCGCGCGCTCACCGAGGCCACCAGTCTGGACGTCTTGCGGGGCATAGAGGGTGAGGCCGCGCGGCAGTATTTCATTGGCCTCAATTTGCTGGTGCGCCCTGAGTCGCGCGCGGTCTTCCAGATGGATGGGCGCACGCGTCGCCCGCCGCGTGACCGCTTCAATGCCATGTTGTCATTCTTGTATTCCATGTGGATGAACGACTGCCGTAGCGCGCTGGAGGCAGCCGGGCTGGACCCGCAAGTGGGTTTTTTGCATGCCTTGCGACCGGGCCGCGCTGCACTGGCGCTGGATTTGATGGAAGAGTTTCGCCCCTGGGCTGATCGCTTGGCCCTGACGCTCATCAACCGAGGTCAGTTGACTGCTGATGATTTTGTTTTGCGTGAAGGCGGTGGCGTGTTACTGGAGCCGGATGCGCGCAAGGCGGTGGTGGTGGCGTATCAAGAACGCAAGCGCGACGAGATCAATCACCCGCTGCTGGCGCAGTCTGTCCCCTTGGGCCTGGTGCCGCTGGTGCAGGCACGCTTGATGGCGCGCGCTTTGCGCGATGACGGTGCACCGTATGTGCCGTTTGTGGCCAAGTAGGATTGAGCCATGCTGGTACTAGTTTGCTACGACGTGAGTACCGAAACCAGGGCCGGACGGCGGCGCTTGCGAAGGGTTGCCAAAGTTTGCGAAAGTACCGGGCAGCGGGTACAGAAATCGGTTTTTGAGTGCCAGTTGGACGTTGCTCAATTTGAAGCACTTGAGCGGGAATTGCTCGCAGAGATCGACGCGCAGCAAGACTGCTTGCGCCTGTACCGCATACCCGGTACCCGCGGGTTTGAAGTTCTTGAGCACGGCGCCTTCAAGGCGGTGGATTTTGATGGGCCGCTGGTGCTTTGATTGCGCCCCGAAGTGCTCGCAGACGCATGGCCTGTGGTAAGGTCAATACCGCGAACCCCAAGTGGTTGACTTCTCCCTACAGGGTTCGCGCGCTACGCAAGCCATTGATTCAAATGATTTTCCAGAATCTCTCCACGTAAATCCACGGGGTTAGTCTTGTGGAGCAACGAGGTTCGCGCGAATGCACCAAAAATGCCTTTGCTTACAAGCCTTTGGCCGCGAAGCGGATCGCCCGGCATTCATGTCGGGCGCGGATTGAAACGAGAAAACCGGGCGCCTGGGTTTTGACGGCCCCGCGGATCGCCCGGCATTCATGTCGGGCGCGGATTGAAACTCGCTCGAAGGTATTGACACGACGCTGACCACGAGGATCGCCCGGCATTCATGTCGGGCGCGGATTGAAACTAGCGTAATCGAGCTAGATGCTGGAATACTTAAGGATCGCCCGGCATTCATGTCGGGCGCGGATTGAAACAAGTTCATCTACCTTATGTCAGATCGCCCAGATGGGGGATCGCCCGGCATTCATGTCGGGCGCGGATTGAAACCGATCGTTGGCCCCCTGCTGGCACCAGAGGCGGCGGATCGCCCGGCATTCATGTCGGGCGCGGATTGAAACGGTGCGGTCAAGATCGGGCAGCGTGACCCAGTCGGGGATCGCCCGGCATTCATGTCGGGCGCGGATTGAAACTCCCCCTTATCAACGCTTCGCGGCGCGACCTGGCGGGATCGCCCGGCATTCATGTCGGGCGCGGATTGAAACAAGTCTGATCTATCCCGCCTGGCGCGTGCATTCCCGGATCGCCCGGCATTCATGTCGGGCGCGGATTGAAACAATGCGACGGTGTTTGGCGACACCATCTATCTGGGGATCGCCCGGCATTCATGTCGGGCGCGGATTGAAACAGTCAATATCTTGTCGGTCACCGCCAGTTCGATAGGGATCGCCCGGCATTCATGTCGGGCGCGGATTGAAACGACTTCGCCGTCAACTCTGGTATCTCGACCGCAAGGATCGCCCGGCATTCATGTCGGGCGCGGATTGAAACACTCCGCGGAATGCTTTGCGGAGCACGAAGCCTCGGATCGCCCGGCATTCATGTCGGGCGCGGATTGAAACTGGAAACTCGCCCAGCTCGGCGACAAGCCCTTGCGGGATCGCCCGGCATTCATGTCGGGCGCGGATTGAAACCTTACTTAAAGAACTCTCGGAGAATTCCATGAATGGGATCGCCCGGCATTCATGTCGGGCGCGGATTGAAACGCCGTGCTGGTGTGATCCAGACCAGTGAAGAGGCGGGATCGCCCGGCATTCATGTCGGGCGCGGATTGAAACACTTCCAGCGCCAGAGCCAGCCAGCCATACGGGTGGATCGCCCGGCATTCATGTCGGGCGCGGATTGAAACCCGGTGGTGCGCCCGCGCAAGGTGTATGACCTGAGGATCGCCCGGCATTCATGTCGGGCGCGGATTGAAACAATCGTCGCGCTGCCCGTTGGCTTACGGTCGGAGCGGATCGCCCGGCATTCATGTCGGGCGCGGATTGAAACAGCACTGCCGGGCGTGTGGCCCGCGTCGCATAACGGATCGCCCGGCATTCATGTCGGGCGCGGATTGAAACAGATGAAAAAACACTGAAACGATTTTGGTCGAAAGGGATCGCCCGGCATTCATGTCGGGCGCGGATTGAAACTGTTTGACTATCCCGAAGCCGACACGCGCATGCTGGGATCGCCCGGCATTCATGTCGGGCGCGGATTGAAACAGCGTGGTGTAAATCACAGCACGGCAAAACTCTCGGATCGCCCGGCATTCATGTCGGGCGCGGATTGAAACATGCACATGGCGGCGGTGGGTCTTGTCACGCCTCGGATCGCCCGGCATTCATGTCGGGCGCGGATTGAAACACCTTGGATTGCATGTAGGTCTGCACCTGATGCCCGGATCGCCCGGCATTCATGTCGGGCGCGGATTGAAACAGCGGCTTTCCTACCGCAGCCAATAACGGCAGCTTGGATCGCCCGGCATTCATGTCGGGCGCGGATTGAAACATCGTCAAGGTGCCTGTGAGCCTGTTCCTGACAGGGATCGCCCGGCATTCATGTCGGGCGCGGATTGAAACCTTGTAGATGTCCAAGGGTGTCTTGCACGCGGGGGGATCGCCCGGCATTCATGTCGGGCGCGGATTGAAACGCACCGACTCGCGGCATTGTGCAAAAGGCACTCGGTGGATCGCCCGGCATTCATGTCGGGCGCGGATTGAAACAACTCAGGTGCAGACCGTCAAACAACTGGTGCAGGATCGCCCGGCATTCATGTCGGGCGCGGATTGAAACTACCAGGTTCCCGGCATGGATGCGCTATTGAGTTGGATCGCCCGGCATTCATGTCGGGCGCGGATTGAAACAAGCCACCAGTTGCGGCTGCTGACCGGCGTCAGGGATCGCCCGGCATTCATGTCGGGCGCGGATTGAAACGTGCAGATCGCCGCGCCGGTGGATTTTGCGATCGGATCGCCCGGCATTCATGTCGGGCGCGGATTGAAACTCCCCCTTATCAACGCTTCGCGGCGCGACCTGGCGGGATCGCCCGGCATTCATGTCGGGCGCGGATTGAAACTAGTCTCAACTGGTAATTGCGCCCCGTCATGGCTCGGATCGCCCGGCATTCATGTCGGGCGCGGATTGAAACACAAAGGCGGCTACGCCCGTGTTGACGATTTGCAGGATCGCCCGGCATTCATGTCGGGCGCGGATTGAAACCCCTTAGATAAACTGTGATCGGTAGGCGTGCATTGCGGATCGCCCGGCATTCATGTCGGGCGCGGATTGAAACCTTTTGCGCAAGGGTCTGGACCATGGCAATGGTGGGATCGCCCGGCATTCATGTCGGGCGCGGATTGAAACAAGTCGGCGGATGAGGCTGGCATGGACCTGGACGCGGATCGCCCGGCATTCATGTCGGGCGCGGATTGAAACAAAGCACGCTAGCCAACTCGGTGCATGTTGATCGGGATCGCCCGGCATTCATGTCGGGCGCGGATTGAAACGCTCTTTTTCTTGATGGTGTTTCCCATGACTGAATCGGATCGCCCGGCATTCATGTCGGGCGCGGATTGAAACACCCATCCCGCCCCACCACCAAGCGGTGAGCGGGCGGATCGCCCGGCATTCATGTCGGGCGCGGATTGAAACTTTTTTCGCCTTGCGTACAAGTCCCCGGCGGGCGGGGATCGCCCGGCATTCATGTCGGGCGCGGATTGAAACATCGTAACCCACCGTTCCTGCGCCAGGTGCCGCCAGGATCGCCCGGCATTCATGTCGGGCGCGGATTGAAACACATGCACCCTCTTTTCGTCCATGCGCTCCAGGAGGATCGCCCGGCATTCATGTCGGGCGCGGATTGAAACGGCAACAGTGGCTTGCAGCAGATCCAGGGTGAACGGATCGCCCGGCATTCATGTCGGGCGCGGATTGAAACAAGGCGGCTTTGCAGCAGGCCGAGGATCAGGCGACGGATCGCCCGGCATTCATGTCGGGCGCGGATTGAAACACAGTTGCGGGGTGTCCTGCCACTGCGCCTTGATCGGATCGCCCGGCATTCATGTCGGGCGCGGATTGAAACAACGTTGACATTGCCGAGCAACTCAAGACGCAGAGGATCGCCCGGCATTCATGTCGGGCGCGGATTGAAACGATACAGCCAGCCGCAACGGAGAGCCATTTGAAGGGATCGCCCGGCATTCATGTCGGGCGCGGATTGAAACTTGGATGGCGTCACCCGCGCGCCAAAGATGAAATGGATCGCCCGGCATTCATGTCGGGCGCGGATTGAAACGCACAAGACCCGCTGATCAAGATTGCGCACCTGAGGATCGCCCGGCATTCATGTCGGGCGCGGATTGAAACCATATAGACGGTGTAGGTGTCGGCGGCGGCGCCGGGGATCGCCCGGCATTCATGTCGGGCGCGGATTGAAACACCATGGGTTTGTCGGGCGGCATCAGCTATGACCAGGATCGCCCGGCATTCATGTCGGGCGCGGATTGAAACGCGCAATGGAAGATGCGATCCAGCCTGGGTGCCGGGATCGCCCGGCATTCATGTCGGGCGCGGATTGAAACAACATCAGGGCGGCTTGTCTCTACGCCGGGAGAGAGGATCGCCCGGCATTCATGTCGGGCGCGGATTGAAACAATGTGTCTTTCACCATCAAGGCCGACCTGCAGGAGGATCGCCCGGCATTCATGTCGGGCGCGGATTGAAACTCCGATGCCATCGGAATGAACGGAAATCCCTCGGGGGATCGCCCGGCATTCATGTCGGGCGCGGATTGAAACCCGTGTGCTGTGCCACGCTGGACACTGATACCGCGGATCGCCCGGCATTCATGTCGGGCGCGGATTGAAACTTTTCCAACTTGGTGTGCGGCCGCGCCATGTTGCGGATCGCCCGGCATTCATGTCGGGCGCGGATTGAAACAGTCGTTTCCATATTGGTCCTTAGAAGTCGATGGGGATCGCCCGGCATTCATGTCGGGCGCGGATTGAAACGCTGACCCGGTGGACGCTGGCAAGATGGACGAGGTGGGATCGCCCGGCATTCATGTCGGGCGCGGATTGAAACGCTGACCCGGTGGACGCTGGCAAGATGGACGAGGTGGGATCGCCCGGCATTCATGTCGGGCGCGGATTGAAACGTGCGCATCACGGGATTGGCACGCGGCAACCATGGGGATCGCCCGGCATTCATGTCGGGCGCGGATTGAAACCAGCTTGTGATTTGCCCGGTGCCAGCAGGCGCATAGGATCGCCCGGCATTCATGTCGGGCGCGGATTGAAACAGCAGCGATCAGGTTGATATAAGCCTGGTCGTAGCTGGATCGCCCGGCATTCATGTCGGGCGCGGATTGAAACTTCGGTCAGAATCACCAAGCCGGCAGCCTTGGCAATGGATCGCCCGGCATTCATGTCGGGCGCGGATTGAAACACCAACCGCGGCGCCTGGGCGGCCATAACGCTGTGGATCGCCCGGCATTCATGTCGGGCGCGGATTGAAACTTCACCAGGCCATCCCCCGTGGGTAGTGTCTTGGGGGATCGCCCGGCATTCATGTCGGGCGCGGATTGAAACAAAAATAACAAAGGATAGCTATGTCGGATGGTCTTGGATCGCCCGGCATTCATGTCGGGCGCGGATTGAAACATTTCACCCCTGCCTGAGTGAGAGGAAAGCACATGGGATCGCCCGGCATTCATGTCGGGCGCGGATTGAAACAAGCTGGGGGTGGGCAACGATGCAACCCCTGATTTGGATCGCCCGGCATTCATGTCGGGCGCGGATTGAAACGAACCCTAAGCTCGCCGAACAGATCCTGGCGGGCGGGATCGCCCGGCATTCATGTCGGGCGCGGATTGAAACAGAACCTGGTACACCGTGGCGGGGCCGTTGCTGGGGATCGCCCGGCATTCATGTCGGGCGCGGATTGAAACAAACGCTCGGCCAGCGCTATCTTGCGCATGCACTTGGATCGCCCGGCATTCATGTCGGGCGCGGATTGAAACCTTTGCCTGTAATAGCCTTCTTTAGCGCGGTAGGAGGGATCGCCCGGCATTCATGTCGGGCGCGGATTGAAACCTTGACCCATAGCTGGTCGCCGGGCTGGCCGTAGGGGGATCGCCCGGCATTCATGTCGGGCGCGGATTGAAACACCGGCAATGGCCAGCTGATTCCGGCGCTGGACGCCGGATCGCCCGGCGTTCATGTCGGGCGCGGATTGAAACGTCACTGTCCCCTTGGTGAGGCAGTTTCGCCGTGGGGATCGCCCGGCATTCATGTCGGGCGCGGATTGAAACGTGAAAATCATGACCCGGCGCTCGATGATGGCGCGGATTGAAACGTGAAAATCATGACCCGGCGCTCGATGATGGCGCGGATTGAAACACGCCGTTGTCTTGAGTTATATCCCTGCAGGTTCAGGTCAAGACTATGTCTTGCTATGCTTGCGCCCTTTGCAGTCATTCCCAAAGCCCAAAGGAACCCTGATGAAACCAACTTTAGGCAAGTCCCTGCTGGCGAGCGCCTTGCTGGCGCTGGCCGCTGCCGCCAGCGCAGGTCTGCCGGCCGTCAATGTCAAACAAGCCGCCGCGCTGCAAAGCAGCGGTGCACTGCTGCTCGACGTGCGCGAAGCCGATGAATACGCGCAGGGTCATGCGCCCGGCAGCACGCTGATCCCGCTGGGCCAGCTGGCGCAACGGCTGAAAGAAATCGCGCCCTTCAAGAACCAGCGGGTGGTGCTGATTTGCCGCTCCGGCCGGCGCTCGGCGCAGGCCACCGCGCTGCTTGAGACGGCAGGCTTCAGCGCTGCCTCCAACATTGAGGGCGGCATGCTGGCCTGGCAACAAGCCGGTTTGCCGGTGCTCACGGGTGCCGCTTCGCGCTAAGCCGCTGCGGACCCGCAGCTAGCCGCGGGCGCCCTTGCGCCCTAATGACCCAACTGCTGCAACCACTGTGCCAACTCCTGCGCCGCCGCGTCGGTGGCAAGCCGCAGGGCCTGCACACCGCCGACAGCATCGGCGCTGGGGGCCGGACGCTGTACCACGATGATGCGCTGCGCCAGCAAGCCTGCCCCGCTGGGGCTGGCCTGCGTGAGCGTGGCGCGCAGGCGCAGCAGGCCCACGCTTGAGCCGGGCGCCTCAAACAGTTGGCTGAATTCTTCCAACTCCAGGCGCAGGGTGATCGGGGTCACGCCGGCCAACGCGCCCGGCGTTGACAGCCTGGCCGCGCTGACGACGGCGCCCGGCTCCAGCAGCGCGCGGTCTTGCCCCAGCTGCTCACGCAGACGCTGGCGCACCAACTGGGCCGGCGGCATGCTCCAGCGCGCCTGCGCGTAGGGCCGCAGTTGCTGCGCGTTGGTATAAGCCAGCCGGTACAGCACGGCGCTGCCGTCGAGCGCGCTGCTGGCCTGCACCTCGTCCAGGACCAGCGGCGCCAGGGCGGACGCTGCGACCTGACCCGCCTGGGGCGCTGGCGCGCTGCTCAGACGGCCGGGCCCAAAGTCATACACCGCCGGGCGCGCCGTGGGGCGCGTCAGTGCACAGCCGGTGAGCGCCAAAAAAACCACAAGAAATAGGGCTCTAGCCTCCGTGGAATAAGCGCGAGAAGCTATTGAATGTGTAGCGTTTTTCATGGTTGACCTGGGGTTGCAGCAAAGCCGGGTTCGCCCGGGCCGGGCGCCACCGGCCCATTGCCCAAGAGCAGGGACTGCGGGTTGTCGCTGACGTTGGCGGCCGCCCGCCCGACCTGGCGCGTCATGCGGGCGGTGTCGCCCAGCGCATGATTGAGGTGCGGCAGCGTCAAGGTATTGAGGGTTTGGGCGCTGGCAGCCAGCGTGCCGGCCCCCTGGCTGAGCTGGTCGAGCGTGCCGCCGGGCCGGTTCATGCGCTCGGTGACGGTTCTGAAGGCGCGGGCCGAGGCGCGGGCCTCGTCGGCGCTGTCGCCGACCCGAACCGACGTGGCCTGCATGATTTTGAGCGTGGCGGTGGTGTCTTTCACCAGGGGGTCCAGCAATTGCCCGGTGCGGTCTGAAAACTGCTGCAGGCCGCGCGCCGCCTGACCGATGTTGTCGATCGCGCCGATCACGGTCTTTTGGTTGTCGTCGCCCAGCAGCTTGTTGACGCGCTGCGTGGTTTCGTCCAGTTGCCCCAGGATGCGCAGGCCGCGCTCGGACAGTTCGGCCAACAGGCCGGGGCGCATCGGAATGCGCGCCGGCGGCTGCACGTCGGCGCGCAGCGCGACTTTGGAGCTGCCGCTGTCGTCGAGCTGGATGAAAGCCAGCCCGGTGACGCCCTGAAAACCCAGGGTGGCAAAGGTGGACTGGGTGATCGGCGCCTTGTCATCCACGGCGATGCGGATCAGCACGTTGCCGGGCTGGAGCGGATCAAAGCCAATGGCGCTGACCTTGCCCACGTTCACGCCTTTGAAGCGCACCGTGGCTTGCGGCTGCAAGCCGGTCACAGCCTGTGCGCTGGAGAGTTCATAGATCCGCTGCGACTGCGTGTCACGGGTCAGCCAGAGCGCCAGGGCGACCAGCAAGGCCAGCAGCACCAGCACAAAGGCGCCAGCGGCCAGGGCATGTGATTTGTTTTCCATAAGTCGGTGTTTTACTCGGTAACCGGGGCTTGACGCAACACGGCCGCAGCCCGCTGGCCGCGCGCGCCCAGAAAGAAGTCGTGAATAAACGGATGATCATGCGCCATCACCTCCGTCGGCGTGCCGCAGGCAATGATGCGTTTTTCAGCCACCACGGCAATGCGGGTGCTGAGCTCGAACAGGGTGTCCAGGTCGTGCGTCACCATCACCACCGTCAGCCCGAGCTCACGGTGCAGCGAGCGCAGCAGCGCGACAAAGCCGTCGGCACTGTCGGGGTCCAGACCGGAGGTGGGCTCGTCGAGCAGCAACAGCGGCGGGTCCATCACCAGCGCGCGCGCCAGCGCCACCCGCTTGACCATGCCGCCCGACAGGTCCGCTGGCATCTTGTGCGCCTGCGCCGGCTCCAGACCAACCATCTGCAGCTTGACCATCGCGACGTCGCGAATCAGCGCCGCCGGGAAGGTGCCGAGTTCGCGCAGCGCGAAACCGATGTTCTCCAGCACCGTGAAGGCCGAAAACAAGGCGCCATGCTGGAACAACATGCCGACGCGGCTGGCCGCGCCCTCGGAGCCGAGTTGCGCCGCCGGTTGATCCAGCACCGTGACGCTGCCACGGGCGGGCCGCTCCAGCCCCAGTATCTGGCGCAGCAGCACGGTCTTGCCGCTGCCGGAGCCGCCGACAATGCTCATGAACTCACCGGCGACGATGCGCAGGTTCAGGTCCTGGTGCACCACGGCGTCGCGACCGGCGGTATGGAACACCGACCAAAGTTGGTCGATCTCGACCACGGCCGGGGCGGCTGCGGCAACTGGCCCGCTGGCGCTCATATGCCGATGTCCTTGAACACCAGCGCAAACACCGCGTCGACCAGAATCACCATGGCAATCGAGGTCACCACCGAGGCGGTGGTGCCCTGGCCCAGGCTCTCGGTGTTGGGCTTGACGCGCAAGCCGTAGTGGCAGCCGATCAGGGCGATGAGCAGGCCAAACACGACCGATTTACCCATCGCCAGTGTCAGGTTGGAGACTTCGACCGCGCGCGGCAAGGCGGCAAAAAAATACGCAGGCGTCACGCCCATGGTCAGGTCGGCGGCCAGCATGCCGCCGAGCAGGGCCGCCAGCGAGGTCCAGACCGTGAGCAGCGGCATCGCCAGCGCCATGGCGATGGCGCGCGGCAACACCAGCCGGTAGCCTTTGGCAATGCCCATCACGCGCATGGCATCCAACTCTTCGGTGACCCGCATCACGCCAATTTGCGCCGTGATGGTCGAGCCCGAGCGCCCGGCAATCAAAATGGCCGCCAGCACCGGCCCGAGCTCGCGGATCACCGACAAGCCCAAAATATTGACAATGAAGCTGTCGGCGCCAAACTGGCGCAGCTGCAGCGACATCAAATACGCCAGCACCACACCAATCAAAAAACCCAGCAGCGCGGTAATGGGCAGCGCGGTGGCGCCGATGCTGAACAGGTGGCCCGACACATCGCGCCAGGGCCCCTTGGCGGGCGCACGCAGCAGTCGCAGGGTGTCAAGCAGCAGCTGGCCCAGCAGCCGGGTTGCATCCCTGAGATGGTCAATCAGCAGCCAGACCAGGGCGCCGAGCGCCAGAAACAGTTGCCAGGCGCTGGTGCGCCGCGCCACCGGCGGCGGCAACGCGTACTGTTCGACGCGGCTCAACATGGCGCGCTGCGCGGGCTCGATCAAAAGTTGACGGGGCCATTGGCGGCCCCAGGCGTTCCACAACACCTGGGCACCGGTGTGATCCAGCCGCTGCAGGTCGCGCAGATCCCAGCTGACCTCAAGCGCCGCGCCCGCCGCACCCAAGGCCAGGCCGGACTGCAAGCTGGCCCAGTTGGCCGGTTCGGCCAGGCGCGCGGCCGACCAATCCCCCGACAGCCGCCAGCCAGTGCCAGCGGGCGCGCCGATGCGCTCGATACGGGGGGCCTCTGGCGTCATGGCGACTCAGAAAGACAGTGATAAACGGGAGCCATGCAGGGATCGTAACGCCAAGCGCTGACGCTGCGCGACGGGATGGGCGCCGCGCTTGCTGCAAAATAGCCTCATGCCCACCGCGCCAGCCCGCGCGCCGGGGCCAGATCGCGCTTTTTACCTTAACCTGGGGCCCGCATGAACACCACTTTTGACTACATCATCGTCGGCGCCGGCACCGCAGGCTGCCTGCTGGCCAACCGGCTTTCCAAGGACCCGGCCAAGCGCGTGCTGCTGATCGAGGCCGGCGGCAAGGACGACTACCCCTGGATTCATATCCCGGTGGGCTACCTGCATTGCATTGGCAACCCGCGCACCGACTGGCTGTTTCAGACCGAGCCCGAGACGGGTCTCAATGGCCGCGCCTTGCGCTACCCGCGCGGCAAGACGCTGGGCGGCTGCAGCAGCATCAACGGCATGATTTACATGCGCGGCCAGGCGCACAACTATGACCAGTGGGCGAGCCTCACGGGTGACCCGGCCTGGTCCTGGCAAAACAGCTTGAGCGACTTCATGGCGCACGAGAGTCACTACAAATTGGATAGCTACTCAAGTCCTGTGGACGGGGGCCAGAGCGCTAAAAAGCTTGAGGATTTCAAGAACTTCCATGGCGCAAACGGCGAGTGGCGGGTCGAAAAACAACGCCTGCGCTGGGACATCCTGGACGCCTTTGCCCAGGCCGCGCAGCAGGCCGGCATCGCGCCGACCGAGGACTTCAACGCCGGGTCCAACGAGGGTGTCGGTTACTTTGAGGTTAATCAGAAAAAGGGCTGGCGCTGGAGCACGGCGAAGGCTTTTTTGCGTCCCACCTGCATGAATCGGCCCAATTTTGAACTCTGGACCTCGGCGCAAGTGGTCAAGCTGCAACTGCAAACCCAGCTTGATGGCAGCCTGCGCTGCAGCGGTGTGCAGGTGTGGATGGGCGGCGAGATGGTCAACGCCACGGCGACCGGCGAGGTCATCCTGAGTGCCGGCAGCATCGGCTCGCCGCAGATTTTGCAGCTCTCGGGCATTGGCCCGGCCGCGCTCTTGCAGCGGCATGGCATTGCGGTGCAGGTGGACGCGCCGGGAGTGGGCGCGAACTTGCAGGATCACTTGCAGATTCGCACCGTGTTCAAGGTGACGGGCGTCAAAACCCTCAACACACAGGCCAACTCGCTGTGGGGCAAGGCCATGATCGGCCTGGAGTACGCGCTCAAGCGCAGTGGCCCGATGAGCATGGCGCCGAGCCAGTTGGGCGCCTTTACCCGCAGCGATGCCAGCCAGCCCTACCCCAACATCGAGTACCACGTGCAGCCGCTCAGCCTGGACGCTTTTGGCGAGCCGCTGCACCACTTCAACGCCTTCACCGCCAGCGTGTGCAACCTGCAGCCCAGCAGCCGCGGCACGGTGCAGATCCAGAGCCCCCGCTTTGATGCGGCGCCGGCGATTGCGCCGCACTACCTGAGCACCGAGGCCGACCGCCAGGTGGCGGCGGATTCACTTCGCCTGACGCGCGCCATCGTGGCGCAGCCGGCGCTGGCCAAGTACCAGCCGCAAGAGTTCAAGCCGGGCGTTCAGTTTCAGACCGACGAGGAACTGGCGCGCCTGGCCGGCGATATTGCCACCACCATTTTTCACCCGGTCGGCACCACCAAAATGGGGGCGGCCGACGACCCGCTGGCGGTGCTGGATTCACACTTGCGGGTGCGTGGCGGGAATGGCGGCCTGGTGGCGGGCTTGCGCGTGGTCGACGCTGGCGTGATGCCGGTCATCACCAGCGGCAACACCAACTCACCCACTTTGATGATTGCGGAAAAGGCGGCGCGCTGGATAATTGAGGATTCAACCCGCCGGAGAGAAGGGTAAATCCGAACAGGGTAAGTCCTGATGCGTCAATCACAACCCCCGCTTACAGTCGAGTCAATCACCAGCAGGCATCCATGCCCGCTGTCCGTGAAAGGCCCAGGAGACAAACCCGCAAAGGGTTGATAAAAATGAAAAAGCACCGGTGATCCCGGTGCTTTTTTTATACAAAATTGGCCTCTAGCCCCCGTTTTCATTGCCTATATAGCTATTAATAATGTAGCAATCAACAGCTGCACCTGATGCGACAATGTGCCGATGGAATTGTTCGTTGTCTCGCTCGCCTCGCTGCTGGCCGGTTTTGTGGATTCAATTGTGGGCGGCGGTGGCCTGATTCTGGTGCCGGCCCTGTTTGTCACCTTCCCCAACACCCATCCAGCCACCCTGTTTGGCACCGGCAAAGGCGCGTCGGTCTGGGGCACGGGCTTTGCCACCTGGCAATTCAGCCGCCGGGTCGAGATGCGCTGGGCCGCGCTGCTGCCCGCCGCCGCCGCCGGTTTTATCGCGGCCTTCGCCGGCGCCTGGCTGGTGACCGTGGTATCGCCTGATTTTTTGCGCAGGCTGCTGCCCGGCGTGTTGCTGGCGGTGCTGATCTACACGGTGCTCAGAAAAGAGCTGGGGCGCACCCATGCGCCGCTGTTCTCGGGCGGCAAAGAGGCATGTCTGGCGGCGTCCATCGGTGCCGTGATCGGTTTTTACGACGGGTTTTTTGGCCCCGGCGCCGGCAGTTTTCTGGTCTTTTTGTTTGTGCGCGTGATGGGCTACGATTTTCTGAGCGCCTCGGCCGCCGCCAAGCTGATCAACACCGCCACCAACACGGCGGCGCTGATTCTGTTCGTCGCCAAGGGCCATATCTGGTGGCACTTTGTGCTCGCCATGGCGCTGGCCAACGTGGCGGGCAGCCTGCTCGGCACGCGCCTGGCACTCAAGCACGGCACCGGCTTTGTGCGCGCATTCTTCATCGTGGTCGTGAGCGCGCTGATCCTGAAAACCGGCTATGACGCCTTCTTGCGCTGAGAACAAGGCGCAAGAAAGTCTCTTAACGGCCAGGTGATGCCGCACTCGCCGTTTTTGCCGGCGCGCTGGCGGCGCTAGCCGGTGCCACAGGCGCCACCGGTGCACCCGGCGGCCAGGGCAGCTCTGCCACCGTGCGCGGTTTGCCAATCGGTGCCGGTGCCATGCCTTTTTTCACCGCCTCAATGTCTTCCAGGCTCGGGTACTGGTTGAGCAGCCAGTAATCAATCACCCGGCGCGCAATCGGGGCCGAGTATTTGGCGCCAAATCCGGCGTTTTCCACGATGATGGCCAGGGCAATTTTGGGGTCTTCAGCCGGCGCGAAGGCGGTGAACAGGGCGTGGTCGCGAAAGCGCTCCTCCATCTTGGAGGCGACGTACTTTTCGTTGGCCTTGATCTGCACCACCTGCGCCGTGCCGGTCTTGCCGCCGCTGGTGTAGGGCGCGCCGCGGAAGCTGGCCGATGAGGTGCCCTCCAGGTTCACCCCGACCATGGCGTGCTTGATGACCGCAATGTTGGCCGCTTTGGCGATCACTTCACCCACCGATTCGTGCTCGGTGGTGGTCGGCGCGTGCGTGATGATGTCCATCACCTCTTTCACCAGGTGCGGCTTCATCTTGACACCATTGTTGGCCAGCGTGCCGACCGCCGAGGCCAATTGCAGCATGGTGAAGTTGTTGTAGCCCTGGCCGATGCCCAGCGAGATGGTTTCACCGGCGTACCACTTTTGCTGTTCCGGCTTTTTGTAGGCTTTGCGCTTCCAGGCCGTGGATGGCAGCAGGCCGCGCACCTCGCCGAAAATGTCAATGCCGGTCAACTCACCAAAACCGAAGCGCTGCAACTGGTCGTGGATGGTGTCCACCCCCAGGTCGTTAGCCAGCATGTAGTAATAGGTGTCGCACGACGCCACGATCGAGTGGTACATGTCGACATTGCCGTGGCCACCCTCTTTGTCGTCGCGAAAGCGATGCCCGCCAAACATGAAGTAGCCGGGGTCGAAGATGGTCTGCTCGGGCGTGCGTTTGCCGGTCTCCAGCGCTGCCAACGCCATGAAGGGCTTGTAGGTGGAACCGGGCGGGTAGGTGCCGCGCAACGCGCGGTTCAGCAACGGCTTGTCGATGGACTCGTTGAGCGCTTGCCAGCTTTCCTGGTCAATGCCTTCGACAAACAGATTCGGGTCAAAAGTGGGCTTGCTGACAAAGGCCAGTATTTCACCGGTCTTGGGGTCCAGCGCCACCAGCGCGCCGCGGCGTTCGCCAAACAGCTCTTCCACCATGTGTTGCAGCTTGATGTCAAGCGCCAGCTTGACGGTGTTGCCAGGGGTGGCCGGGTTGCTGGCGAGTCGGCGCATGGCGCGCCCGCCGGCCGAGGTCTCCATCGAGTCGACACCGGTGATGCCGTGCAACTGGGCCTCAAAGCTCTGCTCCACACCGAGCTTGCCGATGTAATCGGTACCCCGGTAGTTGGCGGCATCGTCGGAGTCGTCGAGCTTTTCCTTTTCGGTCTGGTTGATGCGCCCGATGTAGCCGATGACGTGGCTGGCCAGCTCGCCATAGGGGTAGCTGCGAAACAGCCGGGCCTTGATCTCGACACCCGGAAAACGATAGTGCTGCCCCGCAAATTTGGCGACCTCTTCATCACTCAGGCGGGTGCGCAGCGGCAGCGACTCAAAACTCTTGGACTCTTCACGCAGCTTCTTGAAACGACGCCGGTCACGCTGCGATATCTCGACCACCTGCGACAGGGCGTCGATCGTCTGCTCCAGATCGGTCACTTTGGAGGGGGTCACTTCCAGCGTGTAGGCCGAGTAGTTGCTGGCCAGCACAATGCCGTTGCGGTCGAGGATCAGGCCCCGGTTCGGCACCACCGGCACAATCGCGGTGCGGTTGCTTTCGGCCTGCTCCAGCAGGTCGTCGTGGCGCACCACCTGCAGGTACACCAGCCGCGACAGCACCAGCAAAAAGCACACCACGACCGCGATGCCGGCCACCAGCACCCGCGCCCGAAAGCGCGACAGATCCGCCTCGACGTTGCGCAGTTCGGTCATAGGCTACAACGGCCGGTGCGCATCGGGATCGGGGGTTCTTCGTTGCGGCATCAGCAAGAGCACGCTGACCACCGGCCACAGCAGCGACTCGATGAGCGGCGCCAGCAACAGCCAAAAGCCTGGAAAGCCGCCCCCCGCCAGCATGCGCACACTCAGCGCAATGGCATGCGCCGCCACAAACAGCGGCAACACCTGAAACGCCTGCGACGGCACCGGAAACCACAGCAGGCGGCGGTGGATGGCAATGGCCAGAAAGCTCAGTACCGTGTAGCTCAAGGCGTGCTGGCCCAGCATCGCCCCCTGGTGCACGTCAACAAAAATGCCAAACACAAAAGCGGCGCCAATGCCGATGCGCTGCGGCTGGTGGATGCTCCAGAACACCAGCACCAGCGCCAGCAGGTCGGGCATCCAGGCGGCTCGCCCCCACAGCCCCATGTTCTGCAACATGTTCAGGAGCAAGGCCGCTACCAGGCTGCCCCAGATGAAGAAAGGGTTGGCGGGCAACAGCAACTGATGGCCCGGGCGCATGATCATTTTTTCGATCCTTTCCTGACCGGGCCGGCGCTTGCCGGCACGACCGGCCGCGAGGCGATCTGGCTGGCAACGGGCTGCAGCACCATCACATGCACCACGCCTGACACCAGCGCCAGGGGCTCACAGCTGATGCGCGCAAATGCCGAGTCAGCACGGCGATCGACCTTCGCCACCTTCGCGACCGGCAAACCCGGGGGGTAGACGCCGTCCACGCCGCTGGTGGTCAACAAATCACCGACTTGCACATCGGTATTGGCCGCCATGAAACGCAGCTCCAGCGCGTTGGCGCGCAGGGCCGGGTCGCCAAAGGCCACGCCGCGCGCCCCGGTGCGGGTGTTGAGCACCGGAATGGCCTGCTCCCGGTCGGTGATCAGCGTGACTTCGCTGATCGCCGGATAGACCCGTGTCACCTGGCCCAACACGCCGGCTTCGTCCAGCACCGGCGAGCCGGCCGCGACGCCGTCGAGCAAGCCGCGGTCAATGATGACTTTGCGGGTGTAGGGGTCGGCGGCGTCATACAGGACTTGTGCCGCCTGTGATGGCGTGGCCACGCGCTCGCGCAACGTCAGCAGCGCGCGCAAGCGGGTGTTTTCCAACAGCAGTTGCTCGACCTGACTGGCACGCTGGGACTGCAAACCGAGCTTGTACAGGGCGGCTTCTTCGCTGCTCTGGGAGCGTTTGAGAGACTCAAAATATTTGCCGCCACCCTGGACCCAGACCACGGGCCGCAGGGCCAGCCATTGCATCGGATAGAGCGCGGCCGCCACCGCCACCCGCAACGGCCGCGCCAGCTCAAGGCGCGCATCGGCCACCATCAGGAACAGCGCCAGCAGACTGAAGAAGGTGAGTTTGGACAGGGCCGACGGGCCCTGGCGAAAGAAAGGCGGCGGCGTCCCGTCCAGCGTACCAAGTGGCATCGCCGCGCCTGTTGCTTATTCGCTGGTGAAAATGGAGCCCAGGCGGTCCATCCGCTCCAGCGCCATGCCGCAACCCCGCACCACGCAAGTCAAGGGGTCTTCGGCCACCAACACCGGCAGACCGGTTTCTTCGGCCAGCAGACGGTCCAGGTCACGCAACAGCGCACCGCCGCCGGTGAGCATCATGCCGCGGTCGGCGATGTCGGCACCGAGCTCGGGCGGGGTTTGTTCCAGCGCGTTCTTGACCGCCGACACGATGTTGTTGATCGGGTCGGTCAGGGCTTCGAGGATTTCATTGCTGGAGATCGTGAAACTGCGTGGCACGCCTTCGGACAGGTTGCGCCCGCGCACTTCCATCTCGCGCACTTCGCTACCCGGAAACGCCGAACCGATATTTTTCTTGATCGCCTCTGCCGTGGGCTCGCCAATGAGCATGCCGTAATTGCGCCGGATATAGTTGATGATGGCTTCGTCGAAGCGGTCGCCGCCCACACGCACGCTGCCCTTGTAGACCATGCCACCGAGCGAGATGACGCCGACTTCGGTGGTGCCGCCACCAATGTCAACCACCATGGAGCCGCTGGCCTCACTGACCGGCAGACCGGCGCCAATGGCGGCGGCCATCGGCTCTTCAATCAGGTAGACGTCGCGGGCACCGGCGCCCAGGGCACTTTCACGGATGGCGCGGCGCTCGACCTGGGTCGAGCCGCACGGCACGCAAATGATGATGCGCGGGCTGGGCCGAAAAATGGAGCGCGGGTGCACCATCTTGATGAACTGCTTGAGCATCTGCTCGGTGACGGTGAAGTCGGCAATAACGCCGTCTTTCATCGGACGAATAGCCTCGATGTTGCCGGGCACTTTGCCCAGCATGGCCTTGGCTTCCTTGCCGACCGCCTGGATTGTCTTTTTGCCCTGCGGGCCGCCTTCGTGGCGGATCGCCACCACGGAGGGTTCATCGAGCACAATGCCCTTGTCACGGACGTAGATCAGGGTGTTGGCGGTACCGAGGTCAATCGCCAGGTCAGTGGAGAAGTACTGACGGAATGCTCCAAACATTAATATAGTCCTCTCGGGCATGGTGGGCGCGTCGGCCTGCCATCACCTGGTTAACGGGTTCAAAATCGGGTTTTATTGGCAAAAACCTGCCGGGTCGCAGACCCACAGCCAAAGGCGGGATAATACCTCATCCCCTGTGAATAACTGTCCGGCCCCGCCTCTTTAAAGGTGTTTTACAACCGGTTTCGAATGAAGATACTTGTATGTCCCTGACTTCTACTGACATCGCCCGAATTGCCAACCTGGCACGGCTGGAGCTCAAAGCGGCCGAGAGTGAGCGCATGCTGACACAAATCAACGGGTTTTTTGCCCTGGTCGAAAAAATGCGCGCGGTCGATACCACGGGCATTGAGCCGCTGGCGCACCCGGTGGCCACCGTCCAGGACATCACCCTGCGCCTGCGTGAAGACCGGGTCAGCGAGCCCAACCAGCGCGAGGCCAACCAGCGCAACGCCCCTGCGCTTGAGCATGGCCTGTTTCTGGTGCCCAAGGTGATCGAGTAACACCACCAACCAACAACAACAAAAGATGACTACCACCACTGCACTGCACGACCTCACCGTGGCCCAGCTCGCCAGCCTGCTGCGCGCGCGCAAAGTCTCGGCCCTGGAGACGGCCCAGCATTTCTTGGCCCGCGCCCAGGCGAACGCGTCGCTCGGGGCTTTTCTGGACTTCAACGAAGAAGTCACGCTGCGCCAGGCGCGCGCCGCTGACCTGGCATTGGCCGCGGACAGCGGCGGTGCCACACCAACGCTGCTGGGCGTTCCGATGGCACACAAGGATATTTTTGTCACGCGCGATTTCATCTCCACCGCGGGCTCCAGGATGCTGGCCGGCTATCGCTCGCCGTTTGACGCCACCGTGGTGAGCAAGCTGGCCGCGCAGGGCGTGGTGACTTTGGGCAAGCTCAATTGCGACGAATTCGCCATGGGCTCGGCGAATGAAAATTCGGCGTTTGGCCCGGTCAGGAACCCGTGGGACCTGACCCGCACCCCCGGCGGCTCGTCCGGCGGCAGCGCGGCAGCCGTGGCCGCGCGGCTGCTGCCCGCCGCCACCGGCACTGACACCGGCGGTTCGATTCGGCAACCGGCCTCGTTTTGCGGCGTCACCGGCATCAAGCCCACGTACGGTCGCGCCTCGCGCTACGGCATGGTGGCGTTTGCCTCCAGCCTCGATCAGGCCGGGCCGATGGCGCGCACGGCGCAAGACTGCGCTTTGCTGCTGTCGGCCATGTGTGGGCCGGACCCGGACCGTGATTCCACTTCGCTGGACCTGCCGGCCGAAGATTTCACACGGTCTCTCACAGAATCCATCGAAGGTTTGCGCATTGGCGTGCCGGCTGAATTTTTTGGCGAAGGCCTGGCCGATGACGTGCGCGCCGCCGTGGACGGCGCACTCAAGGAACTGGAGAAACTGGGGGCCAGGCTGGTGCCGATTTCGCTGCCGCGCACCGAGTTGTCCATTCCGGTTTATTACATCATTGCACCGGCCGAGGCGTCGAGCAACCTGAGCCGTTTTGACGGCGTCAAGTTTGGTCACCGGGCCGCGCAGTACGCGGACTTGACCGACATGTACAAGAAGACCCGCGCCGAGGGTTTTGGTGATGAGGTCAAGCGCCGCATCATGATTGGCACCTATGTGCTGAGCCACGGCTACTACGATGCCTACTACCTGCAAGCGCAAAAGATCCGTCGCATGATTGCTGACGATTTTCAGCAGGCTTATCTGCAGTGTGACGTGATTGCCGGACCGGTGGCACCCACGGTGGCGTGGAAACTGGGCGGGCACGGCAACGATCCGCTGGCCGATTACCTGGCCGACATCTTTACCCTGCCGGGCTCGCTGGCAGGTTTGCCGGGCATGAGTTTGCCGGTGGGCTTTGGCGCCAACCACATGCCGGTCGGGCTGCAACTGATCGGCAATTATCTGCAGGAGGCGAAATTGCTCAATGTGGCACATCGCTTCCAGCAGGCGACGCACTGGCACCTTGCCAAGCCAGAAGGATTTTGAGCATGAATACGTTTGTTGAAAAAGCGCCGTCAGCCTCGCGGGCTGCCCTCCCATCCCCACTGGTGCTGGGTTACGAAGTCGTGATTGGCTTCGAGACCCACGCCCAGTTGTCCACCCAATCCAAAATCTTCAGCCGTGCCGCCACCGCTTTCGGCGCCGAGCCCAACACGCAAGCCTGCGCGGTGGACCTGGCGCTGCCGGGCACCTTGCCGGTGATGAACAGGGGCGCGGTCGAGCGGGCCATTCAGTTTGCGCTGGCGATTGGCGCCCAGGTGTCACCACGCAGCATTTTTGCGCGCAAGAATTATTTTTATCCCGACCTGCCCAAGGGCTACCAGATCAGCCAGTTTGAAATTCCGGTGGTGGTCGGTGGTGAGGTCGAGTTCTACCTGGACGGCGAAAAACGTTCGGTGCGGCTGGTCCGCGCCCACCTGGAAGAAGACGCCGGCAAGTCACTGCACGAAGACTATGTGGGCCAAACCGGCATCGACCTGAACCGCGCCGGCACGCCGCTGCTGGAGATCGTGACCGAACCCGACATGCGCTCCAGCTTGGAAGCGGTAGCCTACGCCAAGGAGCTGCACAAGATCGTGACCTGGATTGGTATTTGCGACGGCAACATGCAGGAAGGCAGTTTCCGCTGCGACGCCAATGTGTCGGTGCGCAAGCCCGGCGCGCCATTGGGCACACGGCGCGAGGTCAAGAACCTCAACAGCTTCAAGTTCATGCAGCAAGCCATCGACTATGAAGTGCGCTGGCAGATTGAGCAACTTGAAGACGGCCACGCGATTGAACAGGCCACGGTATTGTTCGACCCCGACAGCGGTGAAACGCGTTCCATGCGCAGCAAGGAAGATGCGGCCGATTACCGTTATTTTCCCGACCCGGATTTGCCGCCGCTGGTGATTGCCGATGACTGGGTGCAGCGGGTTCGCGCCGAGATGACCGAGCTGCCGCGCGTCATGGCGCAGCGCTTTGTCGCTGACTATGGGCTCTCTGACTACGATGCCACGGCGCTGACTCAAAGCCATGCCATTGCCGCCTATTTTCAAGCCGCCGCCAAAGCCTGCGGGCAGGCCAAACTGGCCAGCAACTGGATCATGGGCGACGTGGCGCGCCGACTCAATACCGATGAAATTGACATCGCCCAGTCACCCGTGAACGCCGCGCAGCTGGGTCTGTTAATCACCCGCATTGTGGATGGCACCCTGTCCAACAACGCAGCCAAACAGGTGCTCGATGCGCTGTGGGCCGGCGAGTCCCCCGATGTCGATGCGGTGATTGAGTCCAAGGGTCTCAAGCAAATGAACGACAGCGGCGCGCTGGAAAAAATTGTCGACGACGTGCTGGCGGCCAACCCGAAAAACATCGAGCAGTACAAGGCCGGCAACAGCAAGGCGCTCAACGCGCTGGTCGGTCAGATCATGAAGGGCAGCCAAGGCAAGGCCAACCCGCAGCAAGTCAACGATCTGCTGCGCAAGAAACTGGACTGATTCCAGGTCTGCTTCAATGCGCCAGGTTCCGGCCCCGTTTGGCACCCTCTGGTGCTGTCCGGGGGGCATGGGTCAGGGCCGCAACCAGAGCCGCTTCAGCCGCGCCAGTTCTTCTTCGAAACGCGCGTTCACGCGCTTGAGTTCCGCGTCCTGATCAGCAATAAAACGACCCTGAATGGCCAGGCTTTGGGTCAGCTCGTCAGCCTGGCGCCGAACGGAGGGCGGCGCTTTGCTCGGGTCCTTCTTGTAAAACTCCATCTCTTCATTAACCACGGTGCGCTGGCGCAGCAGCTCCTCCACCCGATGCATCGCCGCCTGGCGCACCACGCCAATCTGGGCCAGTGCCTCGGCGCGTTCCTTGTCGTGCACCGCCTGGTTCGGGTAGCGGGCCAGCAACGCCCGGTCGCGCCGTTTTTCTTCATTCAGGCGGGCCCGTTCTTCCTGGGCCGCTTTCTCCCGGGCGTCAAGCGCAGCGCGCTCCTGTGCCGTCAGCGTTGGACTTACCTTGGCTTTGACCGTGCCGCTGGGGTTGAGCACTTTTTGTTCGCGATCACTGCAATCGGGAATGGGCCGGTCAGAGGTCAACGTCCGGCCCCGCGCGTCGACGCAGGTGTAGATGCCCTGCCCATTGCCGCCGCCCGTCTGCTGCGCCTGGGCAACAGTCATGCCTGACAGAACCATCAGCAACACACCCAGGAACGTTTGCCTCGCATCCAACCCGATCCATCTGAACATGTTTAGCTTTCTTCTACACCGTAGCGCTGCCGATAGGCCAGGACGCGCTGATGGTCGGCGGCCAGCCCGCCTGCGCTGTCCCTGGCAAGATACTGCATCAAATCCGCCAGATTGGCAATCGCACAAACCTGCAAGCCGAGCTGGGAACGCACGTACTGCACGGCGCTGTAGGGCACATCGACCACCGAGTCGCCACGGCGCTCGGTTGCCATTTCTTGCCGGTCCAGCGCAATCACGACAGCGTGGGCCGTGGCACCCGCGGCCTCGATGATGGCGATTGATTCGCGGGCGGCGGTGCCGGCGGACATCACGTCGTCCACAATCAGCACCCGTCCCTTGAGCGGGGCGCCGACCAGGGTGCCGCCCTCGCCGTGGTCCTTGACCTCCTTGCGGTTGTAGGCAAAAGGGACGTTGCGGCCCAGGCGGGCCAGCTCCACCGCCAGTGTCGCACCGAGTGGAATACCTTTGTAGGCGGGGCCAAAAATCATGTCGAATTCAATGCCGCTGGCCAGCAGGCGCTGCGCATAAAATTGCGCCAGTCGTCCTAATTTGGCACCATCATCAAACAAGCCGGCATTGAAGAAGTAGGGGCTCAGGCGACCGGCTTTGGTTTTGAATTCACCAAAACGCAAAACACCACAATCCAGCGCAAACTGCACAAACTCCTGGGCCAATGCGTCCGCCGCGGGGGCGGCGCCGGTTTTGGTTCCAACACTTATCGACATCGGGGAATTCCTTGTTTAAATTAACCAGCCTCAACCTCAACGGCATCCGCTCTGCTACCGCCAAAGGCCTGGAAGCCTGGCTCACCAAGACTCAGCCTGATTGTATTTGTGTACAGGAGGTCAAGGCCCAGGCCCTGGACGTGCAAGACCGATTTGAGCATCTGGCCGGCCTGCGCGGCCACTTTCATTTTGCCGAGAAAAAGGGGTACTCCGGTGTTGGCCTCTACAGCCGGCACGAACCCAGCGATGTGCGGGTCGGCTACGGTTCGTCCCAATTTGACGCCGAGGGCCGTTACGTGGAACTGCGTTTTGACACACCCTCGGCCAAGCGCTCCATCATCAGTTGCTACTTCCCCAGCGGCTCGTCCGGCGAGGAACGCCAGCAGGCCAAGTTTCGTTTTCTGGAAGAGTTCTATTTGCATTTGGCGCAGCTCAAGAACGGGCGCGAGTTCATTCTGTGCGGTGACGTGAACATCGCGCACCAGGAAATTGACCTGAAAAACTGGAAAGGCAACCGCAAAAACTCAGGTTTTTTACCCGAGGAGCGGGCCTGGATGACGAAGTTGTTGACCGAGGCCGGACTGGTGGATGTGTACCGGCAACTGCAACCCACCGCCACGGATGAAGCCTACACCTGGTGGAGCAACCGGGGTCAGGCCTATGCCAAGAACGTGGGCTGGCGGCTGGACTACCACCTGGCCACGCCAGCCATGGCGGCGCTGGCACGCTCGGAAACCATCTACAAAGCTGAAAAATTCTCGGATCACGCGCCGCTCACCATCGAGTATGACTGGACGCTTTGAGCCAGCGCCTTGTCAGAACCAGACTTCAGCGCCGATTCGGCGCTGGGGGAGCGACCAGCTCAGACGCCGGTGCCGCGACGGCGCCGGGACGTCAGCCCGGCCAGCGTCAGCGCCGCAGCGAAAAGGGCCAGCGAGCCCGGCTCGGGCACGGCCGCTGGCTGCACGATCTCTAGCTGCGTGGTCGCGGGCAACGCGCGCAACGTGACCGTTGCACTGAGATTCTGGTTCAGGTCGCTCGTGTCTGAAAAGGTAATCGGGTTGAGGCTGATGTCGAACAGACCCCCGGTGCCAAAGGCAATGTTCGTCAAGGCGGCCCAGGTCAGCGAGTAGTCGACACCCCCGTTGGCGGAGTCGTTGGCGCCGCCATTGATGGCTCCGGCAGTCGCGACGCCGGTGGTGGTGAGGGTCTGCGTCGAACCCAAGGGGCTGGCAAACGTCAACGAGGCAGTGACATCCAAAGCGTCCGTTTCCGCTGCCAGAATGCCGCCGTTACCATTGGACTCGCGAAAATCCAGGGTTCCCACCAGGAAAGTGGATTGATCGCCGACCGAGGCGAGCGAAAAGTTCTGTGTGCTGAACCCCGGGGTGAACAACACGTCAAGCAAGGTGCCAGTATTCTCATGGGCGTCAACCCCATAGCCTGCACCGGGTGTCAGGCTGGCCGCCGTCACATCAAACGCAACCGGCGCGGCCATGGCGCTGGCTGCGCAGGTCAGCAAAGCGCCCGCGATAAATTTGGAAGTCAGCGATTTGGTCATGATGGTCTCTCGGTGATGGGATTGATCCAACAGTCATAAGCAATATCTGCGCCAGACTTGCTAATTCCATTAATAACAACTAGTTACAGAATTTACACATAATTTCGCAAGGGCAACTGTAAAAAATTTCGACACTTCCTGGCTGGCGCCTGCCAACCTCACCTTGAGGGCCAACCATCTGTCTCCAGCGTTTTCACTGCAAAAAAGCAGCCCGCAGTCACCGTGAAATAGGCGCAAGTTGCTATCAAACCGATAGCGGCTTGAGCAACTCCGCCAGGTCACTCTCGGAAAACAGCGGCTGTTTGCGCCCGACTGCGCCGCTGTACATGCTCTCGGCCAGCGCCGCCTTGCGCTCTTGCAGGCCCAGGATGCGCTCTTCAATCGTGCCTTGCGCCACCAGCTTGACGACCCACACGCTTTGCGTCTGGCCGATGCGGTGGGCGCGGTCGGTCGCCTGGTTTTCGACTGCCGGGTTCCACCACGGGTCGTAGTGGATCACGGTGTCGGCTTGCGGCAGGTTCAGGCCGACACCACCGGCTTTCAGGCTGATCAGGAACAACGGCACGGCGCCGCTGGTGAACTGCTCGATCAACGCATCGCGCTTCTGGCTCTGGCCGGTGAGCTTGATCCATGGGATATTGCGCTTTTGAAGCTCCGCCTCGATCAATTTCAGCATGCTGGTGAACTGCGAAAACAGCAAGATGCGCCGGCCCTCGGCCAGCATCTCGGGCAGCATTTCCATCAGCCGCTCCAGCTTGGCCGAGTTGCTCACTTTTTTGGCAGCGGCCAGCGTCACCAGATGCGGGTCGCAGCAGACCTGGCGCAGCTTCAAGAGCGCATCCAGAATCGTGATCTGCGACTTGGCCATGCCTTTGGTGTCGAGCGCTTCGCGCACGCTCTTTTCCATGCCTAAGCGAATGGTTTCGTACAGGTCTGCTTGTTTGCCGGTCAGCTCGACGCGCATCGCGGTCTCGATCTTGGGCGGCAGCTCGCCCGCCACCAGCGCCTTGGTGCGCCGCAGCATGAAGGGCGTGACGCGCGAACGCAATTGTTCCAGCCGCTCCGGGTTGCCCAATTTTTCAATCGGCGTGCGAAACAGGTCCTGAAACTTCTTCTGGCTGCCCAGAAAGCCCGGCATCAGGAAGTGGAACAGGCTCCAGATTTCGCCCAGATGGTTTTCCATCGGCGTGCCCGACAGGCACAGGCGCTGGCGCGCGCGCATCTGGCTGGCCACCTGCGCGGCTTGGGTGCTGGCGTTTTTGATGTTTTGCGCTTCGTCCAGCACCACCAGGTGCCAGCGGGTCTTGAGCCAGCGCTCGCGGTCGCGCTCCAGCAGCGAATAAGGCGTGATGACGATGTCATGGTCGTGCAGGCTGTCGGCCAGCTCGTGCCGGTCTTTGCCATGCAGCACCAGGCTGCGCAAGTTGGGGCAAAAGCGCGCGGCCTCGCGCTGCCAATTGCCCATCAGGCTGACCGGCGCCACGATCAGCGCCGGGTATTTCAGGCGGCCCGCGTCTTTTTCAACCTGGATGTGGACCAGGGTTTGCAGCGTTTTGCCCAGCCCCATGTCGTCGGCCAGGATGCCGCCCAGACTGTATTGACGCAAGAACTGCAGCCAGTTCAGGCCCTGCTGCTGGTACGGGCGCAGGCTGGCCTGCACGCTGGTCGGCACCGGCACCGTAGGTAATTCGGTCTGGCCGCTGAGTTGCTTGACCAACTTGCGCAGTGCCTGTGCGCCGTCCCAGACCGCGCCTTCCCCCAGCGAAGCGGTGGTGCGCATGGCATCCAGGCGCGAGAGTTTCAGGCAGTCGCCGGTGAAATCATGGCTGCGGTCGCCCACCAGCTCCAGGAGCGCGGCCATCCAGGGCTTGAGCGCGTCGGTGGGCAGGCGGATGAAGCCTTGCCCCGCGGTGTTGGGCAAAAAGATAAACGGCGGGATATTGGGCAAGCCGGTGGCCGGGTCGAGCGGGCTGGTGGCCGCCTGTGCAATCAGTGTCGGCAGCCAGGGCAGGATGTTGTGGCGCACGCCGTTGATCTCCATCCCCAGGGACAGGTCAAACCAGGGCGAGGTGACGCCCGCGTCACCGTCCTCGTCTTCCTTGCCATTGACGCCGGCGTGACCGGCATGCGGGTCATGCGCGCCGTCCTCATCATCGCCCCGGCCCTGCAGCTTCACGTCGAGGTCATCGGCGTGGCTGATCCAGTCAATCAGTGCGTCGTCGAGCGTGACCTCAAAGCCGGCCGCCTTGAACGCGGCAAAACCGCTGTCCGCCCATTGCAGCCAGCTTTGCTGCGAGGCGTCGCCGGGAAGGCCAAAGCGGCCCGGCTCGGTGGAGCGCAGCCCCATTCCCGTCAGCTGCGCGACGGCTTCAAACTCGGCCTCCGGGTCGCGGTGCAGCAGCACGCGGCCCTGCGCGTCATCCACCAGCACCGTGGTGCCAAGACCCGCCCACCAACCCCGGCGCCCCGCATAGTCAAACTGCAGTTGCGCCTGCAGCAAACCTTTGAGCAGGGTGTCTGACACCGGCAGCGGTGCGATGTGCAGGCAGGCGTGCGGTGTGATGCCCGAGAGTGTGGGCAACTGCTCCAGCACCGGCGGTGGCGGCACCGGGCCCAGCTGTTGCAGCAGTGCCAGTTGGTGCGTCTTCAACGCCGAGGGTTTGAGCGGCGGCGCCTTCAGCAGTACCGACAGCTGCGCGGCGGGCACGCCGTCAGCCTGAACCAAGCCGCACAGACCACTGGCCGCATCGAGGTACAAGGTCGGCGTGTTCAGGCACAGTTGCGCTCTAGCGTTGCCTAAGCGCGCGCGCAGGGCCCAGGCGGGCTCGGCATCGTTCGGGCTGGCTACTTCATGCCATTCCCAGCGCAAGTCCTGCGGCGCGCCCCATTGCACCGGGGCGCCCGGCAGACCCTTGCCGCTCTCAAACAGCAAGCGCCCGGTACTGGCCGCTTGCTGCAGCACCATGACACCAATCTTGCCGTACAACGTGACTTTGGCTTTGTAACCGTAGCTGTAGTAACCGCTGCTGCCGCTGGGCAGGGCACGCATCAGCTGCAGTAACTCCTGATCGACCTGCGTGGCCTGGTCAAACGTGGTCTGTCCGCGCGCCGGTGCAATGCGCAGCGCTTTGGGTTTGGCCCAGCCGCCATGGACTTTGGGGCAGGACACGACGACGTCCATTTGCAGCTCGGGCGTGCGGCCCTTGGCGCCGGCCACGGACAACAGGTACAGATACTGCTCGTGCACAGAGCGGGCGTCCGTGTCGATGCCGGCCTGCGCGCCCTGGCGCGCAGCCTGGTTCAACTCCTGCAGCCAGTGCAACAGGGGCGCCTCGGCCTCGCGGCGGGCTTGTTCGGCGGCCCGCTCCCGTGCGACCTGTTGCGCCGCTTCAATCTGCTCGGGCGTGGGCGCGGCAGGCGCGCACGCACTGAGCGCCGCGCTGGGGTCCATCAGCCGGCGCCCCTGCTGCGCCGCCTTGAGCAGCACCGCCACCCCGTGCTTGCACTGGTAACCAACCGGGCAGCTGCAGTCGCTGTCCCAGTTGGCGACTTCGCCATTGGGCTTGAATGTGAGCTCGATCGACACCTGGTAGGGCCAGCGTTGACTGCCCTGCACAGTGGCCAGCAACTGCCAGTAGTCGCCCATGGGCTTGATTTCCAGCGACAGCACCTTTTGCGCCAGGTACAGCGTCAGGCCGCGGTCCCAGGTGGCGCGGTCGATCGAGTTGGCCAGCGACTGGGTGCTGAACCAGGGGCCGACAGCAGCGCTATCGTTCTGCATAAAATAGGGCTCTAGCCGCCGTAAACATTGCCTAAGTAGCTATTAAAATAATATCAAAATCAGACTGTCAACTGACTCAGCTGTTAACAATCAGAAGCAAATGAGACAGTCGGGCCATTTTTCATGATTTCATTCAAAAGTTGATGAGATAAAGTTTAGAAGTCATCGAGACTGTCTTGTAAGCGTCAGCCTGAATGCCTGCTCCGAGTAGTTTAAGCGTCGCTGGTAAGCGCAATCAATTGGAAATAAAGAATTATTCCCCCAAGGCGCAGGCCATTCAAAATGGCTTGCGTATGCTGGAAACCACTGACCACCGTTCCGCTCTATTCTGACCACTCTATTGATAGTGACCATTTGAGACGGGAAGACGCTTTGCCGCGAAGGACTGCCTCGCGCAATGAATCTGGAAGAGTGTGTTGCTGCCGACACGGATTTGACCAAGGTGGTACGCGAGTGCTTGTTTGGATAGTGTGGTTCGCGCGCATACGGTAAGAGCGGCTGTTTTATCGAAATATTCCGACCGAGAATTTCAGACATGAATCTGGTTCGCACCCGGCGAATGTCAAGATAATTGAATGCTGAATGGCGCAAAAACGACAAAGTTGAATGTTGAGTGACGCGTGAGTTGAATGTCCGATGCCGATCGTTTCCAGGAGCACTGCAAAATCAAGCACTTATGAGATTGCTGACTGAATGTCGAGCGGCGTTCCGCAGGCTTTACCCGACGGTGTCGTGACAGGCGCACGAAATTGTTTGACCCAGTTCTGGAAGTCCTCGGCCGGCATCGGTCTGGCGATGAAGTAGCCTTGCGCGATATCGCAACCACATGCGGCGAGTTGATCCCATTGTTCCTGGGTCTCGATGCCCTCGGCCACCGTCTTGCGTCCGAGGTCACGGACCAGGTCGATCGTAGATCGCACGATCAGCGAGGAATCCCTGCTGATTGTCATGTCGCGTACAAACGATTGATCGATCTTGATGTACTCCACCGGTAGTTTCTGCAAATAGCTGAGCGAGGAATAACCGGTACCGAAGTCGTCGATGTAAAGCGGTATGCCTTCATCGCGCAGGCTGTGCAATACACGCAGTGCGAATTCGGCGTCGTCCATCACCGCGCTCTCGGTGTTTTCAAGTTCGAGCAGGCCGGCAGCCACGCCATATGTGGTCTGCAAGTGGCGGATTGTTTGCAGCAACCTTTCGTCGTGCAGGTTGTGTGCAGAAAGGTTAACGGCGATTGGCAGTGCGCAGCCTTCATACTGCCAGGCCTGGTTCAAGCGCAAGCTGGTCTTGATCACCCATTCGGTGAGCGGCTTGATGAGCCCGGTTTGTTCGGCGAGCCCAATGAATTCGCCCGGCGGAATCAGCCCACGCTCTGCGTGCTTCCAGCGAACCAGTCCTTCGGCGCCGCACAAGCGACCGGTGGTGATCTCCACTTTCGGCTGCAGGTAGAGCAACAGATCACCACCCTCGATCGCCCGCCGCAGTTCCCCGGCCATAGTCAGACGGCGCGATTGGTCCTGGTTCAGGTCTGGATCGAAGATGGCGTGCTTCACACCTTTTTTCTTGGCCTGGTGCACAGCCATGTCCATATGCCGGAACAGGTCGTGGGGTGTCGCCCCATGTTGTGGAAACAACGCGACACCGATTTTGGCCGACACATCTGGCGCAATGTCGGCGACCGGGAACGGCTGCGCCAACACGTCTTCCACGCGTTGCAGCATGGTGATGACGCTATTGGCGTTGCTGTCGGGCAGCAGGATCGCGAATTCATCACCCCGCAGGCGCGCGACCATGGCAGACGCCGGCGCGGCGACGCATAGCCGTGCTCCGAACTCCCGCAGCAATTGATCGCCGTGGCCGAACCCAAGGGCATCATTGATCTCACTCAGCCGTTCGACATTGGCTTGCAGCACGGCGAATGGCTGGTTGAGCCGCTTGGCGGCATCTATGGCAGCAGCGAGGAACTCCGTGAATTGAGTCTCGTTGGGTAGTCCCGTGAGGGCGTCGTAGCGCGTCAGGCGCTCCATTGCCTGCTGGATTTTTTGTTGCTCGGCGCGTGCGCGCAGGGTGGCAATGCCAAAAGCCAGGTCATCAGCCGATTCAGTGAGAAGCGTCACTTCATCCAATCCAAAGGAATCCGGCTCAGCAGAGTAAATGGCGAGCCCACCGATGATCTCGCCGTCGACGCGCAGCGGGCAGGCAATGACGCAGGCATAGCCTGGCAGATAGGGCCGCCACGGTGCGTAATTCGGATCGGCGAGGATGTTCTGGACCACGCTGGCCTGCCCAGTGCGGATCGCAGAGGCGACCGCGCCGCCGCCGTACTCGTTGTCGGCCCAGCTACCCTTCATCTGATGCAGAGCGTCGAGGCCGCCCGGGTGACCACTTTCCGCCATCGCCCGCAGTGATTTGAATTCATCATCGATCCGGTACCACACCGACGCCATTTGATAGCCGCCGTTGGCCACGATGGCCCGGCACATATTGTCGAGCAAGCCTTGCTCGACGGTCGCGCGCAGCATGGTGCGGTTACCCGCGCTCAGGGTGCGCAGTGCACGGCTGACATGCTCCAGCTCGCGCACGCGCTGCTCGAGCTCGGCATTGAGCGTGCGGATCTTTTCCTCGGCGTGTTTACGCTCGGTGAGGTCGGTGCCCAGCACGTAATAGCCGACCACCCCTTCCCGGGCATCGCGCTTGGGCACGTAGTTGACGAGCTGCCAGACACCGGGGAAGGGTTGCCAGTCGTAGCTTTGCGGCTGTCCTTGCAACACCTTGGCAATGAGTGGGGCGGCGACGGCATAGCGTTCGTGGCCCAGGATGTCGCGCACCGTCTGACCCGCGATGTCGGCCTGCCCGGGCGAGAAACGCTCCCGGTACGACTGATTGACATAGATGTAGCGCTGCTGCGCATCGACGTAGGCGATCATCACGGGCACGTTGCTGATCACGCTGCGCAGGTGATCCTCGCTCTCGTGCAGTTGAATCGTCCGCTCGTGTACGCGCTGTTCCAGCAGTTCGTTCTGTTCGCGGATTGTCTGTTGGGCCTGGTGCGCAATGGTCACATCTCGGAAAACGAGCACCACGCCGCCCACCCGTCCCCTGGTATCGCGTATCGGCGCCGCGCTGTCGGAAATAGGGCGCTCGCTGCCATCGCGCGCGATCAGCACAGTGTGATTGGCCAGCTCCTGGATTTCGCCAGTGGCCAGCGCCTTGGCCACCGGCACCTCGGCCGGCTCCCGGGTGTGTTCGTTGACAATACGAAATACCTCCTCGACGGGGCGGCCCTGCGCGTCGGCGAAGGGCCAGCCGGTGAGAGCTTCCGCAACCGGATTCATGCGCGTGATACGTGCCTCGGTGTCCGTCGCCAGCACCGCATCGCCGATCGAATACAGCGTGGTGGAGAGGCTCTCCTCGCTGTCGGCGAGCGCGCGTCGACTTGCTTCGGTTTCGCGCAACTGACGCCGAATCAATCCAAAGGTGGCCGTAAGCAGCGCGAGCAGCAAGAGCGCGACCAGCGCGCCGGCAGCCACCATGCTTTGGCGCGCACGCAACTGCTCGGCATTGCGGTCCTCCAAGAGCCGACGCTCCTCTTCGTTCATCTCGCGCAATAGGCCGTAGGTGCGCTCGCGCGTTTCCTGCAGCGGAGCGCTTGCCACAAATGCGCTCGCGGCTTCGAGGCCCTGGGTCTTTCGCAAGAATTCGACACGTCTGGAAATTGCGAGTCGTTCATCAATGACCTCGCGCAGCCGCATCCAGCGCTCCTGCTGGCGGGCATTGTCGCTGGTGAGCTGCTTGACCTGGCTCAGCAGGGTTTCCCGCGTCGCAATCGTCGCATCGCGTTCGGCAAGTCGCGCCGGGTCGCCCGAAATCCTGTAGCTTTGCGTGCTGAATTCGATCTGAAGCGTGTTTGCCCTTGTTTGGGCAAGGCTATCAAGCACCTCGTGGGTGTGCGCTACCCAGTGTGCCGCTTCGGCAGCGCCTTGCGCCACCTTCCAGGTGGTGGTGGCGAGTCCCGCAACCACCAGCACGGCAGCGGTAAACGCGACCAGCACCTTGGTTTCAAAACTGGAGCGCGTTTTCACGTAAGCCTCCCCATTTTTTTGCCTTCAAATCAGCGGGCATTGTGTCACCAGTTGCTGCCTATGCTGAGCTTCAACCTTTCCAATGACGTGGGAATTTCATGGTTGAGCCGCATCGCTACGGATTGCCGCGGCCTGCTATTGGGTGAATGCGCCTTTTGAATTACGGTGGCCGCATTGCAAACTTGTTTTTTCACAAAAAGAATCCTGCATGGCGGTTCGGAAAATCCCGAAAAACTATCTGTTCGTCACTGGTGGCTACTCCAGCCGAAAGAACGAAGAGATGGATGCTTTCGAGTCGCTGTTGGAGAAGGATTACCTGCTGACTCTGGATTTTGATGATGCCGCAGCCAAGTTTGAAGTCCAGCCTGTTCGAATACCGGTTCCGGGCTTCCCCAAGGGTTACGTGCCCGATGTGTTCGTTGAATACCGCCCCGACCCGCAAACCGGTGAGATTCGCAAGCCTTCGCTGGTCGAGGTAAAGTCCGCCGAAGATCTGGTGCGCAATACCGAAAAGTATGCGCCCAAGTTCGCGGCAGCCCGCCAATATGCGGAGGAAAGAGGCTGGGAATTCAGGACGGTTGACCAGAATGAAATTCGCTCACCACGGCTGGCCAACCTCAAGTTCCTGCGCGAGTACCGCAATTTCAGTCCTTCGAGTGACGATATCTGTGAATTCTTCCAGTTGGTAGTCGGGGCGGACATCAAGCTGACCATCGCGCCAGACATCGCCAATGCGCAGCACGGGATCCGTGGCGATTCATTGGAGGAACTTGGGTTTTTTAGGCTATTCCCAGTGCCCGCCACGCTAATTTATCTCACTAACTTCTGAACATTGTCTCAATAACTATTGAATTTTCTTATTTACTTCTGATTGTTCACAACTGACTCAGCGCATGGCCCGCCTGCTGGTCGGCGTGGTAGCTTGAGCGCACCATGGCGCCCACCGCAGCGTGGCTGAAGCCCATCGCATAGGCCTCGGCCTCGAACATCTTGAAAGTGTCGGGATGCACGTAGCGCTTGACCGTCAGGTGCGAGCTGGAAGGCGCGAGGTACTGGCCGAGGGTCAGCATGTTGATGCCGTGGGCGCGCATGTCACGCATCACGGCCAAAATTTCTTCGTCGGTTTCGCCCAGGCCGACCATCAGGCCGCTTTTGGTCGGCACGTCCGGGAACAGCGCCTTGAACTTCTTCAGCAGGTTCAGTGAGAACTGGTAGTCACTGCCGGGGCGCGCTTCCTTATACAGCCGCGGGATAGTTTCCAGGTTGTGGTTCATCACGTCAGGCGGTGCGGCTTTCAAGATCTCCAGCGCCCGATCGTCGCGGCCGCGAAAGTCGGGCACCAGCACCTCGATCTGGGTCTGCGGCGACTTGTCGCGGATGGCCTGGATGCAGGCCACAAAATGCCCGGCACCGCCGTCGCGCAGGTCGTCGCGGTCGACGCTGGTGATCACCACGTATTTGAGCTTGAGCTGGGCGATGGTGGTCGCCAGGTTGGCAGGCTCATTCACATCCAGCGGGTCGGGGCGACCATGGCCGACATCGCAAAAAGGGCAACGCCGGGTGCATTTGTCACCCATGATCATGAAGGTGGCGGTGCCTTTGCCAAAACACTCGCCAATGTTGGGGCAACTGGCCTCCTCGCACACCGTCACCAGCTTGTTGCTGCGCAGCACGTCCTTGATTTCGTAAAAGCGGGTGGTCGGGCTGCCGGCCTTGACGCGAATCCACGCCGGCTTGCGCAGAATTTCGCCCGGCACCACCTTGATCGGGATGCGCGACAGTTTGGCGGCAGATTTTTGTTTGACCAGCGGGTCGTAGGCTTCTGGCGGCTGGACCTCGCGCACGGACGCAGGGATGGCTGGGGTGGCAAGGTCGTCGGGGCTGTGACTCATGGTGGCAAAAGGGTAGGTAAAGGAGGCAAGCAGGCTTGCTGGCCGGGTCAGGGCGCCAGGTAGCGGGTGAGCTTGTCGCCCAGCAGCTCCGCGACCTCATCCCAGCCAGCGCAAACGCCGATTGTAGAAAGGTCCACTGTTTGCAAACCCGCATAGCCGCAGGGGTTGATACGCGTGTAGGGCTCCAGGTCCATCGCCACGTTCAACGCCACGCCGTGGTAAGTGCAGTTGCGGCTGACCTTGAGCCCCAGGGCAGCGATCTTGCCCAGGCCGCCAAAACTGGGGTTGGCCAGCCCCGACTTCATCGGCCGCTGCGGCAGCAACGCATGCGAGCCCGGGTCATCCAGTCGCACGTAAATACCTGGCGCACCCGCCACCCGGTGCCCGGTCACGCCGAACTCCACCAAGGTGCGGATCACCGCTTCTTCTATCCGGTAAACATATTCCTTGATGAAGTACCCGGCGCGTTTCAGGTCCAGCAGCGGATAGGCCACCACCTGGCCAGGGCCGTGGTAAGTGACCTGACCACCCCGGTTGGTCTGCACCACCGGGATAGTGCCGGGGTTGAACACATGTTCTGCCTTACCCGCCAGTCCTTGGGTGTAAACCGGGGGATGCTCACAAATCCATAGTTCATCAGGCGTCTCGGGCGTGCGCGCAGCGGTAAAAACCTGCATCGCTTCGTAGGCGGGAAGGTAGTCGATCCGGCCAAGTCGGTGCCGCAACAGGTCCATGGCCATCTACAGCACCACTTTAACCATCGGATGCGTGGAAAGCGTGCGGTACAGCTCGTCAAGTTGCTCGCGGCTGGTGGCAGTCACGGTGATGGTCACACCCAAATACTTGCCGCCCTTGCTCTCGCGCAGCTCAACGGTGGCGGCATCAAACATGGGGTCGAACTGGCGGGCAATCAGGGTGATCGCATGCACCAGACCGTCCACTTTGGCGCCCATGACTTTGATGGGAAACCGCGACGGATAGGTAATGAGCGACTCGGGGGGTGTGGGCATGATCACAGGTGTTTAAAGCATTGGAAGCAAGGCAGCGTGGTGAATTCGCAGTTGCGGCAGCAGGGCAAAGCGGGTGACTTGTTCATCCGGAAATTATCGCTGGCCTGACCAATGCCGAGTTGGAGGCAACAGAATTGAGCCGGCCAAGCGTCAGTTCGACCCCGACGGGGGTCACAAATTCAGCCGAAACCCGCAGGGGCAAATGGTCTCATCATTTCTGGGTATGGCCGCATCTGTTACGCCAATACTGGCAAACATATAATGCGTCCAAGTTCAAAAGCACACCCGATCGAAAGACGGGGTCGCAAAGCTTCCGGCCTGACGCATTCGTGCGAAGTGGTAGCGGGGTTGCCCAAAACGGGTCCAGTCCAACTGGCGCCCTCTAACTTCGCCGACCTGGCGAAGTCGGCAACCATTGCCGCATACGCTTTGGTCCGAAGCCCTGCCCCCCTTCTTTCTGCCTGATGCGCCCTTGACTGTGAGCCGTCGAACCCGTGACCGTCATCTCTGTGTCGCGGGCTTTTGCAGAAATATTTTATGCTTCATACGAAGGGCACGTTTTGCAACTCAAGGACATGCGAATAACACTTGAATTATCAAGAGTCGTGCCGATAACACGCCCATCGCACCAACAAAAAAATCACCCAGGGTGCAAGTGCTGCACCCAGTGAACCAAGCGATAGGAAGCGCCCCGCGGGAGTCCGCGCGCTGTTGTTCAAGCCTGACGCAGGAGCGCATGCGGGTCCTGCACGACATCGACAAACCAATGGGCAGCGCCAACATGGGGCTGCTCAATTCAATTTCCCATTGATCTCAAGAACCCCAGAGGATTCCCATGGCACTTTTTACCAACATGAAAGTTTCGACCCGGCTGGCACTCGGCTTTGGCGCGATCGTCCTGATCGGCACTGCCATTTCGATCTTTGGGGCGCTCAAAATGCGCACGCTGGCCGGCAATCTCGATGAGGTGGCCAATAACCGGATGGTCAAAACCTTCCAGTTTGCTGCCTACAAGGACAACCTCAACATCGTGGCAAGCTCCGTGCGCAACATGGTCATTACGCAGGACAACAATCTTCGTAACGGCGAGAAGAAGAAAATTGAAGAAAGTCGGGCCGCTAACGCCAAGCTCCTGGCACAACTGGAACAATCCACTCACTCACCTCAGGCCACTGAGTTCTTGAAAATCATCAAGGAGACGGGGCCTCGCTACTACATTGGTATCGATAAAGTCTCCGAGCTTGCCAGCCGCGGCGCGGACGCGAGCGCTGGCAGCGAGCTGATGGGCGACGTGCAAAACCTGCAAAACACCTTATTCAAGGCCGTCGGTGATTCGATGGCCCTGCAGCAAACCCTCGCCGCAAAACTGGCGAATGAGGCCGCAGCTGAGGCCGCAGCATCAATGACGGTATTGATCAGCCTTGCGTTGTTGATGCTCTTGATTGGCACGGGTGTGGGCTGGGCAATTACTCGTAATCTGTCACGCTCACTGGGCGGCGAGCCCGCCGAGCTGTGCGATGCCGTTAGCCGCGTTGCCGATGGCGATCTGAGCGCCCGACTGCAGTTGCGTACCGGCGACACAGCCAGTGTGCTGGCAGCGGTGGAACGCATGCAAACGTCGTTGACCCGCGTGGTGGGCACGGTGCGCCAAGGCTCCGAGAGCGTGGCCAGCGCCAGCGCCGAGATCGCGCAAGGCAACCAGGATCTCTCGGCCCGCACCGAGCAACAGGCCAGCGCGCTGGAAGAAACCGCCGCGTCCATGGAAGAGCTCAGCGCCACCGTCAAGCAAAACGCCGACAACGCCAAACAGGCCAACCAACTGGCGCAAAGTGCTTCCACCGTCGCGATCCAGGGCGGTCATATGGTGAGCCAGGTGGTGGATACCATGAAGGGTATCAATGACGCCTCGCGCAAAATCTCGGACATTATCAGCGTGATCGATGGCATCGCCTTCCAGACCAACATCCTGGCTCTGAACGCGGCGGTGGAAGCGGCGCGCGCGGGCGAGCAGGGGCGTGGTTTCGCTGTGGTAGCCAGTGAAGTGCGGTCCTTGGCGGGACGTTCGGCCAACGCCGCCAAGGAAATCAAGAGCCTGATCAATACCAGCGTCGAGCGGGTTGAGCAGGGCACTGCGCAGGTCGATCAGGCCGGCGCCACCATGACCGAAGTGGTCGGTTCAATCCGCCGCGTCACCGACCTCATGGGCGAGATCACGGCCGCCAGCGTCGAACAAAGCCAGGGCGTGGCGCAAGTCGGCGAGGCTGTAACGCAGATGGACCAGACGACGCAACAGAATGCTGCGCTGGTGGAAGAGATGGCGGCGGCCGCTTCGAGCCTGCAGACACAGGCACAGGATCTGGTCGGGACAGTCGCGGTGTTCAAGCTGTCGCAGGACGATGTCGGCGGCAGGGCGCACAACACGACGCCGCAACGGACGATCAACACCCACCCCACCCCGGTCGACAGAACACTGGAAAGTGGCGCCAAGACAAAAATCGTTCCCAGTCCTGCGCCGCGCTCGCTGGCAGCTCCCGTGACGACCGCGCACAAAACCCCGCGAGCCGCCACCGCCAATGCGGGTGGGGATGACTGGGAAAGCTTCTAAGGTCACGTCTCGACATTCGCGGTAGCCAAGACGGGTTTTTGACCCGGCACAGCCAAAAGCTGCGGGCCTGCAGCCACGCTGCGGCTATTGGATGTGATGTGATGTGATGGGGGTTCGGCTTGGCATCACTTGATGCACACCGACCTGACCATCTTGATGTCGGTCAGGCCCATCATGATTTTCTCCATGCCGTCCATCTTCAAGGTCCGCATGCCGCCTTCCACCGCGGCGGCAAAAATCTCGGCGACGCGGGCACGCTCCTGGATCAGTTTCTTGATGCCGTCGTCGGCGATCAGCAGCTCATGCAGGCCGATGCGGCCTTTGTAGCCGGTGTTGTGGCACTTGTCGCAGCCTACATGGCGGTAAAACCGCAGTTGGCCGTCCTGATCGTATTGCCGGTGCCAGCTCGCGATCAATCTATCGGTTTCACCTTCATAGTCGGCCGCCCAGGCTTGCGAGTGCCGCAGCTCATCAGAATATTCGGCCGCAAACAGGCGCAGCTCTTCGGCATCGGGCACATAGGCTTCCTTGCAGTCACACAGCTTTTTGGCCAGCCGCTGCGCCAGAATGCCCAACAGCGCATCGGCAAAGTTGAAGGGGTCCATGCCCATGTCCAGCAGGCGGGTGATGGATTCCGGCGCCGAGTTGGTGTGCAGGGTCGAGAACACCAGGTGGCCGGTGAGCGACGCTTCGATGCCCATCGCCACCGTTTCCTTGTCGCGCGACTCGCCGACCATGATGATGTCGGGGTCGGCGCGCAAGAAGGCCCGCATGATGAGCGCAAAGTCGATGCCGGCTTTGCGGTTGATCTGGACCTGGCGCAGTCCTTTTTGCGTGATTTCCACCGGGTCTTCGGCCGTCCAGATTTTGGTGTCGGGCGTGTTGAGATGCTTGAGGATGGAGTGCAGCGTGGTGGTTTTGCCCGAGCCGGTCGGGCCGCACACGTAAAACAAGCCGTACGGCTTCTCGACGGTGCGAATGACGCGCTCCATGTTGTGCGGGGTGAGGCCCAGCTTGTCCATGGGGATCGGCTCCCCGGCGGCCAGAATCCGCATCACCACGTCTTCCACCCCGCCAGCGGACGGTATGGTGGCCACCCGCAGTTCAATGTCGAGCGGACCGTATTTTTTAAACTTGATCTTGCCGTCCTGGGGCCGGCGGCGCTCTGAAATGTCGAGGTCGCACATGATCTTCAAACGGGTCACCATGGCCTGGCGAAAATGGGCCGGAACCTCGATATACGGCTGCAGCGTGCCATCGATGCGGAATCGGATGCCGGTTTTAAGCTTGCCCGGCATCGGCTCAATGTGAATATCGGACACACCCTGCTTGTAGGCGTCAATGATGACCTTGTTGACGAACTTCACGAGTTCGTTGTCAGCCGCCGCCGACTCCAGCGAGTCGTCATTGCTGCCGTCGTCAATGGCCCCGCCGTCCATGTCAGCCAGCAACTCGTCGATCGACCCGCCCGCCGCTTCCAGACCGAAGATCTGACCCAAAGTATCGGCAAATTCGGTTTGCGTTGTGACCCGGTAGGAGAATCTGATGATGCGGGGAAATACCTGCGGCACCACGCGCGAGCTGAGCGCCGCCTCGGGGTCCACACACATGATGACCAGGCCATCGGGCGACTCCTCCAGCGGTATCCACCCCTGCTGTTCAATGAACTCGCGCTTGAGCGGACCATGCAGCATCTCCGAGCGGATGCGCCCCGCACTGAAGGGCTCATAGGGCACGCCAAAAAACTTGGCCAGTGAGGGGCCAATCTGGGCTGGCCGGACCTGGTACTGCGTGATCAAGACCTGCTCCACCGACTTGCCCTCGACGCGCGCCTGCTGCAGGCAATGCTCAAGCTCCTGCGCCGACATCACACCGTCGGCGACCAAACCATCGTATTTGGTGGCCATGCGCCGCGCGCTCGCTTCCGCCTTCTGGATCCGTTGCCGAATGGCGGTGCCCAGTGTTTTGCACAGTTGCGACACGCCTTCCACTTCAAGCTCTCCAAAGGGCTGATCGTTTTTGTTGTTGATGACCTGCAGCACGCCATAAAGCGTCTTGCCTTCAAGAATAGGGGCCACCAGCATCTGCCGCGTTCGGTAGCCCGATCGTTTGTCCACTTCCTTGAGAAAGGTCAGGGCCGGGTGTATTTGCTTGAGCGCGTCGTCGTCATAGACGTCGGGCAGGTTGAGCAGTCGTCGGCTAAAGGCAACGTAACCGGCAATACTTTGGGGCGTGATCGGCAACTTGAGGTCCCGGCTGCTGTTGAGCCCGGTCTTGACCTTGGAGACAATGGCACTCTGGTCCTCATTGACGGCATAAAGAGTCAGACGGTCGGCATTGAACAGTTTGCAGATATCCTGGCTCGCCTCCAGCATGATCTGCTCCAGATTCTCGGTTTCGTGGATCCGGGTGGTAACCTGTTGCAACTGCTTGTAAAACAGGGCTTCAAACAGCATGCCCCGTTTCTCGCTGGGCAGCTTTTGTGATTCAAAAAAAACCTGCTCGGAATTTCTCTCGCCACTGACCGGTTTAATCACGGCGCTCATAACTCAAACTCCTGCCCGGCGCGCAACCAGCGAATATCGTGCGTCACATGGGGTCCATTGGCCAAGGTCTGATCAAAACGCTGAATCTCGGCCATGATCAACTCGGTTTCCGCGGGCTTGGTGTGGGTGATGTAAATAGGATAAGCAGCGCCGGGCGCGATGCAGTCCAGTTCGTCGGCCAGTACGTGGGGTGACAGGTGCAGGCTGCGTTGTGCCAAGTCTTTTTCGCGGTTGCTGAAGGCGGTTTCGATCACCAGCATCGCCACATTGAGTTGGTTGAGCCGGTCCCAGAATGCCGGGTTGCGTTCGGTGTCACCGGTGAACACCCAGCAGCCGTTTCCTGCGGTAACGGCAAAACCCACAGCGGGGACGGTGTGCACCGCAGGCAAAACCTCCACCAGCTTGCGCCCGAATTGCAGGGTCTGGCCCACCTGGATTTCATGAAAACTGACAAAGGGCGCCTCTGGCGTTGGAAGGCGAGCGAAATCGGGCCAGATGACATCATTAAAAATATGTTTTTCCAAGGCGGCGATGGTGCCAGCGAGTGCATGAATCTGCACTGGCGTCGTGCGCCGGGCGGCAATCGCGTCCACCATCAAGGGCAGGGCAAGCACGTGGTCCAGGTGCGAGTGCGTGAGCAAGACGTGCTCAATGCCGCTCATTTCATCCGGCGTGAGGTCACCGACCCCGGTGCCGGCGTCAATCAACACGTCCCCATCGATCAGGAATGACGTGGTTCGACAATCCTTTGAGATCGCGCCTGAACAGCCCAGTACACGTACTTTCATGCCGAATGCTTTGAAAAATATCCCATAACGCCTCGCTGTACGTGATCTTGACCCGTCAGGCCGGACCGCAAGCCTGGCCTGTCATCGGCCAGCTCAAGCCTGAACAAACTGCATTTGGGTCCCGGCCAGCTCAATCAGATCGCCATTTTTCAAGGCCACCTGCTCTGCCCCGACGGGCGCCCCGTTGAGGGTCGGGTTGCCCGCCCCTTCAACGTGATGCACGACAAAACCACGCTGGCGTCGGGTGATCGCGGCAACGGCGACACCCGGCTTGCCGATCGTGGTGACTACTTTGGTCAAGGGCACTTCACGGCCGGCCGCAGCCCCTGACAAGACCTTGATTGCGGCGCCCGGCGGCTCGGCACTCGCTTGCGCCGCGAAACCAGCGCTCGCGGGCGGCGTCAACGACGTCGGTGCAGCGGATGGCGCCAACCCGCTGGCACCCGCTTTGACCATCATGGTCTTTTCATAACTCTCGCCGAGCACATCGCTGACAAATTTGATCTTGTATTTGCCGACTTCGACCGAGTCACCATCCTGGAGCAACTGCTTCTTGATCGCCTTGCCGTTCACGTAGGTGCCATTGGTGCTGTTCAGGTCTTCCAGATAAACCTGTCCACCCGTCATTTGCACCACCGCATGCTCGCCGCTGACTGCCAGGTTGTCGATCACGATGTCGTTGTACGGCCGCCGGCCCAGCGTCGTGCGGTCCTTTGTCAATTGGACTTCCTTGATGACAACACCGTCGATCGATACGATCATTTTCGGCATGACCGACTCCTGTTCCTGAAATTGATTATTGGGTTTCTCATGCGCTAGCTATTTACCAAGCAATCTGGCCATCAATCCGCGCTTGTCCGGGCTGGCTGAAGCTTGAATCAACAATACCGTGATGTTATCGCGTCCGCCATTCTGGTTGGCCAAGGTTACCAGCTCTTGCACCATTGGCAGCAGTGATATGCCATGTTGCAGGACTTCCGCAATCGCGGCGTCTGGCATCATGTCAGAAAGTCCATCGGAACACATCAAATAAATATCACCAGGCTCGACGCGATGCTCGTTGAGTTCCAGTGAAACCACATTGTCCACGCCCAGTGCCCGGGTGACCAGGTTTTTGTTGGGCGCTGTCGCCGCCTGCTCGGGCGTTAACAATCCGGCGTCAATTTGCTCCTGCAGCAGCGAATGGTCCTTGGTGATCTGCAGCAGGGTGTTGCCACGCCAGCGATAACAGCGGGAATCTCCGACATGCCCTAACAACAAGCGGTTGTCCAGAAAAACGCCGACCACCAGGGTGGTTCCCATACCCGCATAATGCCGGTTGGAGCAGGAGGCAGCAAAAATGGAGCGGTTGGCATTGTCGACACAAATCTCAATGGCGCGCCTGACTTCCCCGGCGTTGGCCTGCGGGCTGGCCTCGGATAACCAGCGCGCCAATTCGGACTTGATATAGGCGGTCGCCATGCCACTGGCAATCTCACCAGCGTTGTAACCTCCCATGCCATCCGCCAAAACACCCAGGTTTGTGGCTGCATCAAAAGCCACGGAATCTTCGTTGTTTTCCCGGACCCGGCCCGGGTCAGTCTGTGTACAGAAGGTGTAATTCATGGAGGTACCAGGCTAGGTGTCAAGGCCGCCTGCTTTGGCGCTGGGCGGTTTCAACGTGGAGGTTGTGCTGGCGAGCACGACCGTTTTTTCAAATTCTGTCGCCGATGCAGGAACGGTTGCCACAAACTGCGCCGTTTTTTCAGCCACGGATGACGCCTGCCGGTCTGCCGTCGGTACGGCACCGCCAAGCGCCGCCACGTCACCCATCAGTGCCGATAATACCGCCCGCAGCTCAAAGGCAAACTGAGCCCCATCCTGGTAGCGGGCCTCTGGGCGTTTGCTCAGTGACACCGCGACCACGCGCGCCAGCGCCGCTGGCAACGCCGGGCGGATGCTGCAAATGTCGCGCGCCTCATCATTCGCAATTTTGGACATCAACTCGGCCATGGAGTCACCACGGAAGGGCAGCACGCCTGTCAACAGCTGGAACAGCATGACACCGAGCGAATAGAGATCCGATCGACCATCCACTTTTTTACCGGCGAGTTGCTCGGGCGACATGAAACTGGGAGTACCCCACACCAGGCCGGTCCTGGTTTTGCTCGAATCGGTGATGCGCGCAATTCCAAAGTCAGTCACCTTCAAGGTGTCGCTCTCGAGCTCGTACATGATGTTGGCCGGCTTGATGTCGCGGTGCACCACATGCTGGTGGTGGGCATAGTCCAGCGCCTGCGCCACCCGCACCACGATGGAAAGCACGGTGGGTACTGCCAGCAAACGACCCCCCTGGCAGTAGTCGGCCAAGTCCTTGCCCTTGAGGAACTCCATGGCAATATAGGCCAGATCGTGCTCCTCGCCAGCGTCAAAAATCGTCACGATATTCTGGTGCTGTAAACGCCCGGCCGTTTCGGCTTCGCGGAAAAAGCGTTCCCTCGCATCCACCAGTTCATCACCTTCAAATTCCTTACTCAGCGCCAGGGTCTTGATCGCCACCACCCGGCCAATTTTCGGGTCTCTACCCAAATACACCACACCCATCGCGCCTTTGCCAAGTTCTTTTTCCACTTGGTAACGCCCCAGCATGGGCTTCTCAATCGCGCCAGCGTCGAACCGCAGGGCGCCCCCCGGACGGGAAATGCTGCCACCGATCAGCACGGCTTCTGACGGATTCCCGGCCTGGTTCAACTTCAGTTTGATATCTTTGTAGTCCTTGCTGTAGGTCGCCATGTATTGATACACCGCCCCGGCCTTGTCCGATTGGCACTTGCCTTCGAAGTCAAGTGCCAGGCGGCACAAATCACCCATCACCGCCTCTGTCATGGGCACGCGGCGGAACCGGTCAAAGGCCATGTCGAGCTGGCCCTGCCCCTGCAGCGCCAAGCCCATCATGCGCTTGGTTTCAGCCGACTCTTCATCCGGCTTGGACTTGTCGGCCTGCGGCATCAAGAATCGCTTGGTCGTCAGGGCCAGATGCCCGATCAGCAGCAGCGTCGCCGGAAACACCAGCTTCAGCCACAGCGCCGCGCCCGACAACAGGCCAAACTCGGTGCCCAGTAAAACCGTCAATAACAGCAGGGTGATCACGGCTGCCCGACCCGCCGGCAAGCGTGGCAAGGCGGCAATGAGATAGGCGCTGGCCAGGAGCAACAGCGCCAGCCTGGCCCCGGCACCCCAGCCTGGCTGAACAATAAAGTGCTCGCCCAAGATGCTCGACGTCACATGCGCAATCGCTTCTGCGGGCGACAAGGCCGGGTTGCCAGGCACAGGGAACTGGGTACCCACGCCCGTTGCCGTGACCCCAATGATGACAATCTTGTCTGCATATTTGGAGGCAAGGATTTTGCCGCTGAGCACATCGTCAAAAGAATCCACGCTAAAGGCCGGTTTGCCGTCACGCGCTTGATAGAACTGGGGCAACATGCGCGCCGCCGCATCGGTTTTTACGCGCAGTTGGCCGATTTGCACTGATTCACCCTCATGGAGCGCGATATCAGCGGTGCTCAGGTTAAGACTTTGGGTGGCGGCCAGTAGCGCCACCGAGGGCACCGCCTTGCCGTCGTAATTGACCAGCAGGGGCTCAAATCGAACGGCGCCGTCCACGTCCTGCGTCTGGTTCAGGTGACCGATACCGGCTGCGGCCGCCCCCAGGCGCTCGATGGGCTGCTGCCCTCTGAGCGCTGGCAGCGAGAAAGCGCTGTTTTCATCGAGCGCACTCTTGAGCGCAAACGCGGGCAGGGGCTGGTCGGCGTTGCCTTGGGGTTCGCCCAAGGTGAAAGACGAAGCCAGGATGACGTTGCCGGCGCTTTTGAGACTCGCCGCCAGTTGACCATCGGTGTCGAGTGCTGTCTCGGCTTCGGTCATCACCCGCGCCAGCTGTTCACTCCGAGCGGAGGGGGTGCCGGCTGGATCGGCGTCGGCGCCCAGCACCTCTTTCATTTTGCGAATGTAGCTCAGACCCCGGTCAACCTGGGGTTCAAAAAAGAACACGGCATAAACCACGACCTTGGATTTGGCGGTCGCCAACTTGTCAATCAACTGGGCATGAATACCACGTGGCCAGGGCCAGCGACCGATGTTGGCAATACTCCGATCATCAATGGCGATGACGGCGATCCGGTCGGACGGATGGCGCGAGCTGCTGGTGTTGGTGCTGGCGACGTCATAAAACCGCCGTTCCAAGGTGCCAATAAAGTCGCTGCCCAGGTACAGCAGCACCACAATGAGCACAACCAAGACACCCACAAACCCGTCGGTGCGCCAGAAAGAACCCGATTCAGATAAAGAAGATTTCGCCACCCGGCACCTTTAACCCTTTGTGTAGCTGAAACCGATCAGCGGCGCACCAGCCCGCAAGATGTCAAACGCAAAGATCCAGCGCAAGGCTACAGTAGCAGATGGAACCACCGTCAACAAGAGGCATCTTGAAGAAATTTCGCAGCTTTGTGCAAAAAAATGCCGAACAAGCCACGGGCAGCCACAACCCTGCGTGCGCCTTGGCATCGACTCAGGTGGGTGGTAGCCGGCGTTTCTTGAGTGCCGCGCCCATCGCCAGCACGCCCAGCGCGCCCACCAAGCCGAAGCCATAGTGCCACACCATGGACTGGGGTAAATAGTTTTGCACGGCGGGATCACTGTGCGCCATGGTGCCGGCAATCCACCCCAGCAACATACCACCGACCGTGATGATCACCGGGAAGCGGTCCATCAGTTTGAGCACCAGTTGACTGCCCCAAATAATGATCGGAACGCTGACCAGCAAACCAAAAATCACCAGCGGCAACTGGTGCTGGCTGCCAGCGCCTGTGGCCGCACCGGCGATGGCGATGACGTTGTCGATGCTCATCACCAGATCGGCAATGATCACGGTCTTGACCGCCGCCCACAGCTGGTCACTGGCCTGAATACTGTTGTGCCCGTTTTCGTCCTGCGGCAGCAGCAACTTGACGCCGATCCACAACAACAAGGCGGCACCGACCAGCTTCAAAAATGGCACCTGCAGCAAAGTCAAGGCGAAGGCGATCAGGATGACACGCAGCACAATCGCCCCCGCCGTCCCCCACAAAATGCCCTTCAGGCGCTGGTGCACCGGCAGCTGGCGGCAAGCCAGGGCGATCACCACGGCATTGTCACCACCGAGCAAAATATCGATCATGATGATCTGACCGACAGCGAACCAAAAGTGAGCGGTGAGAAATTCTTCCACGGTGCTGGGTCTCTATGAATGCCTGAGGCTTATAAACAACAAAGCCGAATTGTCCCTGGGGCAATCCGGCTAGGTGGGTTGAGTGCTGCCGTTGGGGCGCACCGATAAAGGCGACTCGCCTTTACAGCATGGCTTTGAGCAGCTTGGCCAGTTCGGACGGATTGCGCGTGATCTTGAAACCACACTCCTCCATCACCGCCAGCTTGGCTTCGGCCGTGTCGCCACCACCCGAAATCAAGGCGCCGGCGTGACCCATGCGTTTGCCCGCAGGGGCGGTGACACCGGCAATAAAGCCAACAATCGGTTTCTTCATATTGGCTTTGCACCAGCGTGCTGCGTCGGCTTCGTCCGGGCCGCCGATTTCGCCAATCATGATGACCGCGTCGGTATCGGGGTCGTCGTTGAACAGGCGCATGATGTCGATGTGCTTGAGGCCATTGATCGGGTCGCCGCCAATGCCGACGGCACTGGACTGACCGAGCCCAATTTCAGTCAGCTGCGCCACCGCTTCATAGGTGAGCGTGCCGGAGCGGCTAACCACCCCAATACGGCCCTTGCGGTGAATGTGCGCGGGCATGATGCCGATCTTGATCTCGTCGGGCGTGATCAGGCCCGGGCAGTTGGGGCCGAGCAGCAGGGTTTCCTTGCCACCGGCCGCCACCTTGGCGCGCATTTTGTTGCGCACTTCGAGCATGTCCCGGATCGGGATGCCCTCGGTGATGCAGATCGCCAAGTCCAGGTCGGCCTCCACGGCCTCCCAGATCGCAGCGGCTGCGCCGGCCGGTGGCACGTAAATAACCGACACGGTCGCGCCAGTCTGGCTGGCGGCTTCCTTGACGGAGGCAAAAATCGGGATGTCAAAAATCTTCTCGCCCGCCTTTTTGGGGTTCACCCCGGCGACGAAACAGTTCTTGCCGTTGGCATATTCCTGGCACTTTTCGGTGTGAAACTGACCGGTCTTGCCGGTGATGCCTTGGGTGATGACTTTGGTGTCTTTATTGATGAGGATGGACATGATTTGTTCCTAGTCAGTCTCAGGCTGCTTTAACGGCAGCCACCGCTTTTTGCGCTGCATCGGCCATGGTATCGGCGCTGATGATGGGCAGGCCGGATTCGGCCAGCAGTTTTTTGCCCAGCTCTTCGTTAGTGCCCTTCATGCGCACCACCAGCGGCACATTCAGGTTCACGGCCTTGCAAGCCGCAATGACGCCGGCCGCAATGGTGTCGCATTTCATGATGCCGCCAAAGATGTTGACCAGAATCACCTTGACGTTGGGGTTCTTCAGCATGATCTTGAAGGCTTCGGTCACCTTCTCGGGGGTGGCGCCGCCACCCACGTCCAGGAAGTTTGCCGGCGAGGCGCCAAACAACTTGATGGTGTCCATGGTCGCCATCGCCAGACCAGCGCCATTGACCAGGCAGCCGATGTTGCCGTCCAGGCTGATGTAGGCCAGGTCAAACTTGCTGGCTTCCACTTCGGCCGGGTCTTCTTCGTCGAGATCGCGGTAGGCCACGATCTCGGGATGGCGGAACAGCGCGTTGTCGTCAAAGTTGAACTTGGCGTCGATGGCCTTGATATTGCCATTGCCTTCCAGAATCATCGGGTTGATTTCAACCAGCGAGGCATCGGTGTCCATGTAGACCTTGTAAACCTTTTGCAGCACGTCCACGGCTTGCGCGGTCGAGCCAGCAGGCACGCCGATGGCATTGGCCAGTTTGGTGGCTTGCGCAACGGTCAGGCCGGTGGCGGGGTCCACGATCTCGGTGATGATTTTCTCGGGCGTGTCGTGCGCCACGTCTTCAATCGACATGCCGCCCTCGCTGGAGACGATCATGGCCACGCGCTGGCTGGCACGATCGGTCACGGCGGACACGTAGTATTCTTTTTGAATGTCAGCGCCGTCTTCAATCAGCAGGCGACGAACTTTTTGCCCTTCGGGGCCGGTTTGGTGCGTGACCAACTGCATGCCCAGGATTTCACCGGCGAGCTTTTTGACCTCGTCGATCGAGCGTGCCAACTTCACGCCGCCACCCTTGCCGCGGCCACCGGCGTGGATCTGGGCCTTGACCACCCAGACCGGGCCGCCGAGTTTTTGAGCGGCTTCCACCGCTTCTTGAACGGTGAAGGCCGGAATGCCGCGCGGCACCGGTACACCAGCTTGACGCAAGATTTCCTTGCCTTGGTACTCGTGAATTTTCATGAAGGCTCTCTCAGGAACAGGTAGTTTTTCATCCGGCGGCAGAGTTTGAGGACTCTGCGGCAGGCACTGGACAAAGCAGCCTCCAACTGTATCATGCTGCAATGCACCAAACTTGAGGCCAGCTGACAGGACCAGCCAGCACCTCCCGACCGAGATGAACCATGCACAAGATTTTTATTGACGGCGAGGCCGGTACCACCGGTCTGCAAATCCGTGAGCGCCTGCAAACCTTGCCAGGCATCGAGCTGATCAGTATTGCGCCTGAACAGCGCAAGGATGCGGCCGCCAAGCGCGCCCTGATGGCACAGGTTGACCTGGTGGTGCTTTGTCTGCACGACGAAGCCGCGATTGAATCGGTCGCCATGATCGACGACATGGCGCGTGCCACCGGCCAGATCGGCCCCAAGATCATTGACGCCTCCACCGCGCACCGCACGGCGCCGGGCTGGGTGTTTGGTTTTCCGGAACTCGTTGCCGGGCAGCGGGAGGCGGTGTCCCAGGCACGCCGGGTCGCCAATCCGGGCTGCTACGCCACCGGGGCCATCGCACTGCTGCGCCCGCTCATTGATGCGGGCCTGATCCCCAAAGATTTCCCCATCACCCTGCCCGCCGTCAGCGGCTACTCGGGCGGTGGCCGCCCGATGATCGAGGCCTATGAAAATGGCTCGGCGCCCGCGTTTGAGCTGTACGCCCTGGGCTTGAAACACAAGCACATTCCCGAGATCATGAAATACACCGGCCTGCTACGGCGCCCCTTGTTCATCCCCTCAGTGGGCAATTTCAGGCAGGGCATGCTGGTGCAAGTGCCGCTGCATCTGGATCTCTTGCCGGGGCACGTGAGCGCGCAGGACTTGCAGGACGCGCTGACGCAGCATTACGCGGGCAGCGAGTGGGTCAGCGTGCTGCCCGCCACCCCGGACAACAAGCTCGATCCACTGGCACTGGTAGACACCAACCGGATGGAACTGCGCGTGTTCGCCAACAGGCAAGTGCACGATGACTTTCACCACGCCGTGCTGGTGGCGCGCCTGGACAACCTGGGCAAAGGCGCCAGCGGCGCTGCGGTGCAGAACTTGCAGTTGATGCTGGGGCTGTAGCTTACCAAATTAGCTATGATATTGATAGCTAACTACGCTTATTTAACGTGGGCTAGAGCTTGATTTGGCTTACAAAACAAGTCAACAGCCGGTTCCGTCGTCCTGCCGCCCGGCGACCACACGCCGGATCACTTCAGCGTTAAACCCCCGTGCCGCCAGAAACCGCATCTGGCGCGCCGCGTCGGCGCCGTCCACCGCCGCCGTGCCAAATTTTTTCTGCCAGACCGCCCGCGCCCGCTCGTGTTCCGAGGCCTGCAGGCCGGCCAGCGCGGCGCTGACCGCTTGGGGCTCCAGGCCTTTGCCTTGCAGCTCTTGCTTGATGCGTGCCGTGCCCAGCTTGGCGGCGCGTCGGTACAGCACCGACTCAATCACCCGCTGCTCGTTGATAAAACCCTTGGCTTGCAGCTCATCGAGGGCCTGAGCCAAGCTGCCGGGCTCTTCTTCAAAACGCTGCAGCTTTTGCATCAGCTCGGCGCGCGAATGCTCGCGGCCACTGAGCAGCCGCAAGGCGCGGCCTTTGAGCGAAGGTTGGACAAATGACACGAGAACTAGGCCGCCTTTTTGCTGGCCGCTTTGGCTTTGACATCGGGCTCCGGGGCGCCTGGCAACAAGGGAATGCCGAGCGAGGCGCGCACCTTGTTTTCGATCTCTTGCGACAGCGCGGGGTTCTCGCGCAGGAAGTCGCGCGCATTGTCACGGCCCTGGCCGATTTTCTCGCCGTTGTAGGCATACCAGGCGCCCGACTTGTCAAGGATGTTGGCATTCACGCCCATGTCGATGATCTCGCCCTGGCGGCTGATGCCCTCGCCGAACAAAATGTCGAATTCAGCCGTCTTGAACGGCGGCGCCACCTTGTTCTTGACGACCTTGACCTTGGTTTCGTTGCCAATCGCCACGTCGCCTTTTTTGATGGTGCCGGTACGCCGGATATCGAGTCGCACCGAGGCGTAGAACTTCAGCGCATTGCCGCCGGTGGTGGTCTCGGGGCTGCCAAACATGACGCCAATCTTCATGCGAATCTGGTTGATGAAGATCACCATGCAGTTGGTCTTCTTGATGTGGGCCGTGAGTTTGCGCAGCGCCTGGCTCATCAGCCGGGCTTGCAGGCCGGGCAAGGAGTCGCCCATTTCGCCCTCCAGTTCGGCCTTGGGCGTCAGCGCCGCGACCGAGTCGACCACGATCAGGTCCACCGCACCCGAGCGCACCAGACTGTCCACGATTTCCAGCGCCTGCTCACCGGTATCGGGCTGGCTGATCAGCAGGTCTTGCAGATTGACACCCAGGTTTTGGGCGTACTGGATATCGAGCGCGTGCTCGGCGTCGATAAAGGCGCACTGGCCACCGGTTTTTTGCATTTCGGCAATCACCTGCAGCGTGAGCGTGGTCTTGCCGGAGGACTCCGGGCCGTAGATCTCGACCACCCGGCCGCGCGGCAGACCGCCAACACCCAAGGCAATGTCCAGCCCCAAGGAGCCGGTCGATACCACCTGGATGTCTTCGATCACCTCACCCTCGCCCAGGCGCATGATGGTGCCCTTGCCAAACTGCTTCTCGATCTGGGCCAGCGCCACTTGCAGGGCTTTGGCTTTTTCGCTGTTGATCGGGGTGGGAGCGGGTGTGGGGGCCTTGAGGGCGACGACGGGTGCATCCATGAAAATCTCCTTGAAATAAGAACCGGTTGAATCTGCGTAAATCTGCCGCATCCTCTGGCTTTAATGACAGGCTGGATGCTTGAACAGTAGTTTAGCGGCTGTTGTTCAAATCTGTAAATACATTTTTTAGTCAATTTGGCTTACTATCTAGGCTATGTTTGAACGACCCGACTTGGCCCGGTCTGGCGCCCTCGCCCCGCAGCCGCGGGAGGCGACGCCCGCAGCGCAAGCGGGCCTGCCCGACGCCTGGCGCCAGGCGCATGTAGGTCATTGGCTGGGCCAGGCGCTGCAAAAGTTTGATGCCCGCGTGCTGGCGCTGATGGCGCGGAATGACGACGTGCCGCTGGCGCTGTCGAACCTGGCAGCGCGCGGGCGTTTGAGCGCCTCCCACATCCACATCACGCGGCACCTGGCGCAGGGCGGCGCCCGCCTGACCGAGCTGGCGCAGCGCGCCGGCATGACGAAGCAGGCCATGGGCAAGCTGGTGGATCAATGCGAAGCCTGGGGCCTGGTCTTGCGCGTACCGGACGCGCACGATGCCCGGGCGCGTAGCATTGTGTTTACCCCCGTGGGCCTGAGCTGGCTGCAGGCATACCGGCAAGCGGTGGTGCAGGCACAGGCCGAACTGCGCACGGCGGTCGGCACGGAAGTGGCCACGGTCATGGCGCTTGGCCTGGAAGCGTATGCCGCGTGAATGTCAGCCGCGTTTGATGAAATACAGTGCCCCCGCCTAGAATCGGCTGACAAGAGCCTGACAAGGTCTCAGGCACCACCCCAATGAGGAGTCAAAGATGCGAATTCTGATTGCCGAAGATGATCAGGTACTGGCTGACGGCCTGCTGCGAACCCTGCGCAGTTCGGGCGCCGCCGTCGACCATGTCGCCAGCGGAACGGAAGCCGACGCCGCGCTGATGACCAACACCGAATTCGACCTGTTGATCCTGGACCTGGGCCTGCCCAAAATGCACGGACTCGAAGTCTTGAAGAAACTGCGCGCCCGCGGCTCCGCGCTGCCGGTGCTGATCCTGACCGCCGCCGACGGCGTGGAAGAACGCGTCAAAGGGCTGGACCTGGGCGCCGATGACTACATGGCCAAGCCCTTTAGCCTACATGAACTTGAAGCACGGGTACGCGCGTTAAGCCGCCGCGGCATGGGCTCGGCCAGCAGCACCATCAAGCACGGCCCCTTGATTTATGACCAGTCCGGCCGTGTCGCCACCATCGACGGCGTGATGGTGGAGCTGTCGGCCCGTGAGCTCGGGCTGCTCGAAGTGATGCTGCAGCGCGTCGGCCGTCTGGTGAGCAAGGACCAGCTGGTCGAGCGACTCTGTGAATGGGGCGAAGAGGTGAGCAACAACGCCATTGAGGTCTACATCCATCGTCTGCGCAAAAAAATTGAAAAAGGCCCCATCCGCATTGCCACGGTGCGCGGCCTGGGCTACTGCCTGGAAAAAATTCCCAAATAATTTGATGAGGTCGCCTCGGCGCGCAGCACCGTGACTATTCCCCACCACGAACAGCGTTCCCTGTTCGGTGAAATCCTGGACTGGATGCTCACGCCCCTGTTGTTGCTGTGGCCGGTCAGTCTGGTGTTGACCTGGCTGGTCGCTCAAAACATTGCCGGCAAGCCGTTTGACCGGGCACTGGAGTACAACGTGCGGGCGCTGGCGCAGCTGGTCACCATCAGCGACCAGCGGGCGCAATTTCAGCTGCCACTGCCAGCGCGCGAACTGCTTCGTGCCAACGACGCTGACACGGTCTATTACCAGGTGCTGGGCACGCGCGGCGAGTACCTGAGCGGCGAGCGTGAGATGCCCTTGCCGCCCAAGGAAGAGGCCCTCGAGCCGGGGGAGGTTCGCGTTCGCGACGACGTGGTGCACGGCGACGAGGTCAAGGTCGCCTACACCTGGGTCAAGCTGCCGCTGCCCGGCGCCAAACCGGCGCTGGTGCAGGTGGCTGAAACCCTGGAAAAACGGTCCCTGCTGGCGACCGAAATTGTCAAGGGCGTGATGTTGCCGCAGTTTGCCATCCTGCCCATGGCGGTGCTGCTGGTGTGGCTGGCGCTGGTGCAGGCCATCAAGCCGCTGCATCAGCTCGAAGAGCGCATTCGGGCGCGCAAACCCGATGACTTGAGCCCGATCGAGGCGCAGGCCGTCCCGCTGGAAGTCGCACCCCTGGTGCATTCGGTCAACGACCTCCTGCTGCGGCTGAAAGATTCGATTGCGACCCAAAAGCGTTTTCTGGCCGACGCGGCCCATCAGCTCAAGACACCGCTGGCGGGGCTGCGCATGCAGGCGGAACTGGCGCAACGCGAGGGGGCGAGCGCCGAAGAGTTGAAACAATCGCTGCGCCAGATCGGCCGCGCCAGTATCCGGGCGACCCACAGCGTCAACCAGTTGCTGGCGCTGGCACGGGCCGAAAGCAGTGGCCAGGCGATGCCGCGCCAGGTCTGCGATCTGGCCGAACTGACCATGGCGGTGGTGCGCGATTGCGTACCCAGGGCGATTGAAAAACAGATTGATCTGGGTTATGAAGGCACGCAACCGGGCACCGAGTCAGGCCAGTTGGCGGGTAACCCGACGCTGATCAAGGAGCTGATACGCAACCTGGTGGACAACGCCATCAACTACACGCCGTCCAGCCTGAGCCAACCCGGCGTCATCACGGCGCGGGTGCTGACCGACCCGTTTGGCAAGACGCTGATGCTGCAGGTGGAGGACTCCGGCCCCGGCGTGCCGGAGGTCGAGCGCGAGCTGATCTTCCAACCCTTTTACCGCGCGCTGGGGACCGAGGCCGATGGCACCGGCTTGGGCTTGCCGATCGTGATGGAAATCGCGCACCAGCACAACGCCACGGTCAGCCTGGAGCCCACCCACCCCGGGCAGACGCGCCCGGGGGCCCGCTTCAGCGTGCGCTTTTGGGCCAGCAGTTCTGAGGCGGCGCCGGCCTGACGCCCGGACGCGAACTCACGAGCACGGGCTCAAGGCCTTGTCTGCCAGCGCGGGCTTGAGCGCATCGAGCTTGCCGCGCAGCGCTTCATCGGCCGCGGGCAGCCGCAGCATCACACCGCGCACCTCGGCGCGCTCCGGCAGCACCCGCGCCGTGCGCACACCGCGCTGGACCAGGACGGCGAGTGCGGCATTGGCCGCTGCCTGCGTCTCGTAGCCGCCCAGCGACAGTCCCGGGCGCAACGCCGGGTCTTTCAAGGGCTCAATTTTCAGCTTCAAGCCGGCGAGCTCAGCACTTTTTTTCGCCAGTGCCTCGGCATTGGCGAATTTGCCCATGTAGACGATCCAGCGCCCGGGCTCCAGGACCGGGTCCAGCGACCATGCGCCTGCGGGCAAATCTGCCGCGACCAGTGCCTCGCGCAGCAGCGTGGCCTGAGCCCCCTCAAACACGCCCGCCTGCCAGCACGTGCCGGGCTTGGGTGCCACGGGCGGCGCTGCAGTCAGGCGCAACTCCTGCACCGTGCGCACCTGCAAGGCCCCGGGTTTGATCTGCTGGGCCAGGCGCTGGGGTTCCGTCTGCGCTGCGGGTGCAAGCCCCAAAGACTGCAAAAAACCCTGCGACCAGGCGAAGTAAAGACCATTGATCAGCAGCAGGGCCAGGACAAAAGAACGCAACATGGTCGATAGAGTGCCGGCAAGCGGTCTTCGCTGGGGAGGGCTAGAGATTTTCGTAGGGCGGCGGGTTCAGGGGCCGCAAACTCACTTCGGAGCTGGTGACTTTCTTCAGGCCGTGCGCCGTGTGCACCAGCAAGGCGCCCATGCCATCCACCCCCTGCGCAACACCCGTCGTGCCGTCGCTGAGAGTAACGGCCAGGCCGCCCAACGCGTCCCGCTCATTAAAACCGGCCTGGAAGGTTGAAAACCCGTTGGCCTCGAATAGCTTGAGCGCTCGCACCAGCGGCGCGGCAATGCGCAGCAGCGCCTCTGGCGCTTCGACGCCTGGCAACACCTCGCCCAGCCAAGCCGGCGGCGTGCTCAAGCCGGTGGCCGCACGCGGTTTCATGTTGATGCCGACGCCCACCACGGCATAGCGAGCCTCGGGGGTGTCGGCCAGATTGGCGGTTTCAATCAGAATGCCCGCCAGCTTGCGGTCGCGCAGCCACACATCATTGGGCCACTTCAAACGCAGATCGGGATGAAGACTGCGGACCACGCTGACACCCACGGCCAGGGACAGGCCAGACCAGTCCAGCGGCGCCAATGGCAAGCCAAGCGAGAAAGTGAGGGAACCCTCGCTGCCCAGTTTGGCGTCGGCGCCTGTGTCACTGAACCACTGCCGCCCCAAACGCCCGCGCCCGGCGGTTTGCTGCCCGGCCACCAGCAGCACCGGCTCCAGCCGCCCGGCACGGGCGCGGCGCATCAACTCGCTGTTGGTGGAATCGATTTGGGGCAGCCACTCGGCGCGAAAGCCGGGCAGGTCGGGCAGCACGGCCTCCCGGATGGCGTCCATGACGTGGGTGTCCATGCCTCGTCAGCGGCGGCCGCGTTTGGGCGCCAGCAGCGTGCCGCGGCACTTGGCGGAACCACACCAGCACGGGTATTCGGCCTTGAGCTTGGGGGTGTAACGCTCGTCGATGATCAGGCCATAGTCGTAATTGAGCTCTTCGCCCGCCTCGATGTTGCGCAAGGCCTTGATGAAGATGCGGCCGTTTTGCTCTTCGGCCTCGCAGTTCGGGTCGCACGCATGGTTGATCCAGCGCGACGAGTTGCCACCGTACAGCGCATCAATCACATGGTTTTCATCCACGTGAAAATAAAACGTGTGGTTTGGGTTGCCCGGGTCATGGGGATGGCGCGCCTGCGCCTCGGGCCAGCTGATGATCTCGCCCACGTACTCGATCAGGGTTTCGCCCTCGGCAATCGGCTGCACGGCAAACACTCCCTTGCCATGGACGCCGGAGCGCCGGGTTTGAATGCGGCGATTGCCTGCGGCGACGTTTTTTTTGCTCACTTGGGGACCGGTCTAAAAAATTTGGTATCGTGAACTCGTATGGGCGCGTGTGTGCGTGCCCACGTGCATGTGCGAGCGCCCGGGCGCCCGCGAGAAACTGGATTGTAGTCAGATGAAAACATTGATCATTGCCGAAAAACCGTCAGTCGCCCAAGACATCGTGCGCGCCCTCACGCCGGTGGCGGGCAAGTTCGACAAGCACGACGAGCATTTTGAAAGCGACAGCTACGTCGTCACCAGTGCGGTAGGCCACTTGCTGGAGATTCAGGCGCCGGAAGAATTTGACGTCAAGCGCGGCAAGTGGAGCTTTGCCCACCTGCCCGTGATTCCGCCGCACTTTGATCTCAAGCCGGTGGACAAAACCAAAACGCGCCTGAACGCCGTGGTCAAACTGGCCAAGCGCAAGGATGTGGACCAACTCATCAACGCCTGTGATGCCGGGCGCGAGGGCGAGCTGATCTTTCGCCTGATCGAGCAATATGCGGGCGGGGCCAAGCCGCTGGGCAAGCCGGTGCGCCGCTTGTGGCTGCAGTCCATGACGCCGCAAGCCATTCGCGACGGTTTCAACACCCTGCGCTCCAACGAACAAATGTTGCCGCTGGCCGACGCGGCGCGCTGCCGCTCGGAGGCCGACTGGCTGGTCGGCATCAACGGCACGCGCGCCATGACGGCGTTCAACTCGCGCGACGGCGGCTTCTTTCTGACCACCGTGGGCCGGGTACAAACACCGACCTTGAGCGTGGTGGTGGAGCGCGAGGAAAAAATCCGCGCCTTTGTGTCGCGCGACTATTGGGAGGTGCACGCCACCTTCGCCGCGCAGGCGGGCGACTACCCGGCCAAATGGTTTGACCCGCAGTGGAAAAAAGCCGCCGCCAATGCCGCCGCCGGTAACCTTGAGGAGGCCGACCCGGAGCTCAAGGCCGACCGCCTGTGGCAGCAGCGCGAAGCGCAAGCGATTGCCGATGCCGTGCGTGGCCAAACCGCCAGCGTCACCGAAGAGAGCAAGCCGACCACGCAGGCTTCTCCCTTGCTGTTTGACTTGACTTCCCTGCAGCGTGAGGCCAACGGCAAGTTCGGCTTTTCCGCCAAAACCACGCTGTCGATCGCGCAAAGCCTGTACGAGCGTCACAAAGCCCTGACCTACCCGCGCACCGACTCGCGCGCGCTGCCCGAGGACTACCTGCCGGTGGTCAAGCAAACGTTCGAGATGCTCTCAAAAAGCGCCATGCGCCATCTGGCACCACACGCATTGACGGCGCTGAACAACAACTACATTCGCCCCAGCAAACGAATCTTTGACAACAGCAAGGTGAGTGACCACTTTGCCATCATCCCGACCCTGCAGGCGCCCAGCGGCTTGAGCGAAGCCGAGCAGAAGATTTATGACCTGGTGGTGCGCCGCTTCATGGCGGTGTTTTTCCCGAACGCTGAATACCAGATCACGACCCGAATTTCCGTGGCCGCCGGCCACAGCTTCAAGACCGAAGGCAAGGTGCTGGTCAAGCCCGGCTGGCTGGCCATTTACGGCAAAGAGGCCGTCGATGAAGTGACGGATCGTGACGGCGCCAAAGACGGCGACAAGGGCCAGCGCCTGGTGCCGGTGCAAGCCGGTGAACGCGTCACGGCGCAGACGGTCGAGGCCCGTGGCCTGAAAACCCGACCCCCCGCACGCTACACCGAAGCCACGCTGCTGGGCGCCATGGAAGGCGCCGGGAAAACCATTGAAGACGATGAGCTGCGCGCCGCCATGCACGAAAAAGGCCTGGGCACACCGGCCACCCGCGCCAGCATCATTGAAGGCCTGCTGACGCAGAAATACATGCTGCGCGAAGGCCGCGAGCTGATCCCCACCGCATCGGCGTTTCAGCTCATGACGCTCTTACGCGGCCTGGATGTCAAGGAGTTGTCCAAAGCCGAATTGACCGGCGAGTGGGAACACAAGCTGGCACTGATGGAGCACGGTCAGCTCAGCCGGGCTGAGTTCATGGCCGAGATTGCCGCCATGACCGAGCGCATGGTGAAGCAGGCCAAGGAATACGACCGCGACACCGTCCCCGGCAACTACGCCACTTTGACAGCACCGTGCCCGAACTGCGGCGGCATCATCAAGGAAAACTACCGCCGCTACACCTGCACCGGCAAGACCGGCGCGGAGGAAGGCTGCGGCTTCTCCTTTGGCAAGACCCCGGCCGGGCGAACCTTTGAAGTGGCCGAAGTGGAGCAGTTTCTGCGCGACAAAAAGATTGGCCCGCTGGAGGGTTTCCGCTCCAAGGCGGGCTGGCCGTTCACGGCTGAGATGGTGATCAAGTTCGACGAGGAAAGCAAAAACTACAAGCTCGAATTTGACTTTGGCGACGACAAGAAGGGCGAGGAAAGCGGTGAACTGATCGACTTCAGTGGCCAGGAGTCACTGGGCGCCTGTCCCAAATGCGGTGCTCCCGTGTTTGAGCATGGCAAGAACTACGTCTGCGAAAAGTCCGTGCCCACCGACGCCCAGGCCACGCCCAGCTGCGACTTCAAGACCGGCCAGATCATCCTGCAGCAGCCGATTGAGCGCGAGCAGATCGCCAAGTTACTGGCCACCGGCAAGACCGATTTGCTCGACAAGTTTGTCTCCATGCGCACCCGGCGCGGCTTCAAAGCCATGCTGGCCTGGGACGCCGAGGCCGGCAAAGTGAATTTTGAGTTTGCACCAAGCAAATTCCCGCCGCGCAAAACCGCCGCCAAGTCGGCAGCCGGGGCCTCGGTAGCTGCAAAAACAGGAGCAGCTCGAGCAGCAACAACGGGGGCTGCAGCCAAGAAAGCCGCTAAAAAAGTGGCCAGCCCCAAAGCCGCGGCCAAGGCCAGCGCCAAAACGCCGCGCAAGGCAGCGGTCAAAAAAGTCGCCAGCCCAGCCGCCGGCCTGCAGCCCAGCGCGGCATTGGCCGCCGTGATTGGCGCGGAACCGGTGGCGCGGCCGCAGGTGATCAAGAAGCTGTGGGACTACATCAAGGCCAACAATCTGCAGGACGCCGTCAACAAGCGCAACATCAATGCCGACGCCAAACTGCTGGCCGTGTTCGGCAAGCCGCAGGTGACGATGTTCGAGCTGGCCGGCATTGTCGGAAAACACCTGGCGTGAGCCATGCGGTCGCCCGCCTGCGCGAGCAGCGCAAGGCCAGCCTGGCGAGCCTTGACAAGCCCTTTGTTGCCCGGGGTTCGCACGCGCCGCGCTGTCCCGCTTGCCGGGTGATCTTCAGCCACTGCCTGTGCGCCTTGCGGCCCCAGGTGACGACCCGCGCTGGCATGTGCCTGATCATGTGCGACATGGAGCCGCTCAAACCCAGCAACACCGGCTGGTTGATCGCCGACGTGGTGCCGGACACCGCCGCTTTTGGCTGGTCGCGCACGCAAGTGGACCCCGCCTTGCTGACTCTGCTGGCCGACCCGCAATGGGCACCCTATCTGGTGTTTCCCGGCGAGTATGTCGCCCCTGAGCGCGTCGTGACCGAGGTGCCGGTGCTTGCCGGCAAACGCCCGTTGTTTGTCCTGCTGGATGCCACCTGGTCGCAGGCGCGCAAGATGTTTCGCAAAAGCCCCTACTTGAACCACTTGCCGGTGCTCAGCCTGCAGCCCGAACAACTCTCGCGCTACCGCCTGCGCCGCTCGACCCGCGATGACCACCTGTGCACCTCGGAGGTGGCCGCACTGTGCCTGGCCTTGGGCGGAGAGACACATGCAGCCGAGACGCTGGAAACCTATCTGGAGGTCTTCAGCAACCATTACTTGAATTCCAGGCAGTCCGTGCCGCCGGATCTTGAAGACGCGGCGCATCGGCGATTGCGCGATCTGGCTTGGCCTGCACAGTTTGGGTAGTTGAATTCCTCGCCACATTCACGACAGACAAGTCGTGAAACTGAATGATGGGTGTCGATTCATGTTGATGAGACCACGCAGGACCGTAAACGTCCGGTGGCGGCCACCTTTGCCTGCCGATGTGATCAAGTCAGCCGCCACGGGAGTCGGGCCAACGTCACCAATGACCTGTTAAAGGTGGTCAAGGCCAAGCACTACGTGTGCAGCACAAACAACAACTACTTCAAGCATCCCGATGAAGAAGCCGTGGCCCTTGTCATCGTCGACTCTGAAGCGCCCACACTCTGGTTCAACTATGACACGCCTCAGGACCGCCGGGATTCGGCTGCCCTCAAGAAGTACGGCTATCACGTGAACTACCTTGACCGGGACGGCCAAGGAATCACACTAACCCTCTAGTGCGGCACCCTTGGTGACCGGCCGAGTCAAGCGCTTCGATCTCCACTAGCACTGTGCACGCAACATTCCCCCGGTCGCAATTTGGCCTGGGCACAGAAAAACACCTGCGTTCTTACCCGCAAGCTCCAGGGCAGGGCCGCTTTCAGTCGATCAACCTACCGTCCTTGAAGACTGAAATGATCGTGGATACATAGTCATGGACGTATTGGTTCGTTGGCTTGTTGTTTTGTGGACCCAAAACCAATGGGCCACTGGTAACTCCAACGTCGTACTGCCACTTCTCTTTGCTTGCCATGTCCAAAACGACAGTCCTCAACGACATCACTGTTTCTGCACCTGTTTGGTGGCCGGACACCGGCGTGACCACGATGAGTTGATCGACGCCTTCCTCGACACCTGAGTTCTTCAACCGGTCCTTGAGCGTGGCGCTCAATTCTTCCTTGAAGAGGTTGCGAATGAGGTTCATGTCCGAGGTCGCTTGTCTCGCTTGCGGGGACGTTGGCTTTGTAGCTTCTCGCATGGCGGCACTGCTTACACCCCCGTAGGCGACGACTCCTATCGAAACAAAAAACCCAGGGTTGTCCTGCCACCGAACCGATGCGCGTTGAAGCTTGAAATTCGCCACCGGGACTGGGACATATCGTCCTGAGCGATCTCGGTATCGGTATCCATTGGCGCACGCTGCTAGCAGACCCACTGCGCTTGTCAGTGTGATCAACGTTGCACGCCTTGTTAGCACTTGATTGTTCATGAAATCCCTGTGGTTTTTTGTGTGGGCAAAACGCTTTCCTGCACAGCGCTACGAAATTCTAAAGTCTTTTCTCTGGCTCAATCCCAGTTGTTGTTTTGGCGGACAGGAGTTAGCACTTGTCTGAGTGCGGTCTTGATCGTCAATTTGCGTGATGCGTACACTGTTTCGCGCAATTGAAGTCGTAAACACGCCTCTAGCATTCATGCGGGTTTGCGGGGCGTTGGATTTTGGAGACGATTTTTTTAAAGTCGTAAACACACGCCTCAAAAGCGCAGTGCGAACGCCTCCTGTGCAGCGGGAGCCGACATTCTTCCAGAACTTCCAGTGAGCTAGACTTGCGCGGTTCAGTCCAACATGGTTTATCTTCGTCCAAGACGCGCTCATGATTTCTAGCAGAATTGCAGCGTGGCAAATGAGTGCTAACAGTTGGGTTTCACTGCATTACTTTTCCTTTTAACAGTAACAACCCGTCGAGGTCTATATGCTGAAGATATTTGTCACGTTCATTGTCATTTCAATGCTTCCCTCACTTGGTTTTTCGCAAAGTAGTCTCCCCCAAAAGAATGAAGCCGCGCTCAAAAAAATCACCCCAATTTTCAGCCAGCTTGTAATGCTTTCATCTCCTAAGGGCTTCGATCTAGTCTTTGAAGAAGCAAAGGACAGCAGCTATATTCAAGAATCTGTTCTTGCGGGAGAATCAATAAAGAAATGGTCGCAAATGATCACAGTGACTGGCTATAAAGGGCTAGCTTTAAATCCAAATGCTTCGCCAAAGGCATTTGCCGAATTGATTTCAAATGGATTCCGAAAGGTTTGTCCTAGTTCTTTCAATTCTGTTGGTCCTGGGGATACAAAAATTGATGGCTATAGTTCCTTCGTTACTATCACGAGTTGCGGAACGGCAAATCCGACGGATAGTTACAGTGAGTCAACGCTAATAATTGCGCTCAGAGGTGAAAAGGACTTATATACAATTCAGTGGTCGGAAAGAGGCGAAGTTTCTGATAAACCACTCAAGCTTGATCAACAAAAATGGGTGGGGCGCCTACAAATGCTTAACCCTATTAAGCTGTGTTCCAAAGTACCGGACGAGCCAGCACCGTATCCAAGCTGCCTCAATCGTCCATAGCCCTGACCTCAATCGGAGAGGTAACGGCTGCAAACAGTCCCCTTACCACCCACCGTGCGGGTCCAACGTGGGTCGTTCAACTAGCGGTTTTATGACTTCTTTCTGGAAACTTGACTGTCGGCTTTGTGTCTTAAAGAGTCAGTGGCTGGGGAGTTGTCAACATTTCGCTTGAAGGGCAACAGCACGCAGCCGCTATTTCTTGAACAACGTATTCGTCGCTGAGCAAACGTTGATCGAAATAGGAATCCCGCGCTGCGCCCGCTCATCAGCCTGACCGGCGCGGTAAGGCCGCACCGCGCTGTCAGCACTCCTTTCCCCACAAGGTAGACAAGGGCACAGCCCACAGGCCATCACCCAGTGGCAAGGTCTCTAGGCCGTCATACAGCAGCACCCCCATCTTGAACTGAACGCCCGCGACGCTGGCCAGTTTTTTCTGGCCACGCAGATCGCTTTCCTTGACGCCGGCGCTGGCTTTGACCTCGATGCCCACCAGTTGCCCGGCGGCGTTTTCGATCACCACATCCACCTCAAGCCAGGGCCTCTTTGAGGCGGGCTTGGATGAGACGGGGGGTAAAGCGTGCTTGTATCCATGGGCCGAATCGTACCGGGATATTCGGAATCTAATACGCAACGGCTTGTGCTTGCCTCCGTAGCGATGCCGGGAGGTATCACACTTGTTATTGCCGGACGGAAAATTACGAAGTAACCGGCATCACCACTGAATGCCCCGATCGATAACTGGCGTCATTCACCGGCTGCACTGCAAGGCCCGCTACTTGCGAGGAGCCACGATGGGCGGTGTGCCTTCTTTGAATAACTGCTGCAGCTGTGTGCGCAATTCCGGCGTGTCCTCATGCCGATGGACCGACACAGCATGCTGCACAGCCGCATCCAGCAACTCTTTGTCCGTATCGGCCGATAGCGCTACTGTGCAATTCATCTCACTCGGGAATTCCCGGCAATCGATATATTTGCGTGTCATTTCAACCTCCTCATCAAGCAAGTGACGGCAAGGCTCGAATCAGGGCGTCATCTACTACCAAATAGTGCCGCCCCGATCGAAGTACAAATGCGAAGTTTGCCGTGTTCTTTTATAGTCAAAAAATCCTCGTTTTCAAGTCCTCATCGGCCACAACAAGGAGTTTCTGGAGTCTATGAAACCATCTCGACTTCTTGTGCCAGGCAGGCGAACACAACAGAAGGAGAAGGTTATCGAAAAGTGAAACGAGCGCAGCTTGCAAGCGTCCGCTCTTGATCGATTGCCGAAGTAGATTTTGAAGAAATCAGCGTCCCATTGCCGACGGTCACGCTGCAGGTGCCAATGTCGGGTTTGGAAAAGTCAGTTCCGAAAGTCGACAGGCGCCTGACAGTTTTCAAGAGTCCGCGGCCGGCACGGGTACGGACACGCCGGACGCTTGCACCAGCCGGGCCGTCTGGCGCACTGCGAAAGCCCGGCAAGAGGTGCGGCCCGCTTCTGCCGCGAAGCGCGCCAGGTCCTCCACTTGGACGCGCCCAGGTCACGCAGATTGCGCAGTCATCAGTGAACATGCACCTTCTCTTGCAGCCATATCGTGATCAATGATTGGTAGAGCACATCCCGGGAATTTGCGGCTGCTTTGATGGCGTCCAGCCAATGCCGAGGCAGTCGAAGCGAAATCGTCTTGGTCCTTCAAGTTGGGCAGGGTCACCTTATTGGCTTTCGAGCTGGCCGGCATTGGGAGCCAGCATTGGGGGTGATGCGGCTTGGGCTGGGAATACCCTGATGCAGCCCAGGCGGCACGCTCTTATCATCAAAATTTTGGAGCGCACCGCATGAAGCAGACCCTCAAACATACCGTGTTGGCCGCCACCCTGATCGGCGGCGCCAGCCTGGCCCAAGCGGCCGGTTTTACCCTCAGCAGCCCCGACATCAAGGCGGGCGGCACCATCGCCCAGCGCTTCGAGTTCAATGGCTTCGGCTGCGCCGGCGACAACAAATCACCAGCGCTCAAGTGGAGCGGCGCGCCCAAGGCGACCAAGGCGTTTGCCGTCACCATGTACGACCCGGACGCACCCACCGGCTCAGGCTGGTGGCACTGGATGGTGATCAACCTCCCGTTTGAGGTGAACGCGCTCGCGGCCGACGCCGGGGCGGTGGGCGGGGCCAACCTGCCCCCAGGCGCCAGCCAGGCGCGCATCGACTTCGGTGTGGCGGGCTGGGGTGGCGTTTGCCCACCGGCGGGCGACAAACCGCACCGCTACATCTTCACCGTGTATGCCCTGAAAGACAAACTTGAAGTGCCGGCTGACGCCACCGCTGCGCTGACTGGCTACATGATCCACGGCAACAGCCTGGGGCAAGCCAGCTTCACGGCCAGGTACGGCCGACCGAAGGCCAAATGAGCGCGCGGACAAGTCCCCGTTTTATAGACAAAACAGGGCTCCAGCCCCCGTATTTACTGCCTAAGTAGCTATATATATTATAGCAAACTGCGGCTGCGACCAATTCCTGCTGGCGTCCTTTGCGGGGCTCACGAAAAGCCGGCACGCAGACTTGCCGGTGTCAAACAGGCGTCAGTCGCTTTTGTTCTTTTAGTCAAAACCGGATTACCCTCGACCCATGACCCCCTCCCTAGCGCCGCCCTGCGTGCCCCAAATTCGCCTCTACCAAAACTGGCTGCGCCAGCACCGCGGCTTGTCGTTTGATTCGTACGACGCTTTGTGGCGCTGGTCGGTGACCGATCTGGACACTTACTGGCAAAGCATCTGGGACTACTTTGACCTGCAGTCGCCGACGCCGCACAGCGCGGTGTGTGACGGTGCGCCGATGCCCAACACGCGCTGGTTTACCGGTGCCCGCGTCAACTATGCGCAGCAGGTGTTGCGCCATGTGGCCGCGGCCGATGCGGGCGGCTTCCCGGCCATCCTCAGCCACAATGAAGAGACGCTAGGCAGCGCACCGGCCCGGCAGTTGAGCTGGCCCGAGCTGCGCCGCCAGGTCGCCTCGCTGGCACTGCACCTGCAGGCGCAAGGGGTGCTTGCGGGCGACCGCGTCGCCGCCTACCTGCCCAACAGTGCGGAGACGATGGTGGCTTTTCTGGCCACGGTGAGCATCGGTGCGGTGTGGAGCGTTTGCGCGCCTGACATGGGCAGCAACGCGGTGCTGGACCGCTTCCAGCAAATCGAACCGAAGGTGCTGATCGCCTGCGACGGCGTCACCTACGGCGGGCGCGAGCTGGACCGTCGCGCGGTGCTGGCCGAGCTGTGCGCGGCACTGCCCTCGGTGCGGCATCTGATTCTGCAGAGCAACCTGGGGCTGCCTACAGACACTATTAAAACAGTAGCTAGTCAAGCTTGTTTCACGGAGGCTACAGGCCAAAATGATGCAAAGACTGACGCCTTCGAGCCGCTTTGGCTGCCCTTCGATCATCCGCTGTGGGTGGTCTATTCGAGTGGCACCACGGGCCTGCCCAAACCGATTGTGCACGGCCATGGCGGCACGATACTGGTGGCACTGGCGCTGAAAAACCTGCACAACGACATCGGCTGCAGTTACGACCCCAACACGCTCGGCGAGCGCTACCACTGGTACAGCACCACCGGCTGGGTGATGTGGAACGCGCAAGCCAGTGGCCTGCTCAGCGGCACCACCTGCTGCCTTTTTGACGGCAGCCCGGGCGGGCGCAGCGTCGATGCCGCGGGCAGCAAAGTGGCGCCTGACTGGACCACCTTGTGGCGTTTTGCCGCCGAGCTGAAAGTGACCTTTTTTGGCGCCGGTGCCGCGTTTTATGCCAACTGCCTGAAGGCCGATGTGAACCTGGGCGAATGCGGCGACCTCTCCCGTGTGCGGGCGCTGGGCAGCACCGGCTCACCCTTGAGTCCCGAGGCGCAGGCCTGGGGGACCGAGCAGTTTGCCCATTTGAGGGCGAATGCCGCCGCGCCGGGCCGCCCCAAGCAAGGCATGGCCTCCTCGGGGGGCAGCGACCCACACGCAGTGGGCGAGCGTGGGGGCGATATCTGGTGGTGCAATATTTCTGGCGGTACCGATTTTTGTGGTGCCTTCATCGGGGGCAACCGTGAATTGCCTTTGATTCCCGGTGAAATGCAGTGCCGCCTGCTCGGCTGCGCGGTCGAGGCCAGGAACGAGCAGGGTGAGCCGGTGATCGATGAGGTGGGCGAGCTGGTGTGCACCCAGCCGATCCCGAGCATGCCGCTGTATTTATGGGGCGACGTGGGCAAGCAGCGCTACCTGGCCAGCTACTTCGACACCTACCCCGGCGTCTGGCGTCATGGCGACTGGCTCAAGATCGGGCGCAACGGCGGCTGCGTGATCTATGGCCGCTCGGATGCCACCATCAACCGCCACGGCCTGCGCATGGGCACCAGCGAGCTCTACAGCGCGGTGGAGGCGCTGCCCGAAGTGCTGGACTCGATGGTGGTCGATCTCGAATACCTGGGGCGCGAGAGTTACATGCCGCTGTTTGTGGTGCTGCGCGAAGGTCTGGCGCTGGACGACACCGTCCGGGCCAAGCTGGTGAACGCGATCAAAACCGCCTTATCGCCGCGCTTTGTTCCCGATGAAATTTTTCAGGTGGCGGAGATTCCGCGCACCTTGTCGGGCAAGAAGCAGGAGCTGCCGATCAAGAAGCTGCTGCTGGGGCAGCCGCTGGACAAGGTGCTCAACCGCGAGGCGATGGCCAACCCGGCTTGTCTGGACTGGTATGTGGCCCTGGCGCGGGCACGGTCGCAGCCCTGAGGCCGCTGCCATTCAGGCTTGGGTGTCGTCCTGCGCCAGCACGCCGTCGATGTAGTACCAGCGCCCGTCTTCCCGCACAAAGCGGCTGGTCTCGTGCATGCGCCCAGCGCGCCCGTTCTCGCGGTAGCGCGCCACAAATTCCACCACCCCGGCCTCCCCGGTGGCCTGCGCGTGGCGCAGCTCCAGCCCCAGCCATTTGAGCGGCGGCAATTCCAGCTCGCCCGGCGAGGTGGACGGGTGCCAGGTGGCCAGCAAATAGTCGATCAGCCCTAGCACATAGGCGCTGTAGCGCGAGCGCATCAGCGCCTCGGGCGTGGGGGCGTACACACCGTCGGCCAGACCGGCGTGCCACGGGCCGCAGCAGTTGCCATAGGTTTCGCCGCTGTCGCAAGGACAGGCCGCGCGGGCCGGGTGCAGGTTCTTTTTCATGAAAGCAATGGTAGCGGGTACAGGTCGTGCCTGGCCGCGCTGCACCGGGCGACGGGTTCGCCGGCTGGCCTGATGGGCGGTTGATAAAAATCAAAAAATCGAATGCTTGCAAGCCTATGCTGACCCTTTTCCTTCCCCATGCCGAGCGTCACGCAAGACACATCCCGGCATCAGGCCTCGCACAACTTCAAGGAGATGAGCATGCAAGCCAGCCCGGAAAAACTGCTCTGGATGTACGAGACGATGGTCGAAATCCGGAACTACGAAGAGACCATGGCCAACGTCTACCTGGAGGGCAAATTGCCGCCCCAGATTCAAAAAGGACTGGCATTCGATATTGGCTCCGGCCCCGTGCCCGGTGAGATGCATCTGGCGGCTGGTCAGGAGCCGGTCGCGGTCGGCGTTTGCGCCCATCTGAAGAAGGAAGACACGGTGGTGGGCACCCACCGGCCGCATCACTTTGCGATTGCCAAAGGCGTGCCGCTCGACAAGATGACGGCCGAGATGTTTGGCAAGGTCACGGGACTGGGCAAGGGCAAGGGCGGCCACATGCACCTGTTTGACCCCGAGCACAAGTTCAGTTGCAGCGGCATCATCGGGGCCAGTTTGCCGCCGGCCTGCGGGGCTGGCCTGGCCGCCAAGAAAATGGGGGAAGACTGGGTGGCGGTTGCGTTCTTTGGTGAAGGCGCCGCCAATCAGGGTTCGTTTCATGAGTCCCTGAACCTTGCTGCGCTCTGGCGCTTGCCGGTGATCTTCGTCTGCGAAGACAACAATTGGGCGATCTCGGTGCCAAAGTCCAACGCGACCAGTATCGAGTGGGTGGCGGACCGCGCATCGGCTTACGGCATACCCGGCATCAAGGTCGCGAACAATGACGCGCTGGAAGTGTATGAGGCGGTGGCGCCCGCGATCGAGCGCGCCCGTCTCGGCGAGGGCCCGAGTCTGATCGAGGTGAAGACCGACCGTTACCTGGGCCATTTTCAGGGCGACCCGGAGGTCTATCGACCCAAGGACGAGGTCAGCAATCTGCGCAAGAACGATCCGATCCCGAAGCTGGCCGCCCTGCTGAAAAGCCGCGGCCTGATGACCGACGCCGAAGAAGGCGTCATCGTGGCCCGGGCCAAAGAGCGGGTGGCCGGTGCCTTCGCCTTTGCCCGCCAGAGCGCCTATCCGGCCGCGCAGGATGCGCTCAATGATGTCTTTGCCTGAACCGGCAACCCAAAATTCCAGGAGCAGAACATGAGCACGACCCGCAAACTCACCATGGCCCAGGCAATCTCGGAGGCCATGGCGCAGGAAATGACACGCGACCCCAATGTGTTCGTCATGGGCGAAGACATTGGCGCCTACGGCGGCATCTTTGGCGCCACCGGTGGCTTGCTCGACAAGTTCGGCCCGGACCGCATCATGGACACGCCGATCTCCGAGACGGCCTTCATCGGGACCGCCACCGGTGCGGCCGCCGCTGGCCTGCGACCGATCGTGGAGCTGATGTTTGTCGACTTCTTTGGCGTCTGCATGGACCAGATCTACAACCACCTGGCCAAAAACACCTACATGGCCGGCGGCAACCTCAAGCTGCCGGTGGTGCTGACGACCGCGATTGGCGGCGGCTACAACGACGCCGCCCAGCACTCGCAGTGTCTGTACGCCACCTTTGCCCACATGCCGGGCCTCAAGGTCGTGGTGCCGTCGAACGCCTACGACGCCAAAGGCCTGATGATCCAGGCCATCCGCGATGACAACCCGGTCATGTTCATGTACCACAAGGGCATCATGGGCCTGCCGTGGATGGCGTATTTCGAGGGCAGCAGCAACGAGGTGCCCGAGGCGGGCTACACCATCCCGTTCGGGCAGGCCAAGGTGGTGCGCGAAGGGCAGGACGCCACCATCGTGACGATCAGCCAGATGGTGCAGAAGGCGCTGCTGGCGGCGGACGAACTGGCGCGCGAGGGCATCAACGCAGAAGTGATTGACCTGCGCACGCTGGTGCCGCTCGACCGCGCTGCGGTGCTCAAGTCCGTGGCCAAAACCGGACGGCTCCTGATCGCCGACGAGGACTACTTGGGCTTTGGCCTGACCGGTGAAATCTCGGCCACCGTGGCGGAAAACCTGGACACAGTGGTCCTGAAAGCGCCGATCAAGCGGCTCGCGCTGCCCAATGTGCCAATCCCCTACAGCCGGCCGCTGGAACAGTTTGTCATACCGCAGGTGAAGGGCATCGTTGAAGCGGTTCAAAAGCTGATGCAGGCGCGCATGGCGGAAGGAGTCGCCGCATGACCGGCATCACGCTCAGTCCTGACGCCTGGAAAGACATTGACCCGGCCACCGAGGCGCTGCTGGACAAATGGCTGGTGGCCGAGGGCGACACCGTGCGCGCCGGACAGACACTGGCCAATGTTGTTCTGGTCAAGGCGAACCAGGACATCGTGGCACCCGATGACGGCCGCGTCGAGAAGATCCTGGTGCCAGCCGGCGAGACCTTCGCCCGGGGCAAGCCGATTGCCGTGCTGAAGGAGCTGCCGTAAACCCCGCCCTTCAAGAGCAGGCGTGGAACCGTCGTGAGCTTGCGCTGGCAGGGGCAGGCCCGCGTTTTCGTGTCTGGACCTACGCCGCGCCCGCCATTGTGCTGGGTTGTTCGCAACGCGCCCTGCGCGATGACATCGAACGCCGCCTCCGCGGACGGGCCGAACTGACGCTGCGTGAGTCAGGCGGCGGCGCTGTTCTGACCGGCCCGTGGCTGGTCAGCGTCTCGGTCGTTTTGCCGCCGGAGCACCCTTGGGTTTGCAAGGGCCTGATCGACAGCTATCGGCACTTGGGGCAGTTGCATGTGGAGGTACTCAAGGCGTTCGGCGTGGCCGCGCGTGCCCTGCCGCCGCAGGAACTGCCAAGCGCCCATGAGGCCAGCGCGGTCAGCACCGTGAGCTGGGCCTGCTTTGGCGGCCTGTCGCCATGGGAGCTGGTGAATGCCGAGGGCCGCAAGCTGGTGGGTCTGGCGCAGCGCAGGTGCCGCAGTGGCGTGCTGCTGGTAGCCGGTACCCTGGTGGGCCCGGTTGACTGGGCCTTGCTCTGTGACGCCATGGGCTACCGCCAGCATGAGTCCCTGCTGCGGCACGGCACCGTCAGCGCGCAAGAGATGGCTGGCGGCCCGATCGGGCCTGAGCGCTTTGCGGCCGTCTTGACGCAGTGGCTTGAGCGCGAACTCCTGACAAGCCGGGCCTAGATTCTCCTGCGATCCAACCAGGTCTACTGCAGCGCGCTGCCCACCACATTGATGCTGAGCGCCAGGATCAGCATATTGAAGGCAAAGGACAGCATGGCATGCAGCGTCGTGAGCCGGCGCATGCCACGCGAGCTCACCTGCACGTCGGACACCTGCGACGTCATGCCGATCACATGCGCGTAATACAGAAAGTCGAAATAGTCCGGATCCCCGCCACCGGGAAACTGCAGGCCGGGGCCGGCGGGCTGCTTGCGTTGTTCTTCCTGGTAATAACGGTGCGCATAATGAAAGGCAAAAATAGCCTGGATGAAAAGCCATGACGCCGCCAGCGCCGCCATCGACAGCGCTATGTGCAGCGTGCGCTCCATGCCCGAGAGATCCCGCGTGTGCTGCATCATGAAGACAATGGCAGCCACGCAAGCCAGGGTGGCCAATACCAGCACCAGAAAAATGACCACACTGGGTTCGTCCTGTGCCTGCGCTCGCTCGCGCGTGCGCCGGCCGTCAAAGCGCATGCAAAGCCACCAGGCCAGCAGCAGGTAGACCGCAATGCCCGCACACCATGCCAGCAGCCCGCGAAGCGGCCATACCAGCGGCAGCGGCAGTGCCGCCGTCAGCAGGCCAGCCAGCAAGCCGTAGCCCAGACGCTGCAGACCGGTGGTTTCAGAAATATGTTTGCGCATGGCGCCCATTGTGCCGCGGCAGACCGGACCGCTGGCAACAAGTGATTTACACGGTGAAATTTGTCGCGCTTGGCGCCAAGCACTCATCCGTCGAAGTCAGCGACACCAACTACCGTGGAGCAGATTTGGCCGTATTGCCAGGCGCTCCATTCCGAGCGCTCATAGCCTCACTGGCCAAACTGCCGCTCTTTGTCTGTTTGCGTAGTTGTTTACCTGCTGGGTGCGTTTACTAAAATTCGCAAACCCGCACCAGTATTGGTTTGGCGGCGTGTTTTGGTCAGGTAACTGCCGGATTTAGGGCGATTTCTGCGTCAAATCCGCCGTCGGAACAGTAAAAAGGCAATCATCAACATCAGCGCTGAAAAACCCGCCAGTCGGCCGACTTGGGACAGTACGCTGGCGACGTCGCCGTTGCGGAGCAACACATTAAGCAAGCCTTCCAGACCCCAGTTCATGGGGGAGTAGGCTGCAATCTTTTGCATCACTGGAGGCATCACAAACAGTGGCACCATTACGCCGCCCAAGGCGGCCATCAGCACGTTGAGAATGGGGCCCAAGGTGGCGGCCTGCGCGTGGGTGCTGACGAGACAGGCTACGGTCAACGCCAGACTGACGGCGGCCAGACTGATGGCCAACAGCATCAGCAGCAACGCGCCCCAGTCAATACCCTGAAGCGACAAACCTTCACCGCCGATCTGGGGCATAAGCCAGACACCGACCGCCAGCATCAGCGCCGCCTGTACGCCGTTGACGGCCAGATAAGGAATAATTTTGCTCACGATCAACTGCCACGGCCTGGCACCCAGGCTGCGCAAGCGCGACAGGGCGCCGCATGCACGTTCTTCCACGAACAAGCCCGCGATAGAAGCCACCACAAAGAACATGCCGAATACAAGCCAGGCGGGCACGTTTTGCTGCACCGCAGTCGGGCGCGGCCCCACGCTCATGCGCTCCGCCGCCACGGGCGCGTCACCCGTCAGCGCGGAGGTATTCAGTTGGCGGGGCAGCTTGGCCAGCAGGCCTTCCACACGCAGTTGTGCGGCGATGGCGAGCAGACGCATGCGGTTGGTCGCGAACACGCTGTTGTCTAGACCGGGCTCGGTGAGCAGGCGCGCTTTGGCATCACCATGACTGGCAAGGTCATCCATGACTTTGGAAAATCCCGCTTCAACCAGCAACACATATTTCAGGCGGCCGGCGCGCACTTCGTCTTGCCATTGTTCGGGCAATGGCTGTGCGGCTCCTGCTTCCTGGGTCCAGCGTTCGATCAGTTTGTCGGCCGTTTTTCCTTGGTCCTGATTGACGACGGCGTAGGCCAGGCTCTTGGTAGCGGGGGTGTAGACGTCTTTCAGCGCCATCGACATGACGATGATGAACACCATCGGCATGATGAACAGCGCCCCCATGCCATGGATGTCGCGTGACAACGCCAGCAGTTCTTTTTTCATCAAAGCCAGCAGCATGATCAGTCTCGCAATGAGTGGTGTGTGAGCGACATGAACAATTGCTCCAAATCGGCGTGGCCAAAACGCGCATGGCGGACCACCAGACCGGCCGCGTCCACGGCCGCGATGACGCCAGCCAAACTACGCCGTGACGCCAGCGTGAGCTGCACGCCCGTACCCAGCAGCGTGACGTCGCCAAAGGGTGACAGCAAGGATTGCAAGCGTTCTGGTTCATCGCCTTCAAGCGCCAATTGCAGCAACGTTCCGTTGGCGTTGAGCAGTTCGGCCAGGGGCCCTTTGATCAACACCCGGCCTTGATCAAGGATGACCACGCGATCGGCAATGGCCTGGACTTCTTCCATGTAGTGCGAGGTGTAAATCACGGCACACCCATCCTGCGCCAGCTGTTTGATGGCTTGCAGTAAAAAAGCCCGCGATTGGGGGTCCACGCCGACGCTGGGTTCGTCGAACAACAACAACTCAGGACGGTGCAGCAAGGCAATCGCCAGATTGAGACGCCGCTTGAGACCGCCTGAGAGGCGATCTGCATGCACCGAGGCGTAGCGCTCCAGTTGTGCAAACGCCAGACATTCGGCAATGCGCAATTTTTTCTCGCTTCCCGACAGACTGCCCACGCCAGCAAAACAGGCGAGATTCTCGACCACGCTCAAGTTGGGATAAAAGGCGTACTCCTGCGGTGCCACGGCGATGCGCGTCGGCTGGCTGGCACGTACTACGGCCAGGGCTTGCTGGTCAATGGTAATGTCGCCGCTCTGTAGCGCCAGCAGTCCGCAGAGATGCGCAATGAGCGTTGTTTTCCCCGCTCCATTGGGGCCGAGCAAGCCCAGCACTTCGCCACGTTGAGCTTCAAACGAGACGTCACTGAGCGCCGCGACATTCGCCGTCGGGTAGCGAAAATTCAGGTTGCGGATGGCCAGCATCAGGCGACAGCGGTCTTGAGCGCCCGGAAAAATTCAGTCTCGCGCTCGGCTTGACCGCGCAACATGTCTGCCAGTTTTTTCGGTTCGAACGACTCACGGCCTTTGATCATGCGCGCGGCTTTCAAGGCGAATTCACGCCAGCCGTCGCCAGTTTCATTCAGGCGCTCCGACAGCACGGAGAGTTCAGTCAGGCCAGTGATTTGCGCGGCTTCCTGCAAGAACGCCGCGTAGATAAAACGGAAACCCGCACCGCCGGTGCCGATTTCTTCCTGCATGCGCACGATGTGGCCAACATAGTTGAGACTGTGTTCCGAAGTGTCGAGCTTGGCCACCCGGTTGGCCAGCATGCGCATGCCTCGAACGCCAATCAGGGGAATGGGGCCCAGCATGATGCGTACGGTTTTTTTGATGGCACTTTTAACCGCTTCGGCTCTGACTTCCGTGCGGCCGACGCCTTCCAGAAAATACAGCAGGCCTTTGGGCGCGAGCGCCCCTTTGGCAAACCGGGCACGCTGCAGGTCGGCACTGGCGCAGCGTTGCGGCAGGTCTGCCACCGGGTCGCTGATCAGGTAATCATCGCCGTCTTTGCCGTACACCAGCAGGTTGTGGGCGTTGAAATGAAAGCGCATGTCTTCCGGAAAATACGGCAGCCAGAACACCGAGGTTTGCAACCCGACCACTTGGCCTTGCGCCAGCAGCTCGTCGAGCCGACGCATACCGGCTTCAGGGGCGCGGAAGGTCTCAAAACGAAAGTGGGCCTGAAACGGTTTGCTCATGCCCTTGAGGATGAACTTGGGCGGCATGCGGTACGCAATGAGCGGGAAGCCGGTGAGTTTGATGAACGGCAGGTAGGCGAAGGACAAGGCCGAAGACAGGCCAAAGGCCATCGCTTCAGACAGCTTCGCGCCGTGGTGCGTCATCAGGTTGGCGGCGGCACCGCTCTCGCAATGTGCCGCGTGACGATGCTGAAAAGGGGTCACGGTCGTGTTCATGGTCGGGTTTGCAACTGGGCGGTGGTCAGCCCGAGCGCTTCGGCATACCGGGCCAGCAGGCGCGGTGATAGCTGCGAAAAACGCTGCGGATTGAAGTGGCGGCGAATACGCCATTGCCAGATGCCGCTGATTTGCGACAGCAGCGCCACATCCATACGGCGGGCGCACATCCAGTACTCCAGCGGTGCGCTTTGACCCGCCAGCACACGCGTTTTGGCTTCTTCGGCCAGAGCATTCATGCGGTGTACCGCCTGCATCGTGACGGTCTCATCTACTTCCGATCCACGCGAGGGGACGATCACCATCATGCCCTCGGCATCCTTGGCGTACAGCGCCTTGCGATGACTGCCCAGCGTGCAATTGCCCTCTTGAGGCACGTCGTTCACGTCCATCAGACGGCTTCCAAGAAGATGAAGCCGCTGGAGAATCGACCGCTTTCAGGGACGAACATCAACAATTTGTGCCCTTTCTGGATGCGACCAGACTGAAACAGTTCGTCAAGCATGATGAAGGGAGAAGCAGAGCCTGTGTTGCCCTTTTGCACTAGATTGGTAAACCAGTTCTCGCGCGGGATGTTCAAACCGGCTTCTGCAACGCCATCAGCAGCAGGGTCAGCAAAGTAATTGGACGAGAAGTGTGGCAAGAACCAGTCGATCTGCTGTCCCGCCAGGTTGTGTTTCTTCACCAACTCCCGCAGGGGCTCGGTGAGTGTGGCGCGCACGACATGTTCATTAAGCAGTTTCACATCCTGCTTTACCGTGAACACTGAGCGCGCGGCGCATTCCTGACTTGAGAATAACTGCCAACCGGTCAAGGAATCATCGGCGTTCTTTTCCGCCCCGGAATACATGCAAGGTGGCAGTTCATGGGCAGCGGAGGAGAGTTCCACCCACTGCACTTTCAGGCTCAGCGCGCCGTTGGGTTTATTTTCCAGCAGCACAGCGCCCGCACCGTCAGACAGCATCCAGCGCAAGAAATCTTTCTCGAAAGCGATTTCGGGGCGTGCTTCCAACTCATTCACTTTGTGATCAAGTTCAGCGTCAAAGTTGCGGGCACGCAATGCCAGCGAGGCCATTTCGGAAGCCACGGCAACTGCACGCTGCGCGTCTCCCGCACGCACTGACAGCCAGGCATATTTGAAGGCAGCAGCCCCGGCCAGGCAGATGCCAGCCAACGAGACCACTTCCAGGCGAGGCCAACCCAAAGCGCCATGCACCATGACCCCATGCGATGGCATCAATTGATCAGGTCGCGAGGTGGCGGCAGCCAGGCAATCCACAGGGCCGAGGTCACCCAATGCGCGGACAGCATGCGCCGCCAGTTCGGCATTGGTCATAACCGGCTCGCCGGTGGTAGGGTCCAGCGCATAGTGACGACTCTGGATGCCGTTGTTACGCAACACAATGCGACGTGCCCGGGAAGGACGCCCGCCGACCATGCCGAGCACCGACTCCATCTCGTCATTGCCCACGGGCAACAGTGGCAAATACGACGCTGTGCGCGTCAGGAAAACATCACAACTCATACAAGGCCATCCTCTCGGTACCGGAACCCGACGGTGCGTCAAATTTCTGCTTGAGCAATGCCATCTTCCGCTGCAAGAACGGCCGCAATACCGCCTGCATGAGCAAACTCAAGGGCACGACGCTCAGAATCAGCGTGATCAAAAAACATACATACAGAAGCAAAAAGGGACGGCGATGCCACTGTCCCGGCTCCCCCACGGTGCGCAGCAACTTGCCCCAGAGGTGGAAGCTTCGGGTGCCCGCCTTCTCGCTGAACAGCAGACTCGGATCAGAATCTGCCGCATTCAAACCGGTGAGCAAGGGCGCCGTGCCTCGCTCCTGGTCGTTTTGCAAGGCGTCACGCAACGCGAAGCCAAAGCGGCTCGCAGCTTTGATACTGGCCGCATCAATCCCGGCCGGTGGCAAACCCGGCAACAAGTCACGCTTGCCGCTGAGCAGCCACACCGGTGTGGTCAGCAGTGTGGTCATCGTGGAGCTGGGGTCGACCATGGCCACGTTGTCGAGCAAACGTGCACCGCAGGCAGCCAGCAAACTTTTCGTTTTCTCCTGCGCCAGCATCCACATATTGCGACAGGCAATGACGGTCACCACCGGCTTGCCCATCAACAGCTTTTTGGCCAGCGGGTGTTTGAGAAAGGCGGTGATGGGCAAGGACGGGGCGAGAAACCAGACCTGGTAGGGCAGGATCACCAGATCGAAGTCCTCGTCACCCGTCAGGGACAAAGGGTGCAACGATGGCGCCACCATTTGGGCAGATTCAGGAAAGGCATCAAGAAAGCTGAAAAATCGCCACGGAAACGGATAAGGATGGACTGGTCGCAAGGTCTCGATGTGAACGCTGAAGTGAGGACATTGCTGCAGCGGCGCTACGATACTCTGCGTGATCTCGGCCAGTTGCCCGGTTTGCGAGTAAGACAAAACCAGAATGCGCTTGATAGAGGCTCGGGTTGGGGTTTTGATTGTGTTCAATGGAGCCATCTAACTGCAAAGACATCCATCCTTGATGGATATTGAAAAAGTAGTATGGCTATTATCGTTCCAAGCATGGGTCACTCCCGGCTTGACTATGCCAGGTGCGCAACATGGGCCACAGGCATCCAGGCGGCAAAAGTGGCCGCAGAATCATGTTTTTCCGGCGCATCAGGACGAAGCCTCAACCAATTGCTGGAACCACCCTCCGTTTCGTCGACACAGCCCAGCAGCACACCGCCACGTCCGGTCTGCACACTTGCCAGACGCAGCAAGTCCTGCGGCAGCGCGGCCGCGAGAAAGCAGGCGTGACCGGTCCAATCCATTTGGGCCGCCAGCAAAGCCAGCAATTGACTCGGCTGTGTCTGCAAGAACGTCAGTGGCATGGGCAAACCGTCACACATCTGCGCCAGGGCGCTGTCGGTTGCGGCATAGGTGCCGCGGCGGCTGGTCAGCAGCAATATCGCATCTGAGGGCAACGTCTTTTCACCGGCATCAGTCATGCAACGCAATGCGCCATACAGACCCAGCTCCGCCCAGGTGCCGATACGACGGGGCTTGGCACCCAGCAATTGGGCGAGTTGTTCACGCCAATCGGCAGGCGGTGGGGCGGCGATGCAGCGTCCGCTGACTGTAAGGTGACTCATGTGCGCTCCAACACCACCGTGGCATGCCCGCCGCCGAATCCAAGGATAGTCGCCATGACACGGCGAACCGCATCCGGCTGGTGTGCCATGAAATTGACGCCCAAGGTTTCATCCACCGAATCAGCATACGTCGGCCACACACCTTGTTCCAGGCAGGCGGTAAGCAAGGCAACTTCTGCGGCCCCGGATGCACCCATGGTGTGTCCGATGGCCATCTTTAGCGAAACCAGGGGCGGGATAACTTGAAACATGTCACGCAAGCCTTGCGCCTCAATGGCATCGTTGCCCGGACTGCCCGCGGCCTGTACCTTGACTAGGTCGATGGCCTGCGCAGCCAAACCACATTGCGCCAAAGCACTTTGGTACATGTTCACAATGGCAAGGGCTGAGGCGCTGGTCGGCTGCCGACCATCCACCACGTTGGCACCCCCGAGCATTTGCCAGGGCGAGTTTTGGTGGTTGGAGAGACGTAATGCAGCAACCGCTTCACCCAGGACCAGACCGTTGCGATCCTGGCCAAAAGGTTTGCTGCGATCTGGCGAGAGCAATTGCAAGGCGGCAAAACCACCCAAAGTCAGTTGGTTGCTCAGTTCTACACCCAGTACCAAGGCATCCTCCACCTCGCCGCTGCGGAGCAAGGCATGTGCCGCCATCATGGCGTTGAGACTGGAGGTGCAGGCCGTGCTGAGCACATACACCGGCCCGCGCCACTGCAACCAGCTGGCGACCTTGTCGGCGAAGGCCTGGTAATCCATGCCTGCGGCACCCTGCTCCACGGCACCGATGTCAAACGACGATGTGGCAATGAACAAGGCCCCGTCACAGGCCCGTTCGGCCCCGGCCTCCAGGGCGACCCGCCGAATAAGCGTGCAGGCGCGCTCATTCCAGTCACTCTGGGTATCAGCTATGGCACGATAAGGAAAACTGGGGGCTGACTCACCAGGCAAAACACAGGTGGCAGCCGTGTCACTCCCTCGGGACAAGGCCGTCAACGACGTTTTCACCGTCAAACCCAGCGCACAGGCCAGCCCACGGCCCGCGAGATAGACCGGTTTCATGTCGGTTGATGCGTGCGCAGATACTCAGCCAAGGCCAACAACGAGACCATCGCGCGACGCGTGTCTTTGCTGTCGGGCATGCGCACGCGGTACTTTTTTTGAATCGCCATGGAAATCTGCAGGGCATCGAGTGAATCGAGATCCAACCGGGACTCTGACCCGAACCACGGCTCGTCGTCGCGCAGTCCATCGGCAGGTTCTGTCTTATCCACGGCAGAGAGGATGTACGCTTTTAATTCGGAGCGGAATGCAATGTCGTGTTCGTTCATGGGTTGAAGAAATCTCGCCACATCATGTGCACAAGATTCGCCTTGCTAGGTAATAGTGCATAAATAGTAATCATCGCACGCCATTTATCTGGCATTTCTTTTATGGACGGGGTTGCCGATGCCCTGAGTCAGCGGCGTCCCGCCGTTCAGCGCACCGACTGCAGTTTGCGATCAAACCACCTGGAGCTCCAGGCAAACACGATTCCCAGTGCGGTACCGGCCAGCACATCCAGCGACACATGCTGCTTGGTGGCCATGGTGGAGTACAAAATAGCAACGCCCCACAACATCTGAATCGACTGCGCGCGCCACCCCAGGCGCACCTCCCACATCAACCAGTACAGCCAGAAACTCGAATACACCGCCGCCGCCACGTGCAGCGATGGACAAGCATTACCAGCCGCATCCACCGCTTTGAGAAAAGCCACGCTTGGATACTGCGCCCAATCGATGTCGGCCGGTGGCACGGCGTTGGGCCACCAGTAAAAAATGGCCAGGGCGAACAAGCACATGAGGCCAATCCAGACACCAAAGTTCAGCAGCCGGGTGCGCGCAGGCATCAACATCACGGGCAACGAACAATAAATCCACAGAGACAAATAGGGAACCAGCGCCAACGGCAAAAAACCGATCCACCGGTCCACCACCGTCAGCGGCATGGTGGTGACGGGGAACACGGGGTTCTTCAGCAAAAAAAGGTAGGCCCAGAAAAAAACCGACATGAATGCACTGGTGCCAAAAAATTTGAACCAGAAATCATTCAGGAAAATCGCGCGCCAATCGACAACAGGCGGGGGAGAAAAATCAGAGGGCATGCTGGAAGAAGGGACTTGGAAGATGTCTTGAGTACACTAAAATGCGTGGCAATCCCCGATTGCGGCTCCCGCGATGGCAAGAATCGTTCACAAGGAACACTGCCACGGCATCAGACCAACTTGCGCCGCAAACCAATTATTCCACGAATCTTTTCCCCCATGACTACCCTATCCAGTCCCGCTGAGGCCAACGCAAAACTCGAACGCGAAGTGGCTCAACTCATGGTCTCGGCGCTGAATCTTGAGGTCGCACCAGAGAGCATCCAAGCCGACTCCGAGTTGTACGGCGATGGCTTGGGCCTGGATTCCATTGACATTCTGGAAATTGCGCTGGTGGTGTCCAAACAATATGGCATTCAGATGAAGACCGAGGGTGAAGACAACTTCGCCATCTTCAAGTCGCTGCGCAGCCTGAGTGCCTATATCGCGGAAAAGCGCACCAAGTGACCCGCCTCACGCGGCTCCTGGTGTTTGCGGTAATTGCCATCGCAGGCGCTGCGTACCTGGCTTTCAGCCACCTGTTGACCATCAACGAACACCCCAGCTTGCTGATGCTGGCACTGGGGGTGACCCCTCTGACCGTCATGGCCTTGCTCGCTGCCTGGCATTCCCGCATGCGCTGGTTGGCCCTGACCCTGCTTGCGGCACTGGCGCTCACCGTGCTGTTGTATCTTGGTGCCCTGCGCAACCACGTCAACTGGCTGTATTTCATGCAACATGCCGGCGCCATGTCGCTGCTGGCCCTCACCTTTGGCAGCACACTGGGGCGTGGCGATGCCGAGGCTCTGTGCTCACGTGTCACACGCCTGATGCTGCCTGGCCCGGTTGATCCAACCTACATGCGCTACACATGGAAGGTCACGCTAGTCTGGACCGTGTACTTTGTGACCAGTGGGGTGGTGTCGGTAGGCCTGTTTTTCTGGGGGCCGATTACCGTCTGGTCCTACTTTGCCAACCTGCTCACTCCGGTCTTCGTCGGGCTGATGTTTGTCATTGAATACCTGGTGCGGGTGCGGGTACTGCCTGATCGCGCCCACTTCAGCATCGCCCAGACCATCCAGGCCTATCGTTCCTATGAGCAACGCTGACATGCCCTCACAACCCTTGCATCGCCTGAAACTGCTCACCGCCATCGTCGGCATGGCGCTGTGCGCCAGCAGCTACGGCGCAGACTGGGCACTGCCCGATCTGATGCATTCGCTGGCCCAGAAGAAATCCGGCAAAGCCAGCTTTGTCGAAAAAAAATACATCGGTATTCTGGACAAGCCACTGGAATCTTCCGGTGAACTGTCTTTTGAAGCGCCGAATCGCCTGGAAAAACGCACCCTCAAACCCCACCCGGAAATCATGCTGCTGGACGGCGACAAGCTGACCGTCACCCTGCATGAAAAGCAACCACTCTACCTGCGTCTGCAGGACCACCCAGAGTTGGCCGCTGTGGTCGACAGCATTCGCGGTACCCTCAGTGGTGACCAGGCCGCGCTGGAAAAAAACTACACCATCGAATTCACCGGCGTGCAAAACAAATGGCAACTGACCCTGACACCGGTGCAAAAAGCCGTGACCAAGGTGGTGAGCCAAATCCGTATTGGGGGTGCCGATGCAGCCATCAAGACCATCACATTTGATCAGATCGACGGTGACCGCTCTGAAATGACCATCTCCAAAGTTGTTGCACCTTGAACCTGCCAAGGCCCGCACAAACACCCCTGGCCAAACCTCGCCCGTGGCACCCTGGACCGTTTCTGCTGGCCCAGCTGGCATTACATGTCGCGGCACTGGTGTGGTTTCTGATTTCCCCTCATGAATGGCGCTGGGCGGCCGCCATTGTTCTCCTCAGTCAGTTGGTGCTGATGGCGGCCAGCCTGTGGCCACGCAGCACTTGCCTGGGTGCCAACCTGGTGCGCCTGCCCACTGCTGCGGTACAGCGGGCGGAAGTGGCCATCACCATTGATGACGGCCCCGACCCCCAGGTGACCCCACAGGTTCTGGCCATCCTCGCGCAGCAGGGTGCCAAAGCGACGTTTTTCTGCATTGGCGAGCGTGCCGCCGCACATCCTGAACTGTGCCGCAGCATACTGGCGCAGGGGCACCCCATTGAAAACCACGGCGCACGCCATCCCACCCTGTGTGCACTCTCGGGGCCCGCTGGCTGGCGACGCGAAATTGAGGATGGGCAACACATCCTGCAGCGCATCACGGGCCAGACACCCCACTTCTATCGTGCTGTCGCCGGCCTACGCAATCCCTTTCTGGACCCGGTTCTGCATGGATTGGGCCTGCAGTTGGCCACCTGGACCCGCCGTGGTTTTGATACCCGCGAGCGTGATCCTGAAAAAGTCTTGCGGCGACTGAGCCACCAACTCGCAGCGGGTGATATTTTGCTGTTGCACGATGGCAATGCAGCACGCACGCCTTCGGGCGAGGCGCTGATTGTGGCGGTGCTGCCCAGGTTGCTGGATGCCATCCGGGCGCACGGGCTGACCCCTGTCACGCTGGCCCATGCATGCATCCCCATCGAAAGCGAAAGCTGAAGTCTCTGCACCATGAGCCCCAGCCACTGAACGCACAAGACTTGATCAAGACAGAACAGCCATTAGGCAATGGCACCCCGTTTGCCAACACACAGCAAGAGGTGCACGCACCCTGGTCAAGTAAAATTTCAGCATTCCACCATGTGAATTCACCGTGCAGCCACTCTTAATAAATACATTCACAACCACCACCGCGTTGGGGCGTGGCCTTACCGACACATTGAGTGCACTGCGCGCGCAACGCAGCGGCTTGCAGGCACGTTCCTGGGAGACGGTGGACCTGCCCACTTGCCTGGGCGAGGTTGATGGCCTGGATGCCATCAACCTACGCGCCGACATGCAAGCATTCGACTGCCGCAACAACCGCCTGGCCCAGCTCGCTCTGGAACAGGACGGTTTCATGCAGAGTGTGCAAACCGCAGCAGAACACTATGGCCGACAACGCATCGGCGTATTTCTGGGCAGCAGCACATCGGGCATCCTGAGTTCAGAGCAAGCTTATCGCCAGCGTGACCCGGTCAGCGGTGCCCTGCCTGCCAGTCACAGTTACCGGCATACCCACAACATGTTCTCCGTGGCGGATTTCGTGCGCCATTACGCCGATCTGCAAGGGCCTGCGTGTGTGGTCTCTACCGCCTGCTCATCCAGCGCCAAAGTATTTGGCATCGCCCAGCGCATGATCGGCTGCGGCCTGATTGATGCTGCCGTGGTGGGGGGTGTCGACTCCCTGTGCCTGACCACTGTCTACGGCTTCAATTCACTGCAATTGATATCCAACCGCCCCTGCATGCCCTTTGATGCCCAGCGCGACGGCATTTCGATTGGTGAGGGCGCGGCCTTCATCTTGCTTGAACGTGCCGATCAGGCCCAGACAGATGACCTCCTGCTCAGTGGTGTCGGCGAGTCCAGCGATGCGCACCACATGTCATCGCCCCACCCCGAGGGACGGGGTGCGCGCCTGGCCATGCAAGCTGCCCTGGACATGGCAGGGCTGCAGCCGCAGACCATTGGCTATATCAACCTGCACGGCACGGCCACTCCCAGCAACGACGCGGTCGAAGATCTAGGGGTGACCGCAGTGTTCGGCACAAACACCCCCTGCAGCTCTACCAAGGGTCACACCGGCCACACCTTGGGAGCCGCCGGCAGTGTGGAAGCCGTGATCTGCGCGTTGGCGCTACGCCATGATTTTTTACCCGGCGGTGTCGGCACCCGCACCCCCGATCCACGCCTGCATTGCAATTACCTTTTGACAAACCAGGAGCAGGCCATTACCCACGCACTGAGCAACTCCTTTGGTTTTGGCGGCAGCAATTGCAGTTTGCTGTTCTCCCGGAAAAGGGCATGACGGCACTGCAGGTTTTTGTTGACGGTATCGGCTTGTATGCACCTGGGCTCGATGGATGGACGCATGCCCGTGCCGTGCTCGCTGCACCGCAAACCTACCGGGCAACACCCTTGCAACTGCCCAGCATCGACTCCCTGCCCGCTGCGGAACGCCGTCGGCTGGGTGTGGCGGTCAAGCTGGCGATGGCCGTTGCTTATGACGCAGCCCAAGCATCGTCAGCTGATCTCCAGCATTTGGGCACGGTATTTGCATCAAGTGCTGGCGATTGCGACAACTGCCACCAGATCCTGGAAAGCCTGGCTTCGCCTGACCGTGCGATTTCTCCCACCCGCTTTCACAATTCGGTGCACAACGCAGCCGCCGGGTACTGGAGCATTGCAACAGGCAGCCAACGACCCTCCACCAGTCTGAGTGCACAGGATGCAGGCTTTGGTGCCGCACTGTTGGAGGCCGCCAGCCAAATTCACAGCAACGCCCAGTCCTGCTTGCTGGTCGTGTTCGACACCCCCTATCCAGAGCCCCTGCATACCCTGCGCAGCGTCACCCACGCTTTTGGTGTCGCACTGCTGCTGACACCGGTGCGTAGCGCCTCTACCCTGTGTGGCCTGACGATTTCGCTGACTCAGACCCCTATCCATCCCATGCCCATCCCGGAACTCGAAGCCATGCGCGGCAACGTGCCGGCCGCCCGCGCACTGCCGTTGCTTTCGGCCTTGGCCACGACGCAGCCGCAGACGCTGGTGATCGAGTACCTGCAGGGGCTCAACCTGTCCATCACGCTGCAAGCATGACCATTGACCGAGCCTGGATTCAGCGCCACATTCCGCACCAGGGCACCATGTGCCTGCTGGAGGTGGTTAAGCAATGGGACGACACCTCCATCCAATGCCTGGCCCACAACCACGTGGCGCTGGACAACCCGCTGCGCAATACACATGGACTGCCCATCAGCGCCGGTATCGAATATGCGGCGCAAGCCATGGCGGTGCATGGTGCCCTGTTGGCCCCCGTGGACCAGCTGCCTGAAGTCGGTTACCTCACCAGTGTGCGCAATGTGCAATGGTGGACACCCCGACTGGACAATGTGGGGGCCGAGATCACCATTCAGGCCACCCGGATATCGGGCAACGAGGTGAGTCTGCTGTATGAGTTCAGCGTCCTCTGCCATGAACGTCTGCTGCTGCGTGGCCGTGCTGGTGTGATGGTCAAGCCACCGGCATCTCCCCAGAATCTCCTTGCTCCCCTCGCATGAACACCTTGCCCCTTTTACCCGGCTCCTTGAGCACCCAAACCATTGCCTACTGCAACCAGCGCCCGGTCAGCCAGGCCGAGTTCCTGCGCGACATCCTGGCTTTGGCTGCACGACTGCCGCAGACCGGACATGTCTTCAACCTGTGCAAGGACCGCTACTGGTTCTCCGTGGCCCTGTTTGCAGCCATCAGCCGCGGCATCGTGAGCCTGCTGCAAAACTCAACGGCCCCGGAAAACATGGCGGCACTGTTTGCCGATTTCCCCGACGCCATCTGCCTGGGTGAGCAAACCAAGCCCATGGTGGCGCACATGCCCTATGTGCAGGTTCCACACACCACACCGTTGGCAGCCGACGCGCCACTGGCTATGCCGCAGATTCCACGCAGCCAACAGATTGTGCGTATCTTCACCTCTGGCTCGACCGGCAAACCACAGGCCCACAGCATGAGCTTCTGGCGCATGCACAAGTGCGCCCTGACCGAGGCCCAGCGCATGTGGGAAGCCGCTGGTGGCCCCTGCTCAGTGCTGGGCACCGTGTCGCCCCAGCACATGTTCGGGCTGGAAGCAACCGTGCTGCTGCCGATCTTTGGGGGTGGCCAGTTCAGTGCCAGCCAACCGTTCTTTCCGTCCGATGTGGCCAGCGCCCTGGCCGAACTGCCCGAACCACGCCTGCTGGTTTCCACCCCCTTTCACTTGCGCAAGCTGATGGACGCTCAGATCACCTTGCCCCGCGTCAGCGCCGTGCTGTCGGCCACGGCCCCGCTGTCACTGGAACTGGCCCAGGAAGTCGAAGCCCAGTTGAATGCACCCATGGTGGAAATCTACGGCTCCACCGAAACCGGTGCGCTGGCGACCCGGCGGCCCACCCAAGGGGCGCAGTGGGAAACCTATGCCGGCATTTCGCTGCAACAGAACCAAGACCTGACCCACGCCCACGCCGAGCACTTTGATGCGCCGCAAACCCTCAACGATGTGGTGGAGTTGCTGAGCCCGAGCCGCTTCTACCTGCGAGGGCGCAACTCGGACATGATCAACATCGTCGGCAAACGCAATTCGCTGGCTTTTCTCAACCAGCTCCTGCTCAGCCTGCCCGGCGTGGAGGACGGCGTTTTCTGCATGCACGACGGTGAATCAGCCGACGACGTGCCGCGCCTGATGGCCTTTGTGGTGGCCCCCTCGCTCACAGGCACCGCTATCCAGGCCAGCTTGCGCCAGCATGTGGACCCGGTGTTCCTGCCCCGCCCACTGGTCCTTCTAGCCACCTTGCCGCGTGATACCAGCGGGAAATTGGCCGCCTCAACCCTGGCCGGGCTGCGCGCCAAACACCTTGCCACAAGGACCTGATATGCCTGTTGTCGCACTGCCATTTGCTGCGGACCATCCGGTGTTTGCGGGCCATTTCCCCGGGCACCCGATCGTGCCCGGCGTGCTGTTGCTGGATTGGGCGCAGGCGGCTATTGAAGCCCAACTGGGTCACCACCTCCAGGCGCTGGCCGAAGCCAAATTCCACAGTCCAGCCACGCCTGCCGACCCTCTCGAACTTGGTTTTGAAGTCGGCAACTCTGCCGTGCGCTTCGAAATTCGTAGCGCGACACGCAAGATTGCCAGCGGCCGCTTTCCCTTGCCACCAAGCGCAACCCATGAGTGAGCCTACACCCCCCAAACAGGTTGACGACAAGCCTGCATGGATGCAGCACGAAGAGCGCGGCAGCTTTTTCCTGCTCCAGCTGATGAGCCGTATTTCCCTGCTGTTTGGGCGTCGCCTCTCGCGCATCGTGGTCTATGGCATTGCCCTGTACTTTCTGCTAGCCGCCCCCACGGCCCGCAAAGCCTCACGCAGTTACCTGGAACGTGCCCTGCAACGCAGGGTCACCTGGGGCGACCTCTACCGGCACATCCTGGCTTTTGCCAGCACCATTCATGACCGTTTCTACCTGCTCAACAACCAGACTGAGCTGTTTGACATCCAGGTGTTTGGCGCAGAGCCAATCAGTAACGGCCAAGGCATGCTGCTGTTCGGCGCACACATGGGTAGTTTCGAGGTCTTGCTCACCCATGGCCGAAGCCATCAACACAACTCCTGCATTGCGATGTACCCGGAGAATGCCCGCCAGCTCAACCGCGCGCTGGCAGCCATCAATCCGCAAGCGATCACCGGCATCATTGCACTGGGCCAGATGGATTCCATGCTGACCATCCACCACAAGCTGGAAACGGGCGCAATGGTCGGTGTCCTGGCCGACCGTGCCGCTGGCCCGGACCACTACCTCAGCCTGCCGTTTCTGGGAGCCCCCGCACGCTTTCCAACCGGCCCGTTTCGCATGGCCGCCATGCTCGGCTACCCGGTCTACTTCATGACCGGGCTGTACTGCGGAGGCAATCGTTATGAGGTGCACTTTGAGCCACTGGCCGACTTTGCTGGCATCACCCGCGACCAACGCGATCAAGCGGTTCGCGAGACACTCCAAAAATACGTCACCTCCCTGGAGCGGCACTGCAAGGCAGCGCCCTACAACTGGTTCAATTTTTTTGAATTTTGGGAATCAAGCCCATGACAACTAAACGCCGCGCACTGCCGCTGGTGATCTGGCTCGCAGGCCTGTTGGCCTGCCTGCTGGTGATGCTGCAAACCCACTTTGTCGCGGATTTGTCAGCCTTCATGCCCCGTACACCCAATGCACGCCAGCAACTCCTGATTGACCAACTGCGCGATGGTGCGGTGGCCCGACTGATCATGATGGGCATCGAAGGCGGCGATGCCGCCGAACGCGCCCGACTGTCACGCGCCCTGGCCAAAGATTTGCAGCAGAGTGGCCTGTTTGTCGCCGTGCAAAACGGCCAGGAAGAAACCATGGAGCGTGACCGAGCGTACTTCTTCGACAACCGCTACCTGCTCAGTCCGGCAGTCACGCCCGCGCACTTTGAGGCCGAAGGTTTACACACCGCCATCAGCAATTCCATCGACGCATTGTCCGGTGATGCCGGCATGAGCATCAAACGATTGTTTACACGCGACCCCACTGGCGAAACCCTGCACCTACTGGAGCAATTCTCAGGCCTCAATCAACCGCAGAACAGCAACGGCGCCTGGGCCTCACGCGACGGCAAACGCGCCTTGCTGCTGGCCTTTACCCGCGCAGCCGGATCTGATACCGAAGCCCAGTCCCAAACGGTCAACACCACCCGTGCGCTGTTTGCCGCATTGCCTGGGCGCAACCCGGATGCCCGTCTGGTGATGAGTGGTGCGGGTGTCTCCTCGGTGGCCTCGCGCGCCACCATTCAGAACGAGGTCGAGCGCCTGGCCACCGCCAGTTTTGTCCTGGTGGTCTGCCTGCTGCTGGCGGTCTACCGCTCACCCACCCTCCTGGTCTTGGGCTTGCTGCCGGTGCTGTCCGGGGTCGCTGCCGGCATCGCCGCCGTGAGTCTGGGCTTTGGTCAGGTACATGGTCTGACGCTGGGCTTTGGCACCACCCTGATTGGTGAAGCGGTGGACTACTCGATCTACTTCTTCATTCAACGCAGCAGCACCCAGGTCTCGCCCCATTTCTGGCGCACCATCTGGCTGGGTGTCCTGACCTCCATTGCAGGTTTTGCCGCCCTGCTGAGCTCCAGCTTCCCTGGCCTGGCCCAACTGGGTCTGTATTCCATCAGCGGGCTGGTGGCGGCCGTGCTGGTCACACGCTACGTGCTGCCCGTCCTGACACCGCGGAAATTGGCCTTGCGCGACCTCAGCCGGATGGCGGTCAAACTGGATCATGGCATCGAACGCGCCGCCGCGCTGCGCTGGCCGGTGGTCGCGTTGGCGCTGGCGGCCTGCGCTGCCGTGCTGCTGCACAACGGCAGCATCTGGAATCGCCACCTCTCCGGCCTCAATCCCATTCCCCAATCCGAACGGCAAGTGGACGAGCAACTGCGTGGCGACCTGGGTGGAACCGATACACGCTACATCATGGCGCTGACCGCACCGAACCAGGAGGCCGCGCTGCAACAAGCCGAGCGTGCGGGCACCGTGCTGCAAAGCCTGGTGACAGCGCAAGTGATGGCGGGCTTCAGCTCACCCGCCACCGTACTGCCCAGCGTAGCCTTGCAGCATGCCAGACAAGCCGCGTTGCCCGACGCGGCACAGGCACCCGCGCGCTTGCAACAAGCACTGCAAGACTTGCCGGTTCGGGCTGAACGACTGGCCCCGTTTCTGAGCGACCTGCAAACCGCACAAAAACACCCGCCCCTGCAGCGAAAGGACTTGGACGGCACATCCGTGGCGCTGATGGTGGACTCCATGCTGATCCCACGCACGTCTGATATCCTGGTGCTGATGCCCTTGCGCCCCATGACCAACGGCCCCTTGGCGGACAACCTCCCGCTGGACCAGGTGCATGCGGCGCTGCGCGCCAAAGGCTTGAATGACGCGGTGGTGATCGACATGCTGGAAGAGTCCAGCAGCCTGTTTGACGGTTACCGCCATGAGGCTTTGTGGCTGTCGGGCCTGGGCTGTCTGTTCATCCTGGCGCTGCTGCTGGCCTCACTGCGTTCCTGGGTTCGCACCCTGCGGGTGGCGGCACCCCTGGCGTGTGCCGTGGTGTGTGTCACCGCCATCCTGCTGCTGCAGGGCATCCAGCTCACCATCCTGCACCTGGTGGGCTTGTTGCTGGTGGTGGCTGTTGGCTCCAATTACGCCCTGTTCTTTGACCGCAGCGCACAGACTGGCAGTGCCGCCTACCGCCAGCAAACACAAGTGGCCCTGCTGGTCGCCAACCTGACTTCAGTGGGCAGCTTTGGCTTGCTGGGCCTGTCCAAAGTGCCGGTGCTGGCTGCCATTGGCAGCACCGTGGCACCCGGGGCTTTTCTGGCCCTGGTCTTTGCCGCCATCCTGACGCGAGAGCGCACTGATGCACACCCGCACTGATCTGCACACCGCCACCCAACGCAGCGACACGCTTCTGGTGCTGCTGCCGCCTGCACTGTCAAGCATTGATGACTTTTACGACCAAGGTTTTGTGGAGGCTGTACGCCAGCGCCAGTTACCCGTGGATCTGCGTCTGGTCGATGTCACGGCGCAATATGTGATCGACAAGAGTCTGGTCGACGCACTGCACGCAGAAGTGCTGCAACCCGCGCGTGCCGAAGGCTATCGTGCGGTCTGGCTGGCGGGTATTTCCATGGGTGCCTTCAGCGCGCTGCACTATGTGGCCCACCATGCCGAGCAGGCCTCAGGCATCTTTCTGATAGCCCCTTATCCCGGCACGGGCGATGTCCTGGCTGAAATCCGCACCGCAGGCGGCGCGCTTGCCTGGTGTCAGAACCCAAGCAGCGTTTTGGATGAACGCAAGTGGTGGCAATGGCTGGGCCGGGAATCCATAAAAGGCGAATGGAAAACCCCGGTGTATTTAGGCACCGGCAGCGCCGACCGATTCCTGAGCGGGCAGCAATTGCTCTCGAATTTACTGCCCGAGGATCACGTGCGCGTACTCCCTGGCAAACATCAATGGCCCACCTGGCAGGCGCTGTGGGCAGATTGGCTGGACCACGGGCCGCTGGCCTGCAAAGCCGCCTGTTCAGGCGCACCAACACCACCTCTGCCGAGTCTGAAGGTGGCTGGTGGTACCTACAATGGTTGATCAATGACCACCGTAAAAAAAGGGCACCACATGCACATCACACACACCTGCAAACGATGCTTGATCGGTCTGTTGCTGGGTGCCAGCGTATGGGCGTCTGCCATTGCGGCGGAAACAGATGACAGCCCAGTCAACAGTTGCCTGAACGCCTGGGGAAAACACCCTTTCGGGAAAAATCCTCCATACAAAACACTCTCCACCTCGGTCAAGGTGTTCGGCATCGGCCCCGACACCGCCGACACCGAAGTCACACAAACTCCCGCGCTGGTTCTGGTCAATCCCGGCGTCAACGTTGCGGGCGGTTCGGTCGTGCAGGTGCTTAACCCCAATGGCTGGTACTGCTTTCGGACCACTGTCAGCGTCATGGGGGGGGTGACCATCAAAGCCCATTGCAAATCGCACCTGGCCACCACGGCTGGTGACGTGCTGGCGGGCGCAAACGCCTCTGACGGCAAAGGCGTGACCGTCCTGGGAACGACCCAAGTGGAACGCGTCGGGTGTGATTGATCACACATGAGTACACCAACCATCTACCTCGACGGTGTCGGCGTGTTCGGCCCCGGCCTTGCCGGTTGGGCGCAAACCTGTGAAGTGCTGGCCGGCCGCCAGCCCTATGCGGCTGCGCCCACTGCCCTGCCCGCCGTTGAAAAGCTCCCTCCCGCCGAACGCAGACGGGTGGGCATGCCCGTCAAACTGTCAATGGCCATCGGCTTGGAGGCGGCACGCCATGCCGGGGCTGACCTGGCCAACCTGGCCACCGTGTTTTCCTCAACCGAAGCCGATTGCGACAACTCCCATGCCATTCTGGAAGCCCTGGCCTCCAGCGACCGCGCCCTGTCCCCAACCCGCTTTCACAACTCGGTGCACAACGCGGCATCCGGCTACTGGGGCATCGCCACCGGCAGCATGCAACCCAGCACCAGCCTGAGCGCCTTTGATGCTACCTTTGCCGCCGGGCTGCTGGAAGCCACCACCCAAGCCAACAGCAGCGGCCAACCTTGCCTGCTGCTGGCCTATGACACAACCTATCCCGAACCTCTGCACAGACTGCGGCCCATTCCTGCTGCCATGGGGGTGGCCCTGATCCTCAACCCCTGCCAGACTCCGGCAGCACTGGCGCAGTTCAAGATAAGCTTCAGCGACGCACCGGCAACCCACCTGCCCCAGGACGACCTGGAGCATTTGCGCCAGAGCATTCCGGTGGCCCGCAGCCTGCCTGTGCTGGCCCTGCTGGCACAAGGCCGCAGTGGATCGGTGGTGGTGGACTACCTGGACACGCTGCGCCTGGGCATCGAAGTCTGCAACATCGCCTGAACCATGAATATCGAATCAACACCTACGAGGCGCGCCCTGGTCACCGGTGGCAGTGGAGCCATCGGCGCGGCGATCTGCCGCCGCCTTGCTGCCGACGGTCTGCATGTGATCGTGCACGCCAACAGCCATCTTGCCAGTGCCCAAAGCCTGTGCGACGAGCTGCAAAACAGCGGCGGCTCGGCGCAGGCCGTTCAGTTTGACGTGACCGACAGCAACGCCACTCAGACTACCCTGGAAGCCCTGCTGGAAGACGGCCCGATCCAGGTGCTAGTGAACAATGCCGGCATCCATGATGATGCCGTCTTTCCCGGCATGCAGCGCCAGCAGTGGCACCGGGTGATTGATGTGTCGCTGCACGGTTTTTTCAACGTCACACAGCCACTGTCCATGCCCATGATCCGCAGCCGCTGGGGCCGCATCATCAGCATTTCTTCGATTGCCGGCCTGACCGGCAACCGTGGTCAGACCAACTACGCCGCCGCCAAGGGCGCGTTACACGCGGCCAGTAAATCACTCGCGCTGGAGCTGGCCACACGCGGCATCACCGTCAACGCCGTGGCCCCCGGCATCATCAGCTCAGACATGACCAAAGATGTTTTTGACAGCACCGCCATTGCCAACCTGGTGCCCATGAAACGCGCCGGCAAACCGGAAGAAGTGGCCGCCCTGGTGGGTTTCCTGGCCTCAGACAGCGCGGCTTACATCACAGGCCAGGTCATTTCAGTCAACGGCGGCATGGCTTGACCGGCCCTTCAACATGCCACACCACCCCCTGAGTACCCGCACCCAACGCACGGTGGACAGCCCCGCCGAATTTGCTGCCTGCCGCGACCGGTTTTTTACCCGCCCACTGTCCGACACCATGCTGCGCTGGTGTTTTCCTGAGCTGTCCCGGCAGGCCGTCGTCGAGCAGACCAATGCCTTTCGCGGCACCGAGGAGTTCCAGTTCGCCTACGTCAACCCGATGCTGCAGCGCATTCTCAAAGAGACCTCACAGGGCCTGAGCATTTCCGGCCTGGACCAGCTGCCGACTGACCGCAAATTTCTCTTCATCTCCAACCACCGCTGCATCGTCATGGACGCTGCACTGGTTTCACTGAACCTGCTGTCCAGCGGGCGGGGCACCTGCAAGGTGTGTGTGGGCGACAACCTGATGGACACCCCCGGTGTGGCCGAGCTGATGCTGCTGCTCAATGGTGTGGTCATCAAGCGCAGCGGCGCACGCCGCGACGTGTATGCCAAGGCCCAGCAGACAGCCGCCTACCTGGCACGACAAATTGAAGAGCAGCGCTATTCCGTCTGGTTGTCGCAAAGTCCGGGCCGCACCAAAGACGGCAACGACCACACCGACCCGGCCATCATCAAGATGCTGGCTCTGGCAGGCGACAAAACCCGCGCCGATTTTGAGAAACTGCACATTGTTCCGGTCGCCATCTCCTACGAATTCGAGCCCTGCGCCACCCACAAGGTGCGCGAAACACTGCTGCGGCTCCAGCATGGCAAGTACCACAAGGCCGCTGACGAAGATGTGGCACAAATCCGGGACAGCGTGACTGCGAACAAAGGCCATATCCATCTGGCCTTCGGCAAGGAAATCCGCCTGGACGGTGCACACAGCGCCGATGCAGTGCAAGAAGTCGCTGACAGGATCGATGCGCAAATCTGGAGCATCTATCGCGCCTGGGACAGCAACCGGATCGCCCATGCCCTGCTGACCCAAGACAACTGGGACCTGGACACACCTTACGCACAAGCATTCCTGGGTCTGATTGCGAATCAGGTAGCGGAGTTGACCGCAATGGGGTTGCCCAGCGTCCCGGCGCGCGAAGCACTTCTGCAACTGTATGCACAACCGGTCTTCAACGCACGGCGCGCAGCCGCTTCCCGCACCTAATCCAACTCGCAGGGCAAGGCGTAACCACTGACCCGAAACCAGCTGGCCATGCTGCGAAAATTATCCTGGTGCGTGGCCGACAGTTTGGCAAACGCCTCCTTGGCGCGCTGCAGTGTCGGCGGATCCATCGGGCGCTGAAACGCACTTTTGAACACCACAAGGAACGGCGCCAACACTGTCACGTGGCGTTGCACGTCCGAACCCAACGGTGCCACGGCAGCAGACAACTCCTCCACGCTGAATGCGGCCCGAAGCGAATTGAAGTAGTCCTCGGTAAATTGCGTCGACTGCCGCAGGTCATCAGCAAAGAAGCGCTGGGTGCGAAGTAGCTTGAGTCGCCCGAAATCCGTCAAATAGAAACGCCCTTGCGGCTTCAACACCCGGCGAACCTCGCGCAGCGTGGTGCAGAGCGCCGCATGGTCCGGCAAATGGTGCAAGGACATGGTGCAGATCACGCCGTCCATGCTGGCGTCTTCCTGACGCACCAGGCGGGTCATGTCGCCCTGGACCAATTCAACGTTGTGAATGTGTGCCTGCGCCAATGTGTTTTGCGCGCACTGGAGCATGGTGGACGACGCATCCAGCCCGACAAAATGGACTTGCGGGTTGAGTCGCGCAATTTGCAGCAGCTGGTTGGCAGGACCACAGGCCAAGTCCAGCACGCGGTCGCCAGGCTGCAAGACCGAGGTGATCTGCACGGCGTGGTACAGGTAGAGAAACGCCAGCGCCCCACCCTCTTGACCGGCTCGAGCAAAGGACTCCGTCTGGGTCTCGCTCTGCATCACCAGGTTCGGCTCGGGCACCCGGGTCCGCTTGCGCCAATACAGTCGCTCGCGAAGCAGATGCATCATGACGGCTACAGACATAGGACCCCCTACTTGCCCAGGCTTGAGCGACGGCCCAACGCCCGCATCAGCAACATCGGCAGACGCAGCACAAACCCCACCATCAAGCGGATGTGCATCCAGGTCAGTAGCAGGTTGTCACGGCGGTAGTTGAAATGGGAAACACCGCCTTCATGCGCCTGCAAATACTTCACCGGTGCCGGCAGATTGATCGGTGGCACGCCCCGCCAGCACAAGCGCACGGCGGCCTCGGGGTCAAAATCAAAACGGCGCATCCAGCGCTGGCCCCGCATCACACTGCGCAATGGGTCCACCGGGTAGACACGAAAACCGTACAGTGAGTCGCCAATGCCGGCCCACAAGGTTTCCAGATTCGCCCACCAGTTGGATATTTTTCGTCCCCAGACGCGCAGCGCCGGTGCGCTGGCATCGAATACCGGTACGCCCAACACCATGGCCGCAGGTGTGGCCTGTGAGCAATGCATGAAAGCTTCTATCAGGTTCGCCGGGTGCTGGCCATCGGAGTCCATGCACAGGACATGGGTGTAACCCTGTTGCGCAGCCTGATCCAGTCCATACAACACAGCCGCGCCTTTGCCCTGATTCTTGGGCAGCACAATAACCCGCAGCCCCGCGTCCCGGGCCGCCATGTCCTGCAACACGGCGGCGGTGCCGTCGGTGCTGCCGTCGACCACGACCCACACCGGATTCCAGTGGACGCGGGCTTGCGCCACGGTCTCATAGACCTTGGCACCAGAGTTGTAGCTGGGGATCAGCACCAGATGAGTGGTGGAGGGCAAAGTGCGCTTGGAGTGCATCGATCAGGCCCCGCCGGAGAGCGGCTTGATCTCGCTGCGAAAATAGTCATGCAGGGTCAACGTGAATGCCTTGGGGTTGGTCGGTGGATCAAATCGCTGGCCCAGGCGAATGCGAAAGTGCATGGGCATGTCGGGTCGCTTCAGCCATGGCCAACCCTTGCCCAAAAACCGGCTGTCCTGTTCGATGATGATGGTCTGAATCGGAATGCCGGAGCGGTAGGACATATAGGCCGCGCCGATCTGAAACTCGCCCAGGGGCATCGGGTCGCTGCGCGTACCCTCGGGGAACAACAGGAGCTGACTGCCATGGTGCAATTCGTCCACCGCCAGATTGACCGCGCCGAGAAACAGGTCGTTGCGAATGTATCCGGCCAGGCGGGCACCGGCCCCCCACAGGGGACTGCGCATCAGCGACGCCTTGAGAATACAGGTCACATTCGGCAGCCGGGACAGCACCATCAGCGCATCCAGTAAACCAGGGTGGTTGACGGCCAGTATCAGAGGACCCGCGCCACGCAGGGTGTCCAGCGCAGCAATGTCGAAGCGACCCAGACCAATGACATCCAACAGCCAAATATAGGCCCGGAACCCGAGCGTGGCCATCCAGCGCCCCACCCACATGCCCCAACGGCTGGGCAAGACCAGGCCCAAGGGCAAGGCCAGGACCGTCCACAACAGACACCCCACACCCAGCATCACCAGTGCGAAGCGCAGGCGTGCAGCAGAATACAGATGGCGGAGGAATTGCATCAGAAAAACGGTGTCAGACAAGCGTTACGCATCGCTGGTTGCACGAAATGCCAGGACTGCGTTACTGCCCCCGAACGCAAAGGAATTGCTGATGGCGGCCTGCAGCGGCACATCGCGCAGGCCACTGCCCATCACATGCTGGACCCCCAGGCAGTCCGGAGCAACCTGCTCCAGGTGGGCGGTGGGCGGGATCGCCTTCCGGGCCAGTGCCAGCACGGTGATCAAAGCCTCCATGGCGCCGACCGCACCCAGCGAATGTCCATGCATCGACTTGGTGGCACTCACGGCCAATTGCCCGGCATGGACCCCGAAGACCTGCCTGAGCGCACTGATTTCAATCGGATCACCTTCCACTGTGGCCGTGCCATGGGCATTCACATAACCGACCTGTGCCGGCGCAAGTTCCGCTTCATGCAGCGCAGCCATAATGGCCCTGGATTGCCCCTGGGCATCGGGACGCACCAAATGTGTGTGATCACAACTTTGCCCAAATCCGGCCAGCTCGCAGTAGACGCGGGCACCACGCTGGCGTGCATGCTCCCAGTCTTCAAGCACCAGCGCAGCGGCGCCTTCACCCAGCACAAGACCCGTGCGTCCTTGCTGAAAGGGTCGGCAGGCGCGATACGCGGTTTGCTCATCTCCTGCCGCCACCACGCGCATCGCCTCCCAAGCCCGCATGATGGTAAATGCCAGCGGCGACTCGGAACCGCCCGCGACGATCAAGGAAGATTCGCCACGTTGAATTCGTCGAAACGCCTCACCGATGGAAACGGTGGAAGAAGCGCATGCCATGGAATAGGTCATGCAGGCGCTGCCCAACCCCAAAGCCATGGCGATATGGGATGCGGCCGCATTGTTCATCGCCATAGGCACCGACAAGGGAGAGACACGCTGCTTGCCGCGCAGGTACATGTCGCCGTAGCCCTTCTCGTACGTCAGCATGCCGCCGGCGGCCGTCCCCCAGGACACACCGTATTCGTCAGAGCCCGCACCCTCACGTTTCAGGCCGGCATCGTCCCAGGCTGAAAACGCTGCCGCTACACCCAACTGGCTGTAGCGGTCGGTGACATGGGTGATCGCATGACCTATCGACTTTTCAGAATCAAACTGGGCGCAGGTCACCGCAGGCTGCACCAGCCGGGATGGCGAGGTGGGATGCTCGTAGAGACGGATTGCGGATTCGCCGCGCATGATGCGGTCGAAAAAGTCGTCGGTGTCGCCGCCAAAGGGACTGACCATTCCAACGCCTGTGACAGCTACTCTCCGACCAGGCGCCTTGCTCATGAATTGCTGCGGGTTAAATCAGTTGGTTGTTTCCAGTGTGGCCATAATCAAAACAAATCAACTGGACCGCCACAGTGGTGTGCAGATGTGTTGGATTCTAAAGCACCCGAAATTTCAGAGACTGCCAAAACAGCCGGTTGAAAATTGTCCGGCGATGGATACATGCAAATGCCTTGCAACCATTGGTGTGCAGTGTGCAGTTCACCTGTTGCTGTACCCCGTTCCGATACAATCCCGCACCAATGTCACTCCGGTAGCCAGCATGTTATTTGATCAAATCAAGAATTATTTAGTGGAGACGGCAGGTGTTGATCCCCAGCAATTTGAGAATCCGGAATTGAAAATTGCTGATCTGGAACTGGATTCCCTCGGTTTGATCGAAATGTTATTTGAAGTCGAAGACAAATACGGCTTCCAAATTCCGGACCCCATGGTTTTTTTGCCTATGACCTTTGCCGGGATGGTGACTGCCATCGAAGCCATGGTGCAGGAACACACCAAGCTCCAAACCGCCCTCAACTGATCCCCGCTCCGTGAACAAAGTCGTTGTCACCGGCTCGGGTGTCATTTGCCCTCTGGGTGCCGACAAGGCCAGCGCTTTTGCGGCCGCCTTGGAAGCCCGCAGCGGCATCGGTGGTTGCCCCGCAGACATTGCCGCCAGGCTCCCTCATGTGGTGGTGGCGCAAGCCAGTGTTGACCCGCAAACCCTGCTGGAACGTGCTGACCAGGGGCTTGACCGTGCCACCCAATTTGCACTCGTGGCCACCGCGCAAGCCATTGCCGAGGCTGGTTTTACCTGCCCTCCCACGGATTCGCGCCGCGTCGGTGTCTTTGTGGGCATTGGTTTTGGCGGCTCGCAAACCAGTAACAGCTTGTACGAACGCTTTTACACCACGTTGCTCGACCCCAATCTGAAGCACAAAGACCCCACCGTCATGCATCCGCTCACGGTGCCACGCGTCATGGCCAATGCGGCCGCTGCCGCCATCACCATGCGCTACAAGCTGCACGGCCCCAGCAACACCTATTCGGTGGCCTGCGCCTCATCGGCCATTGCCATCGGTGAAGCTTACCGGGCCATCCGCCATGGCTATTTGGACGCAGCGGTGGTGGTTGGCACCGAAGCCATGCTCAACGCCGGGGCCATGCTGGGCTGGAACGCATTGCGCGTCATGGCCAAGGCGGACGCCAGCGACCCCTCTCGCAGCTGCCGCCCATTCTCCAGCGGTCGCAGCGGATTTGTGATTGGCGAAGGTGCCGCCGCCCTGGTGCTGGAGAGCGCCACCCGCAGCACCCAGCGCGGTGCCCGGGTGCTGGCCGAGTTGGCCGGTTACGGCTGCAGCAGTGACGCACAGCATCTAACTGCCCCCAGTGTCGATGGTCAAGCCCACGCCATGCAGCAAGCGCTGCAGGAAGCCGGTCTGGCCCCGGAACAAATTCAATACATCAATGCCCATGGCACCGCCACCGATGCCGGTGATGTGACCGAAACCCAATCCATCCACCAAGCCTTTGGCCCTGCGGCCCGCCTGGTTGCCGTGAGTTCAACCAAATCCATGCACGGGCATCTGATTGGTGCCACCGGGGCGCTGGAACTGGCGCTGAGCATTGAGGCGCTCAACAGCGGCTCCCTGCCGCCCACTGCCCACCTCGACAAACCCGATCTACGCTGTGATCTGGACTACATCCCGCTGCGAGCACGCCACGGCTGCCAGGTGGACGCGGTGATGTCGAATTCCTTCGCCTTTGGCGGCAGTAATGTGTCACTGATCGCTCGCCGGTTTGCTGCGCCATGACGCAGTTCATTCCTGAATTTCCATTCACCCTGGACCGCCGGGCCATTGAACAATTACTGCCCCACCGTGGGCCGATCTTTGCCTGCAAGCAGTTGATCGCGCGGGGCCCGCGCGCCTACACGGCCATTGCCAACTGGCCACTGGACAACGCTGTGGTCCAGGGACACTTCCCCGGCTTTCCGCTGGTGCCCGGAGTCATGCTGATTGAATCGGTGACCCAACTTGCCGGGGCCGGCTTGCTCAGTGCCGACAGCTACGTGCAGTCCCTGCCCAATGAACGTATTGGTGTGCTGGCATCGGTGCGGCGTTGTGCCTTCAAGCGCCCGGTGCAGCCGGAACAGGATGTCACGTTTGAGATCACCTGCCGCCAGATCGGTGCGGATGCCGTGCAGGTGAATGCCCAGGCCCTGGTAGATGGCATTGAAGTGGCCCAACTGGAAACCCTGATGGTCTACGCCGACAAAACGCAGTTTTCCGCCGTCATGGGGTGGGCCGCCTGACCCAGCATGAAGGCCAGGGCCGGCGTCATGGCGCTCTCTAACGGGGCACCACGCGTTTGATGAGTTGCTGGCGGACCGCGCTGAGTTTCACCTTCAGCCGGCGTTCGTTGACCGACCCGACGCGCAGCATGATTTTTTGGCCGGCTGACAGCGACTCAAAAGCCGGATTGGAAAACTCGTAGCGCACCCAGGGTTGCAGCGACGCAACCGATCCTTTGACCTCGGTCAGGTGAACCTGAATCGGCTCGTCGGCACCGGGCGTGGCGAGCAGTTGGTCAATCACCGCAATCAGCCGGTCGTTGAAGTAAGCCTTGGGGTAACCCAATTCTTCATACGCCTGTTGCAGCAAGGGGTACATGCGAATGTACAAATCGACGGCCTTGCCCGTGTCTACCGATTCGGCCAGCAGCACCAGCGGCGTGTAGCGCTGGCTGTTGTCGGCGTTGATGACGCTGCCGCCCGCGCGTTCTTCAACCATGAAGCGGCCAGGCGTCGGCTTGATGGGCCACAGCATGGGCGGCGCGTGGGAGCGTCCGAGGTTATCGACCGTGGCGACCAGGCGGCGCGGAAATTCATCAAGCGCCAAGAACTCAAGAACCGCCTTACGCCCCAGAAGATCGGTCAACACCGTACCCAAATCAGCCGCCTTCAAGGGGAGCGCCTGCGCGGGCTGTGCTTCGACCGGGTACTGGACCACCGGCTCTGCGGGCGCCGCAGCCGATTCGGGGGCGGCCGGTGCCGCCGCGGGTTCGGGTGCGGGCGCAGCCGCAACAGGCGTCTGGGGCGCGGGCCGGGACATGTTCCACCAAAGCGCTGCCGCGCCGATGATCGCCGCGCCGATGACGACGGCCAGCAGCGTGCGTCGTGCCGTGCTCATGCTGCTGGCGGCGCAAGCCTGGGGGCTGTCATCGCGCATTCTGTTCGTATAGCCATGCGTTTAATTATCTGCCTGCCCCTGGTGCCAGGACGCAACCGGATGTATCAGCGGCTGTTGCACGGGTGTCGCACCGCTTGCGAATCATCAAGTTCCTGCATTTTTTCGGGCTGCTTGTGGCTTGCCAGCCGGGTTACTTCGCATTACTCTTTTTTGCTGGTGGGGCTCGGAACCCGTCCGACAATCAGTCAAGGCCAAGCCCACATCAACTTTCACAGGAGGTTCATCATGATCATTCGTACTCTTCTTGCCGCCTTTGTTGCCGCAGTGGCTCTGCTCACCGCCACCGGCTGCGCCGTCACGCGCGGCCAGGAAACCGTCGGCGCCTATATTGACGATGCCACGATTACCACCCAAATCAAGGCGCGCTTCGTCGACAACACGCAGGTCGCCGCGACCAGCATCAAGGTCGAAACCCTCAATGGCGTCGTCCTGCTGTCGGGCTTTGCCAAGAACACCACGGAGAAAAGCACGGCGGAGAGCATCGCGCGTGGTGTGAACGGGGTGAAATCCGTGAGGAACGAGATCGTCGTGCGTCCGTGAGCGTGCGCGCAAACGCACTCGTGAATCTTCAAGACCGTGCGCTAGCGCACGGCACCAAACAGCAAGCTCCGCCGCGTTAAGGGTTTGACCTAACCCGATCCCTGCCAAGCCCCCTGCGATTGCGCCCATAATGGCCCGCAAACAATCTCAGGGACGGGATCACCACATGGCAACCCTCATACCGGCGCTTGGCGCTTGCGTGTCGCGCATGACAGGCGGCGAGCGACGCTTGGCCGAGCGGCTGGAACAAAAGCTCGACGACGACTACCTGCTCTGGTACGACGTGCCGATGGGCCCGAAGAACGCCCACCCCGACTTTTGCGTGATGCACCCGCGCCGGGGCATTCTGGTGCTGGAGGTGAAAGACTGGAAGCCCAGCACCATCCAGCAGGCCGACAAACAGACCTGGACCATCATCCCCGACGGCATTCCAAAAAACGTCATCAACCCGCTGGAGCAAGCCCGCCAATACGCGCATCAGGTTGTCAATGCGCTGGAGCGCGACCCGCAACTGGTGCAGGCGGATGGCCCCCACGCCGGCAAGCTGGCCTTCCCCTGGAGCTATGGCGTGGTGTTGACCAACATCACCCGCAAGCAGTTTGAAGCCGCAGAACTGCAGCACGCCATCGAGCCGCACCGCGTGCTGTGCCAGGACGAAATGCTGGAGAGCGTGGGCGCCGAAGAACTGCAAAGCCGCCTGTGGGACATGTTCCCCTACATGATGCGTGGCGTGATGAGCCTGCCGCAACTGGACCGCGTGCGCTGGATCATGTTTCCGCAGGTGCGGGTGCCACACGGGTCAACTGGGCAAACCGCGCTGTTTGACGACACCGACGCGGATGCGGATGCGGATGCGGAGATGCCCAGCATCATGCGCGTGATGGACATTCAGCAAGAGCAACTGGCGCGCAGCCTGGGCGATGGCCACCGTGTCATCCACGGCGTGGCGGGCTCGGGCAAGACCATGATTCTGGGCTACCGCGCCGAGTATCTGGCGCAGGCCAGAACCGCCAGCAGCAAGCCCATTCTCATCCTGTGTTTTAACGAGCCGCTGGGCGTGAAGCTGCACAGCGTGATGGACGCCAAGGGCTTGAGCGACAAGGTGCATGTGCGGCATTTTCATAAATGGTGCTATGACCAGCTCAAATACTCGGGACAGGCTATGCCACCCCAAGGCCCTAAGTTCTCGGAAGAACTGGTTGACCGTGTCATCCGCGCCGTAGACCGCAAGCAAATCCCCAGCGGCCAGTACCAGGCCGTGCTGATCGACGAAGGCCACGACTTCGCGCCCGAGTGGCTCAAACTGGTCACGCAAATGGTGGACCCCACCACCAACAGCCTGCTACTGCTGTACGACGATGCGCAAAGCATTTATGAGCGTGCGCGCAGCAAGCAGTTCAGTTTCAAAAGCGTGGGCGTGCAAGCGCAGGGCCGCACCACCATTTTGAAAATCAACTACCGCAACACCAAGCAGATTCTGCAAACCGCCAACCTCATTGCCGCCGATTTGCTGACTGCGGACGACCGGGACGATGACGGCATACCACTGGTGAAACCCATCAGCTGCGGGCGCGAAGGGCAGGCGCCCATCCTCATCAAACTGCCCAGTTTGCGCGAAGAAGCATTCGCCATTGCCGACCAACTCAGCCACGCGCACAAGGACGGCCACGCTTGGGGCGACATGGCCATCCTGTGCGCGGACTGGAAGACCATGGACCTGTGCGCCGACGCCCTGCACCAGCGCAAGCTGCCGTTCAATGTGCGCAAGCGCACCGGCGAGTACAACCCCGCAGCCGACGCCATCCAGATCATGACCATGAAGGTGAGCAAAGGCCTGGAGTTCCCCGTGGTGGCGCTGCCCGGCGTGGGGCACATGCCTGCGAAGGGCGAAGACGAGCAGGAAGCCGCGCGGGTGTTTTATGTGGCGGCGACGCGGGCGACGCAGAGGTTGGTGATTGGGGTGGGTGGGGATGGGGGGTTTGGGGTGAGATTGACCTGAGTGTCGTGTCGTACAGTACCCCACTAGTTATTTGAAAGACCGACTCCCATGGCCCGTGCACCCACAGCAAAACCCGACAAAGAAGAACCACTGGAAAAGCAGCTCTGGAAAGCCGCCGACAAGCTGCGCAAGAACATTGATGCGGCCGAATACAAGCATGTGGTGCTTGGCCTCATTTTCCTTAAGTACATCTCCGACTCCTTCGAGGAACTGTTCACAAAGCTGCAAGGCGGCGCAGGCGACTACGCCGGGGCCGACCCGGAAGACAAAGACGAATACAAGGCCGAAAACGTCTTCTTTGTGCCGCCGCAAGCGCGCTGGTCATTTTTGTTGGGCAAGGCCAAGCAACCCGACGTTGGCAGCCACGTTGACGCGGCCATGGACGCCATCGAAAAGGAAAACCCTTCACTCAAGGGCGTTCTGCCCAAGGTCTTTGCCCGGCAAAATCTTGACCCCGCCAGCCTGGGCGGGCTGATCGACTTGGTGGGCAACATTGCATTGGGCGACGCCAAGGCCCGCAGCGCCGATGTGCTGGGCCACGTCTTTGAGTACTTCTTGGGCGAATTTGCGCTGGCCGAGGGCAAGCAGGGCGGGCAGTTTTATACGCCGCGCTCCATCGTGGAACTGCTGGTGGTCATGCTGGAACCCTACAAGGGCCGGGTGTTTGACCCCTGTTGCGGGTCCGGCGGCATGTTCGTGCAATCGGAAAAATTCGTCACAGAACACCAGGGCCGCATCAACGACATCTCCATCTTCGGGCAGGAAAGCAACCAGACAACTTGGCGCTTAGCCAAAATGAACCTGGCCATTCGTGGCATTGACGCATCCCAAGTGAAATGGAACAACGAAGGCTCCTTCCTCAACGATGCGCACAAGGATGTAAAGGCCGACTTCATCATTGCCAACCCGCCCTTCAACGTGAGCGACTGGAATGGCGAGCTGCTGCGCAAGGACGGTCGCTGGCAATACGGCGTGCCGCCTACCGGCAATGCCAACTTTGCCTGGCTGCAGCATTTCAACCACCACCTGGCCCCCAACGGCCGCGCCGGTGTGGTGCTGGCCAAGGGCGCACTCACCAGCAAGAGCAGCGGTGAGGGCGACATCCGCAAGGCGATGGTGGTGGACGGCAACCTGATCGACTGCATCGTCAACCTGCCTGCCAAGCTGTTCCTGAACACGCAAATTCCGGCGGGCCTATGGTTCATGAACCGCGCCCGCAACAACGGCCACCCGCGCAAGGGCGAGATTCTGTTCATTGATGCGCGCAATCTCGGACACCTCATTAACCGCCGCACGCGCGAGCTGAGCGATGAGGACATCCAGAAGGTTGCCAGCGTTTACCACGCCTGGCGCACCGGCGAGAGCGAGTACGCAGACGAAAAGGGCTTCTGCGCCTCGGTGCCGCTGGCGCGGGTGGCGGAACTGGACTATGTGCTGACGCCGGGGCGCTATGTGGGCCTGCCGGATGAAGAAGACGACTTCGACTTTGCGGAACGCTTTGCATCGTTGAAGGCCGAGTTGGAAGCCCAGCTTTTGGAGGAAGCCGAGCTGAACCAGGCCATTGCAGAAAACTTGGCGAAGGTAAAGGTATGAATGAACTGCTGGAAGCCTCGGTTGAACAATTGCCAGACGGTTGGTCATTGGTTACTGTCGGCCAGCTAGTGAACGAAGGTGTGATCGCAAAGCCGCTGGATGGCAATCACGGCGAAATACATCCGAAAGGCTCTGACTTTGTCAGTGATGGAATTCCTTTCGTAATGGCAACGGACATCAACGCCGGGAAGGTTGACCTGGTGAACTGCAAGTTCATCACTAAGAAACAAGCTGACTCGCTTGCCAAAGGTTTTGCTATTCCAGAAGATGTCTTACTGACGCACAAGGCAACGTTGGGGAGAACTGCGATCGTGGGTGAATTAAGAACCCCATACATAATGCTAACGCCTCAAGTGACGTATTACCGGACCATTAAGAAAGACAGACTACACAATAGGTTTCTTAAATACTATTTTGATTCGCCTTTCTTTCAAGACACTCTGGTAAATCACGGCGATAGCGGTTCCACTCGCGCGTATGTGGGCATCACCGCTCAGCGAGATTTGCCAATAATTCTTCCCAATCTTGTCAGAGAGCAAGAATCAATTGCTGCGGTGCTCGCGAGTCTCGACGACAAAATCGACCTGCTGCACCGTCAAAACCAAACCCTCGAAGCCATAGCCGAAACCCTGTTCCGGCAGTGGTTTGTAGAAGATGCACAAGAAGGCTGGGACGAAAGACCGCTCAGCAGCATCGCCAATTTCCTGAATGGGTTGGCATGCCAGAAATATCCACCAACCAATGATCTGGAAAAACTGCCTGTTCTCAAAATTCGCGAGCTAAGCAGTGGCATTTCTGAAACTGCGGACTGGGCGACGAGTCAAGTCAAACCCGGCTACATCGTCGAAGCCGGTGATGTGATTTTTGCCTGGTCCGCGTCCTTGATGGTCAAGGTTTGGGATGGCGAAAAGTGTGTGCTGAACCAGCATCTGTTCAAGGTGACTTCGGACGAGTTCCCCAAATGGTTCTATCTGAGGTGGTGCAAGCACCATCTTGCCGAGTTCATCGCCGTCGCTGCCAGCCATGCCACGACCATGGGGCACATCAAACGCGGCGACCTGGACGCGGCAATGGTGCTGGTTCCGCCACCTCCGGTTCTTGAAACCATGTCCAGGCAGATGCAGCCACTGCTGAACAAGCAGATCGCGATTGCCCGGCAGCGCAAGACGCTGGAGAAGCTGCGCGACACCCTGTTGCCCAAGCTGATGAGCGGTGAAGTGCGGGTCGCCTACTGATGGAAAAGCTCAAGGCGACGCTTGCCCAATACAGCCGCTGGCAACCCTATGGGGTTTATGTTGACCGGATGGAAGGTCATCTTGAAACGGACTTCAGTGTCTCCGTCGAAAATGCAAAGGCCCTGCTGGAAGGTATTGGCAAGGAAATTTGCGATGCGAAGTGCATTCCCTTAGCGAATGCCCCCGCGATCAGCGTCGTGTTGAAGACGGCCTTTCGCGCCTTGGGATACAACGGCGAGCAGCTGGTGACCCAGGTGTCGACTTCATTGGCCAACATCGGCCAGTTGATTGGCACCCTGAGAAACGAAATCAGCCCGACGTCGCATGGAAAATCGCTGAAAGAATTGAGCGACGGGAATGACAAAGTCGATTTACTCACCCGAGATTTTTTGATCGACAGCACCTTGGTCGTGGCGGTTTTCCTGATTCGGGCGTTTGAGGAGAGAAAAGGCGATGTCGTCGCACCAGCGGCTGGTGCCGGGGCTGCCGATGTCCCCCCTGAGTACGACGATCACGAAGATTTCAATAACTATTGGGATGAATCTTTCGGCGAATTCAGCATGGGTCAGTATTCCTACCCCGCCAGTGAGATCTTGTTCAATGTGGACTTGCAGGCCTATCAAGCGGAATACAAAGACTTCATTGAATCCGAAGAACCGCCAGCAGAAGCTGCCGATTTGCAAAGTGAACAACCATGACAAATAACAACTTGCCTCAAGCTGCCAATTTCATTCTCTACACAGCAGCCAATGGCGACATCAACCTGAACGTGGCCCTGCGCGATGAGACGGTCTGGTTGACCCAGAAGGCGATGGCCGATCTGTTTGCTGTGGGGGTACCGGCGATCAACAAGCACCTGAAAAACATCTTCGATACCGGAGAGCTTCAGGACAAGGCAGTTATTTCCATTTTGGAAACAACTGCCGCCGACGGCAAAAGCTACCAAACCAAGTACTACAACCTGGACGCGATCATCTCGGTGGGTTACCGGGTCAATTCGCTGGAGGCGACCCAGTTCCGCATCTGGGCAACGCGCACCTTGAAGGAGTACATCATCAAAGGCTTTGTGCTGGATGATGCGCGGCTCAAGCAAGGTAGCCAGGTATTTGGCAAAGATTACTTCGATGAGTTGCTGGAGCGCATCCGCGAGATACGCGCCAGTGAGCGGCGGTTTTATCAAAAAATCACCGACATTTATGCACTGTCGATTGACTACGATAAGAACGCGCCGCTGACCAAGGCATTTTTTGCCACGGTGCAAAACAAGTTGCATTGGGCGATTACCGGAAAGACCTCGGCCGAAATCATTTATCAGGCGGCTGATTCGGGTAAACCGCACATGGGACTGATGACGTTCAAGAACGCGCCCGATGGCAAAGTGCTGAAAAGCGACGTTGCGGTTGCTAAAAATTATTTGGCTGAACAACACATTCGGGAGTTGGAGCGCATTGTTTCTGCCTATTTGGACTTGGCCGAGAATCGCGCCGAGCGGCAGATTTTGATGAAGATGGCCGATTGGGTGACGTTTTTGAACAGCTTTCTGGAGCTTTCAAACTATCCAATCTTGCAAGATGCCGGAAAAGTCAGCGCGGAGATGGCGCGGCTCAAGGCAGAGAAAGAATACGAGAAATTCAGGGTGCAGCAAGACCTTGAATATGTTTCCGACTTTGACAAAGTCGTCAAGGCCTTGAAACTGCCCGGCAAGAAAAACAAGTAATGCCCCTTTTAGGGGAACAGGGACGACCGACATGCTCACCGAATCCGCCATCGAAACCTTTGCCATCAAGCTGTTTGAACGGCTAGGTTACGTCTACCTGCATGGCCCTGACATCGCCCCTGACAGTGATGGCCCAGAGCGCAGCAGCTACGCCGAGGTGCTGTTGCCCGGTCGGCTAGCCCAGGCCGCCGGGCGCATCAACCACAAGCTGCCCCGGGATGTGGTTGAAATGGCGCTCAAGGAGGTGCAACGGGCCCACTCGCCAGACTTGCTGGCCAGCAATGAGGCTTTCCATCGCCTGTTGACGGAAGGGGTGCCGGTCAGCATGCAAAAGGATGGTGACACACGCGGCGAACGGGTGTGGCTGATTGACTTCGCCCGGCCTGAGAACAACGAGTTCGTGGTGGCAAACCAATTCACCGTCATCGAAAACCATCAAAAGAAACGGCCCGACCTGGTGCTGTTTGTCAATGGCATTCCGCTGGTGGTGATCGAACTCAAGAACGCAGCCGATGAAAACGCCACGCTTAAGTCGGCGTATCAGCAGATTGAGACCTACAAACAAGCCATACCGAGTCTGTTCACTGCCAACGCTTTGGTCGTCATCTCTGACGGCCTGGAGGCCAAGGCTGGCTCCATCTCAGCAAGTTTGTCGCGCTTTATGGCATGGAAGAGCGCTGATGGCAAAGCAGAAGCGTCTCATCTGGTCAGCCAGTTGGAAGCGCTGATCCTCGGCATGTTGAACCAGGGAACGTTGCTGGACTTGGTGCGCCACTTCATCGTTTTCGAGAAGGGCAGCAAGGAAGATCCGAACACAGGTCAGATCACGATCAGCACCATCAAGAAGCTGGCGGCCTATCACCAGTATTACGCGGTGAACGCGGCGGTAGCCTCCACCTTGCGGGCGGCGGACATGGGCGGGCCGCTGTCCGTGCGCGAGAATCCGGCCAGTTATGGCCTGCCCGGTATTGCAGATCAGCCTAAGAGTGACATGAAGGCGGGTGTGGTGTGGCACACCCAGGGGTCGGGCAAGTCGCTCTCCATGGTTTTCTATACCGGCAAGATTGTTCTAACGCTGGACAACCCGACGGTGCTGGTGATCACCGACCGCAATGATCTGGACGACCAGCTTTTTAATACCTTTGCCGCTTCCAAACAGTTGTTACGCCAGGAGCCAGTGCAGGCGAAGGATCGCGAGCACTTAAAGGCACTGCTGAAGGTGGCAGCGGGCGGCGTTGTTTTCTCAACCATTCAGAAGTTCCAGCCCGATGAGGGCAATGTTTACGACCAGCTCTCCAATCGTCCCAACATCGTGGTGATCGTCGACGAAGCCCACCGCACCCAGTACGGCTTTGCCGCCAAGACGGTAGACGAGAAAAATGCAGATGGCATGGTGATCGGCAAGAAGGTGGTCTATGGCTTTGCCAAGTATCTGCGCGATGCTTTGCCCCGCGCCACCTATCTGGGTTTCACCGGTACACCCATTGAGAAAACTGATGTGAACACCCCGGCGGTGTTTGGCAACTATGTGGACATCTATGACATTGCCCAAGCAGTGGAGGATGGTGCCACGGTGCGTATTTATTACGAGAGCCGCCTGGCCAAAGTAAGTCTGAGCGAGGAAGGCAAGAAACTGATTGCCGAATTGGACGAAGAGCTGGAGCAAGACGAGCTGACCGAGACACAAAAACCCAAAGCCAAGTGGACCAAGATGGAGGCGCTGATTGGCAGTGAGCAGCGAGTTAAGAACATTGCCCGCGACATCGTCGGTCACTTTGAGGCGAGACAGGAGGTATTCGCTGGCAAGGGAATGGTGGTGAGCATGTCGCGGCGCATTGCTGCCGATCTGTATGACGAAATCATCAAACTGCGGCCCGACTGGCACGCCGACGAACTGAGCAAAGGCGTTATCAAGGTGGTGATGACTGCTGCATCAAGCGATGGGCCGAAGCTCGCCAAGCACCACACTACCAAGGAGCAGCGGAAGCTGCTGGCCGAGCGCATGAAGGCTGAAGATGATCCGCTCAAGTTGGTGATCGTGCGCGACATGTGGCTGACCGGCTTCGATGCGCCGAGCATGCACACCCTCTACATCGACAAGCCCATGAAGGGGCACAACCTGATGCAGGCTATTGCGCGGGTGAACCGTGTGTACAAAGACAAGCCTGGCGGCTTGGTGGTCGATTACCTGGGAATCGCGGCGGACCTCAAAGAGGCGCTTTCGTTCTATTCCGATGCTGGCGGCAAGGGTGACCCAACCCTGTTGCAGGAGCAGGCCGTGGGCCTGATGCTGGAGAAACTTGAGGTGATCTCGGCCCTGTATCACGGCTTTGCCTATGAACACTATTTCGGAGCGAATACCGCCCAGAAGCTGTCGCTGATTCTCGCGGCGGAAGAGCATATCCTCGGCTTGGATGACGGCCGCAAGCGTTATATCAACGAGGTCACGGCGCTTTCGCAAGCCTTCGCCATTGCCATACCGCATGAACAAGCGATGGACGTGAAAGACGAGGTGGGCTTCTTCCAGGCCGTGAAGGCGCGGCTGGTGAAGTACGACAGTGTCGAAGGCGAGCGCAGCAACGAAGAAATTGAAACCACCATTCGCCAGGTGATTGACCAAGCGTTGGTGTCGGAAAAAGTGATTGATGTGTTTGACGCGGCGGGCATCAAAAAAACAGATATCTCCATACTGTCGGATGAATTCTTGGCCGAACTGAAAGGCTACGAGCATAAAAACGTGGCCTTGGAGGTGCTCAAGAAACTCCTCAATGACGAATTGAAAATCCGCGCCAAGCGCAACCTGGTGCAAAGCCGGTCACTGATGGAGATGTTAGAGGCCTCCATCAAGAAATACCACAACAAGATTCTGACTGCGGCCGAGGTGATGGACGAGCTGATCAAGGTCAGCAAAGAGATCGTCGCCGCCGATGATGAAGCCAGACACATGGGGCTTTCCGACTTTGAATATGCTTTTTACACTGCAGTGGCCAATAACGACAGTGCCCGTGAACTGATGCAACAAGACAAGTTACGCGAACTAGCCGTGGTGTTAACCCAGCGCGTGCGCGAAAACGCATCCATAGACTGGACTATCAAAGAGAACGTGAGAGCTAAGCTCAAGGTGATTGTGAAACGCACTCTGCGGCAATTTGGTTATCCACCAAACATGGAGTTGCTCGCGACTGAAACAGTGCTGAAGCAGGCGGAGATGATTGCGAACGAGCTTACGCAGTAGGCCACGCGGATCAAGTTACCAACCGCGAGAGTTGTCGCCTGGTTGAAGTGGTGGAGACTCAGGCTATGTGGCAGGGTATTTGAGACTCTAATTGCTATGTATTTAATAGCAGCTTGCGCAATATCTACGGGGGCAAGAACCGTCATTGGCATGCAGAGTCAGTTTCAAACCCGTTCAGCAAACCGCCGCGACAGCAAAAACTCCACAAACGTGGCCGTGTTCAGCGCCAGCCATTGGCGCGCCGGGTACACCGCATACAGCGACGGTCCGCTGGGCAGGCGGTAGGCCGGGAGCAGTTCGACCAGTGCACCACTGGCCAGCTCCTGCTCCACCAACAGCCGGTCCAGCACGGTGACGCCCGCCCCGGCACAGGCCGTGGCCACCAGGGCCATGCCGTCATTGATGCGGATGCGGCCCTGCACCCGGACCAGGGTGGTGGTGTCGTCCAGCATGAAGGTCCATTCGTCGAACACGCGGTTGTCGCGCGTCCACAGCAGGCATTCATGCTGCGCCAGATCCTGGGGCACTGCGGGCACCCCGGCGCGTGCCAGGTAGGCAGGTGCGGCCACCAGCACGCGGGGGTTGTCGGCCAGTTTGCGCGCCACCAGCGTGGAGTCGTCGAGATGCGCCACACGGATGGCCACGTCGATCTGCTCGGCGATCAGGTCGCTCATGCGGTCTTCCACCAGCAGCGTCAGCTCTACCAGGGGGTGAAGTTGCGTAAATTCGGTAATCAAGGGCACCAGATGGCGCTGCCCCAGCGGGCGCGGGCAGGCCACCCGCAAGGGGCCGCGCACCTCCTGCTGGAACTGGCCAGAAATTTGCGCCACGTTGCTCAGGGCGCGGTCAATCTGCTGGGCTTGCAGCAGCACCACCTTGCCCACCTCGGTCAGCGTTAACTTGCGCGTGGTGCGCAGGATGAGGCGTGCGCCGAGGTCGGCTTCCAGCCGGGCCAGCTGGCGCGAAAGGACCGACTTGCCGCAGCCCTGCCGGGTGGCCGCAGCGCTGATGCTGCCCGCATTGACGATGGCCGAGAAGGTGGTGAGGAGTTGGGGATTGAGCATGGCTAGCAGTTTATTGTTGCTCCAAAAGCAACACAATTGTGCTTTATTGGGGCTTCTCAGGCAACGTTATTGCTTCTACATTCGATGCCAACCTAACCCAACTCCATCCAAGGAAGCTTTGTATGACCCAGTCCGCCACGCTCGCAGCACCCGCCAACACCGAACTCCCCAGCGCCCAGGAGATGCCATCGGACGCCATGATCGAGTGCCTGCAGTGGCGCTACGCCGCCAAAAAGATGGACCCCGCCAAAGCGGTGCCCCAGAACAAGGTGGAGCGCATTCTGGAAGCGGCGCGCCTGGCACCGACCTCCAGTGGCCTGCAGCCTTACGAGATCATTGTGGTGACGAGCAAAGAAGTGCGCGAGCGCATCAAGCCCATCGCCTGGAATCAGGGCCAGATCACCGATGGCTCGCATCTGCTGGTGTTTGCGGCGTGGGACAACTACACGGTCGAGCGCATCAACATGATGTTCGACCTGACCAACACCGTGCGCGGCTTTAAAAACGAGGGCTGGGAGAACTACCGCAACATGCTGCTGGGCATGTACCCGCAGCGCGATGCCGAGGTGAACCACCAGCATGCGGCGCGCCAGGCCTACATTGGCATGACCGCTGCCATGCTGGCCGCCGCCTTTGAAGAGGTGGACTGCACCCCAATGGAAGGCTTCGACCCCAAGGCGATGGGCGAGATTTTGAACCTGCGCGAGCGGGGCCTGCGCAGTGTGGCCATTTTGCCGCTGGGCTACCGCGAGGCCGACAAGGACTGGCTGGTGAACCTGACCAAAGTGCGCCGCCCGCGCGAGCAGTTCATCACGGAAGTCTGATCACCGAATGCCCGATCCCGCCGCCCTGCTCCGTGCAGGGCGGCTCTTGCCCATGCAATGCTGACCCAGACGCCAGTCGGAGCTGTGGAGGATGCGGGTGATTTGCTCTGTTATTAATAGCAACTTGCGCCTATTCCACGGGGACTAGCGGCCAATTTGGCACTCAAATCTGTGGCAAATACTTATCCAGCAGTTCCTGCACCGCCTCCGCCTGCAGCACGTCCCTGCGGCGCTTGAGGGCTTCGCGGTCGGGTTGGTTGGCCATCCAGCGCTTGAACGCGACGAAGGTGGCCGGGTGCACCGTGTTCATGCGCGCCATGGTGCCGTTGCTGGCCACGATCACGGCAGAAAAGCCGGGAGAGTCCAGCAACACATTGGCGCGGCGCGCTTGCACTACCCAGAAGTCTTCGTCCTCGTCACTGAGTTTGATGGGGTGCGGGTCGTCGCCCGCACGCTCGCGGCGGATGATGTCCACTTCAAAGCCATCTTTGTTGACGGCGGTGTATTTTTGGCTTTTGCGAATGCGAAAAGTGCTGTCCACCTTTTTCAGCACGCCCAGCATGGAGCTGTCTACCTTGGCAAGCTGGGTCGAGAACAGGATGCGTTTGCGGGTGTCCCACAGCAGGTCAATGTCGCGGGTGGCCAGCGTGTCGGAGTCCAGTCGCACTCCGGCGGCGGACTCATAGGCGTACAGCGCGTGGGTGCCGACCACGCGAAAATGCGGGCTCAGTTGGGTGCTGGCCAAGCGGCTGAGCAGCGCCACTACCAGTGGGTCTACCCGGCCAACACGCAGAGCGCGGTTCATGCGTTGGTGTTGTTCCAGGGCAGCTTTGAGGCCGGACACGCGCTCTGCGCTTTCGCGCTTGCGCTGGGTGAAGCGCTCGTACATGGCTTCGGTGTCAGATGTGCGGACCCCGAGGCTGGTCTCATTCCCTGCGGGTGTGGTGCGCACCAGGTATTTGGATTCCGGCGATGACGCTGGTCCCGCATGCCAATACATGCCGCCGCGCACTTGGGCCGCTTCCACTTGGGCTTCTTCCAAAGCCTCGAATGTGGAGACGGCATCGATGTACTGGCGGGCGACAGTGGCGCTGGTTTCTAGCATTTCGGCATGTTAATCTAATTTTTACTTTTATACCGTAAAGTCTTTTATAACAATAGCTTACGCATACTTCTACGATATGGGAGGAACCCCGGAGCATTGACAAGCTCGACACTTGGGAGGCCCCCATCGCCATGATCTCCATTCGCGGCGGTGAAGCGGCCACGCCAACAAATGCTCGCTGGGCCGTCGATGGCGCGGCCGGCCATGGTGCGTGGGCTGAGGATTCCGGTGGAGTCCTGATTTAATAGCAACATGCGCAAGTAGGACGGGGGCTAGAGGCTGATTTGGCTTGAAGTTGAGGATCAGACCACCGCGGCTTGGTCGTCAATCGGCTCACTGGTGGGGACCCAGTGTCCGCGCTTTGCTTGCACCGCCTCCGCCGGCAGCACGTCCCTACCGCGTTTGAGGGCTTCTCGGTCGGCTTGGTTGACCCCCGCCCCGCAGTGCCCGACGCGCGAGGACGAAAAGGCGCTATGCGCCAAAACAAGCCACGGTGCGATACTGGGCCCGATGCGGACCGAATTTCTTGTCCGTTTGAGAAATACGTATTCTGAATTTTGAAAGGAGCGCTTAATTTTGAAGACGTCTTTGATTTTTCAATCCGCCGCTTGGGGGATTGTCATGGGCGTGCTGGGTATGTTGTCTGCTTGCACGACGCCGACCAAACGGTTGTTGCCACAAGAGGCGTTCGGTTCCACGTCAACCTACTCCCGCATGTTCGACGCATCGCCGGCCGAGACCTGCGAGGCGGCCCGGCGTGCCTTGCTGAGCCAGGGCTACGTCATCAACATGAGCAAGGATGATTTGGTGCTCGGACAGAAAAACTTCCAGCCCGACGCCGAGTCCCACTTGCAGATGGAAATCAGAGTGGTTTGTGCGCCCGAGAGCAAGGACGGAAAAATTACCATCGGATTTGTCACCGCGTTACAGGACCGGTACGCCCTGAAGAAAACCAACAACTCGGCCAGTCTGGGTGTTGGCGCATTGGGTTCGGTCTCGCTGCCGTTCAGTTCTGGCGACGATTCTTTGGTCAAGGTGGCCAGCGAAACAATCAATTCAGAACCGTTTTACGACCGTTTTTTCACCTTGGTACACCGCTACCTGACCGTGGACGCGCCGATCGACGAGGAGCAGCCTTGATCTGACCCGCTACGCCAGTGATGCCCGCTGCGCCCGGGAATGGCAGCACCCTTTCCCGGGCTGGGCGCCATGGAGCAACAGCATCATGTCTGCCATTCATCATTTGGGCGACCGGCCGTGGGCCAACCAGCAATTACCATGCTAACAATTCAACAACGCGCGCCAACGGGCCCCAACGGAGAAAGTTATGTTCAGTCATGTGATGGTCGGTGTGAATGACCTTGAGGTCTCGAAGAAGTTTTACGACGCGCTGCTTGGCACGCTGGGCATCGGCCCGGGGGTTGCCAACAAGAGCCGGTATTTCTATCGCAGCCCTGCAGGTACGTTCGGCATTACCACGCCCATCAATGGCCAGCCCGCGACCCACGGCAATGGCAGCACCCTCGGGTTTGCCGCGCAGTCACCGGAACAATGTGACGCATTCCATGCGGCCGGCATCGCCAACGGCGGCACCACCTGCGAAGAGCCGCCGGGCTTTCGCGACGGCGCGGTGGGCAAGCTTTACCTGGCGTATCTGCGCGACCCCGACGGCAACAAGATCTGCGCGCTGCACCGGCCTGCCAAATAGCTGCTACTTCACACACCGAAACGTCAGGTTCAACCTGCGCCGCCCCAGCAGCGCATGCTCACCATCGGCCAGTGCGGCCACGCCGTGGTAGGCCAGCCGTGACGGGCCGCCCCACACCACCACGTCGCCATGCACCAGCCGCCAGCGCTGGGGGCGGTCTTTGCGGCTGGGGGTGCCGAACAGAAACACCGCCGGCAAACCCAGAGACAGCGAGACGATGGGCGCGCGCAGGTCTTTTTCGTCTTTGTCCTGGTGCAGCGAGAGTTTGGCCCCGGGCAGGTATTCGTTGATCAGGCAGGCATCGGGCGTGAAGTTCGCGTAGCCGGCCTGCGCAGCGGCGCGCCGGGCCAGGTCCATCAGGCAGGCGGGCATGGCGGGCCAGGGCTGGCCCGAGAGTGGGTCCAACGCGGCGTAGCGGTAGCCGCTGGCGCCGGACACCCAGCCCAGCGGGCCGCAATTGCTCATGGCCGCCGACATGGTGTAGCCGCCGGGGGTTTGCCAGTGGCGCAAGGGAGCTTGACTGAGGACGGACTCGATGGCTTGCAGCAGGGCGGCATCACCGCCCCTGGCAAAGCCGTACAACAGCACCGCGCCGGGCGCGATTGGCGTCAGCGCGGCCTCGGGGGGCAGGGGCAGGTCGTCAAAGAGGTCCATCGAATTGAAAACAAAGCATTGTCTAGTTCAAATAGTAAAGTGACATTCTCCGCCCCCGCCGCAGCAGACAAATACCTTTCCGGCCAAAATGCGCGACTCAGGGCGATCACCGCCCGCATCCATTCCAAGGAGCCCTCAATGCCTGACCTCTCCACCTTCTTCATCACCCACAAGTGGCCCGCCCGGCATCCCGACCGGCTGCAGCTCTACTCGCTGCCCACGCCCAATGGCGTCAAGGTGTCGATCATGCTGGAGGAGACCGGCCTGCCGTACGAGCCGCATCTGGTCAGCTTCGAGACGCAGGACCAGCTGTCGCCGGAATTCCTCTCGCTCAACCCCAACAACAAGATTCCGGCCATCCTCGACCCCAATGGTCCCGGCGGCCAGCCGCTGGCGCTGTTCGAATCCGGCGCGATTCTGATTTACCTGGCCGAGAAGACGGGCCAGTTCATGCCGCAGGATGCGGCGCTGCGCTACCAGACGATCCAGTGGCTGATGTGGCAGATGGGCGGGGTCGGCCCGATGTTTGGCCAGTTGGGTTTCTTCCACAAGTTCGCCGGCAAGGACTATGAAGACAAGCGCCCGCGTGACCGCTACGTGGCGGAGAGCAAACGCCTGCTGGGCGTGCTGGACCGGCGGCTCGCCAACCGAGCCTGGATCATGGGCGAGGCCTACACCATCGCCGACATTGCCACCTTTCCCTGGGTGCGCAACCTGATCGGCTTTTACGAGGCCGGTGATCTGGTGGGCATGCAGGATTTTCAGAACGTGACCCGCGCGCTGGCGGCCTTTGTGGCGCGGCCGGCGGTGGTGCGGGGCTTGGGGATTCCGGACCGGTCCTGATTGGCTATTGATTGAATCGCTGTTTGCGCGCGTTCCAGAAACTGTCCGCGCTGTACAGCACCAAAGCCATCCAGATCAGATAAAAGCCGATGGCGCGCGCCGGCTCAAACGCTTCGCCGTACAGCCACACGCCCAGCAGCATCTGAAGGCTGGGTGAGATGTACTGCAGGATGCCCAGCGTGGCCATGGGTATGCGGCGTGCACCGGCGGCAAACAGCAGCAAGGGGATGGCGGTCAGCGGTCCGGCCAGCAACAGCCAGCCCAAGGTCGCCGGATCGCCTTGCACCAGGGCACCTTGCCCGTGCCATGCCCACCAAGCCAACATTCCCACCGCCATGGGCCACAGCAGCAGGGTCTCCAGCGTCAGGCCTTCCAGCGCGCCCAACTTGGCCAGCTTGCGCAGCAAGCCGTAGATGCCAAACGTGATCGCCAGCACCAAAGCCACCCAGGGCAGTCGCCCCGCCTGCACGGTGAGCCACAGCACACCGGCTGCGGCCACCGCCACCGCCAGCCACTGCCCAGGGCGCGGACGCTCATTCCAAAAGGCAAAGCCCAGCGCCACGTTGACCAAGGGCAAAATGAAGTAACCCAAACTGGCATCGACCATATGGGCGTTTTGCACCGCCCACACGTACACCGACCAATTGACGGACAAAAGCAAGGCCGACACCGCAAACGCCAGCAGAACCCGTGGCTGGCGGGCCAAGTCGCGCAGCCAGGCCCAGCGCTTGAGCACGGCCAGCACGCACAGCAGGAAAACAAGCGACCACACCATACGGTGCATCACGATCTCAAACGCATTGACCCGGGTGAGCTGTTTGAAAAAGACCGGGAGCAATCCCCAAGCCGTGTAAGCCAGCGCGGCGTAAAACAAACCAGGATTCATAGTTGGCAGGGGGTCATGTGATGGGTCTTGATGGCTTGGGTGCAGTTCAGAGTCTAGTGGCAAGCACATGACAGGTGGACGACAAGCAGGCACTTGATTGCTTTGGCGCACTCGGCTCCGCGCCGCCTGACGGGCTGCCGATTACAGTAGATCCCATCACGCCCCGTCTGTGGGGCCACAAGGAAACCATCACCATGAACTTTGGACTTGTCGCCCATCGATTACATCGCCTCGGCCCGGACAGCAGCCTGCTGCGCTGGGCGCGCGCCTGTGAGCCCGGCCTGCAAGCGCTGGGCCTGGGGCTGCACGCCACCGGCGGTGCCTATGACGCGCTGAGCAAATACAAACTGCTGGACGGCCAGCTCCACCCCGTGGGCAATGGCCGCGACGGTGGGCTGATGCGCCTGGTGTCGCGCATGGCCGGTGGCCTGGCGCCGCAGGCCGCCCTGGACGGCGTGTTTTTTCTGGTGGACCCGGTTGACCCGACCTCGATCTACCCTGAAGCCCAGGCGCTCAAACGCCAGTGTGTGATTCACGGTAAACCGTTTGTATCCACCCTGGCCGGCGCCATGGAATGGGTGGCGGTGGAGCTGACCAACGCCGGCCTGCACACGCTGTGCGTGCCCGAGACCGCGCCGCTGTTTGCGCTCGAATCCCAGGTGGCGGCGCTGGTCGCCCACGACGCGCTGAAAGACCAGATGGTGGCCTTTGCCGCCGAGCATTTCGACACCTTGTCGCGCTTTGCCGGGCGCGTGGCCACCGGCACCACCGGCAAGCGCCTGAACGACATGGCCTGGTCGCGCGGCTGGCCGCAAACGCAGCCCTGGGTCACGTGCTACCAAAGCGGCCCGCTCGGCGGCGACGCGCAGATTGCCGAACTGGTGCTGGACCAGCGCTGCCAGAAAGTCATCTTTTTTGAAGACCCGCATGTGGCCCGCCAGCACGAGGCCGACATCCAGTTGCTGGAGCGCGCCGTGTGCAGCGCCCAGCACGCCACCACCTGCTTCAACACCCCGACCATGGCCCGGCGCTGGGCGCAGGCGGTGATGCGCGGGCCGGGGACTCCGGCATAATCCTGATTTGATAGCATCCAAGGCAGGTTCTACGGGGGCTTGAGCCTGATTTTGTTTGAAGTCTTATGGCTTTTCAGCGGACGCCGCAGGTGCTTGGGCCGCGGCGACCGAGGGGCGACAATCTAGCCCCGGGAAGCCACCCATCCCCAACATCAGGAGCAGCAACATGACCCAGGACTTGAACCAGCAGAACGAATTGAAGAAGACGGAGCTGTGCGATTCGTGCGCCGGCATCCAGCGCAACTGGCGCCGCGCCCCCGGCCACGCCGAACTGGTGCAAGGCGACAACCGCAAGGAACCACGCAGCCACGGTCAGGTCACCATCACCCGCTACGTCTGTGCCCGCTGCGGCACGCAGTGGGAGTACGAGAACAACAAGGTCAACCTGCACGCGGGTTGGTCGGTGGTGGGCCAATAGACGGCGCTCGGTGAAGCGGCAAGTTATTTTGCCACTGCCATGCCCATCACCCTGGACACCCTGCGCCGCTACGCCGTGGCGCGTTCCCTCTTCACGCCCACCACCCTGGCCCGCGCGATCGAGCGCCTGGGCTTTGTGCAGGCCGACCCGATCCGCGCCCCGGCGCGGGCGCAGGACCTGACCTTGCGCCACCGCGTCAAGGGCTATCACGCGGGCGATCTGGAGCGGCGTTACGCCAGGCTCGGCATCGAAGAGGACTTCTTCGTCAACTACGGCTTTTTGCCGCGCGCCACGCAGGCGCTGATGCACCCGCGCACGCCAACCTTGGCGTGGCCCAAGGCACGTCTGGCGCAGGCCCATGCCGTGCTGGACTTTGTGCGGGCGCACGGGGTGGTGCACCCGCGCGAGGTGGACGCGCATTTTGCCCATGGTGCGGCGCGCAACTGGTTTGGTGGCTCGTCCAATGCCAGCACGCAGCTGCTCGACGACATGCACCACCGCGGCCTGCTGCGCATTGCCGGGCGCATGAGTGGCGTGCGTACCTACGCCGCCTGCGAGCCACGGGCGCCCTTGGGGCCGCTGGCCGATCCGACCCAGGCCATGGACGCGCTGGTCGATGTGATCGTGGGCAAGTACGCCCCCTTGCCTGAACGCTCGCTCGGCGAGTTGATCAGCCACCTGCGCGGCGGTGCCCCGCAATGGGCCGATCAACGCCAGGCGGCTTTCCAGCGCGCCAAGTTGCGGCTGGCCACAAGCCGGGTGGATGGCGTGACCTGGTATTGGCCTGCGGATGAGTCGCCGGCCTCACGCCGGTATGCGCCCGGCGCGGTGGTGCGCCTGCTGGCGCCGTTTGACCCGGTGGTCTGGGACCGTCGGCGCTTCGAGCTTTTTTGGGGCTGGGCCTATCGTTTCGAGGCCTACACGCCCGCCGCCAAACGGGTGCGCGGCTATTACGCGCTGCCGCTGTTGTGGCGTGACCAGGTCATTGGCTGGGGCAATGTGACGGTGAGTGGTGAGCGGCTCAAGGTTGATCTGGGCTATGTGGCTGGCACGGCGCCGCGTGAGGCGGCCTTTGGCCAAGCCCTGGCGCAAGAGTTGGCACGGCTGCACACCTTTCTCGCCTTGCCGGCAATTTGAACAGCTTTGCGTTGCCCTACTGATCAGGCGTTGACGGAACCGAGAAAGGCTTCCGGGTAACGCAGGCCGGCGGCCGCATCAGGCGGGAAGGCACGGTCCAGTTCAGCCAGTTCGGCCGCGCTCAGCACCACGTCAAGCGCCGCGATATTCTGGTCAAGATAGGTGCGGCGTTTGGTGCCGGGGATGGGGATGATGTCCTCGCCCTGCGCCAGCACCCAGGCCAGCGCGACTTGTGAAGCGGTGATGCCCTTGGCCGCAGCCAGATGCTTGACCGCATCGACCAGGGCCAGGTTGCGTTTGAAGTTTTCTTCTGCAAAGCGCGGCGAAAACTTGCGGCGGTAATCGTCAGCCGGCAGGTCTTCCGGCTTGGTGAATGCGCCGGTCAAAAATCCACGGCCCAGGGGCGAATAGGCCACGAAGCTCACGCCGTGCTTGCGGCAGGCCGCCAGTGTGCCGGTGACTTCAGGGTCGCGCGTCCACAATGAATACTCGCTTTGCAGGGCGGCGATGGGGTGCACCTTGCAGGCGCGCTCAATCGTGGCGGCCGAGGCTTCGGACAGGCCCAGGTAGCGCACCTTGCCGGCCTGCACCAGCTCGGCCATGGCGCCCACGGTGTCCTCGATCGGCACGGTCTTGTCGACGCGGTGCTGGTAATACAGATCAATCTGCTCGATGCCGAGGCGCTGCAGGCTCGCCTCGCAACTTGCCTTGACATAGTCGGGGCGACCGTTGACCCCACGCACCGCCTCGTTGGCCGGGTCGCGCAAGAGCCCGAATTTGGTGGCCAGGAACACCTCCTTGCGGCGCCCGGCGATGGCCTTGCCAATCAGCACTTCATTGGTGTGCGGGCCATAGACGTCAGCGGTATCGAGGAAATTGAGGCCCTGGTCCAGGGCGTGGTGCAGGGTGGCGATGGACTCGGCGTCGTCGCGGTTGCTGTAGAACTCGCTCATGCCCATGCAGCCCAGGCCGATGGCGGAAATGGTGGGGCCGTTGCGGCCGAGAGTACGGGTTTTCATGGTGTCCTTTTTGGGTTAAAAATTCAGGTGCGCTTTTTTTGCGCCCGCATGGTTTCATAGATGCGAATCTTGTTGCGGATGTAGTCCAGCGTCTCGCCCAGCACGCGCATGTCCGCCTCTACACGCTGGGCATGGTCCTCCATCAGTGTCTGGCGCTCGGCCAGGCTGGCGGGCGTGTTGCCCTGGCGCCGCAGCTGCGCATAGCGCTGCATGTCGCGCATCGACATGCCGGTGGCGCGCAAGCGCACCAGGAACTCAAGCCAGCGCATGTCGGCGTCGCCGTAGCGGCGCGCGCCGCCACGGCGCTCTACCGGCGCGATCAGGCCAATCTGCTCGTAGTAGCGCAGGGTGTAGGGGCTCAAACCAGTGGCCTTGGCCGCCTCGGCAATGCTCAGGGACGTGTTCATGGCGCTAATGTAAAACTTCGAGTGCACTCGAAGTCAAGCGCTTATTTCTTCCCAAGTGCATCTGCGATCAATCCAGGTCCAGGAGGCCAACGGAGTTGCGGGACGCAGGTGCGAGCGCTTGTGACCATAATGTTGAACCGCACCCCGCACGCACCCTATGAAGTCGGAGAACTGCCATGGCTTACACCTTGCTGATCGTCGAAGACCCCCACCAGCGCGACACCCGAACGCCCGCCGAAGGGCGTGCGGCATATGACAGCATGGTGCAGTTCGCAGCGCAGCTCAAGGCCCGAGGCTTGTTGCTGGCGACCCAATCCCTGACCTCGCACGCCGCCGCCGCCCGGGTGCAGGTGCGCGACGGCCAATCACAGGTGCTGGACGGTCCGTTTACCGAGGCCAAGGAAATGGTCGGTGGCTTCTTTTTGCTCGATTGCCAGACCCGGGCGCAGGCCATTGCCATTGCCGCCGAATGCCCGGCGGCGCAGTGGTGCACGGTGGAGGTCCGAGAAGTAGGTCCTTGCTTCGCGTGATGCAGCCCCGGACAGGGTGATTAGGGTTTTCACCTAGAGAATAGTTGTCGAAATGGACGGTGCTGGTTCGTCGTGGAACTGAGGAATGCAATGACCGATCAACACAAGATCGGTCAACGGCACCTCAATCCGCAACACACAAGGAGAGCCCCATGCGATTCATGATTATTGTCAAAGCCACGCCGGATTCAGAGGCCGGCGTGATGCCACCCGACACGCTGCTGGCCGAGATGGCCGACTACCACGAGCAACTGGCCAAAGCCGGCGTGTTGCTCGATGGCTCGGGCTTGCAGCCCAGCGCCAAAGGGTGGCGCATCCGCTACAACGGCAAGAAGCCGGATGAGCGCACGCTGATCGACGGCCCGTTTGCCGAGAGCAAGGAACTTATCGCCGGCTACACCCTCATTCAGGTGCGCACGCGCGCCGAGGCGCTGGAGTGGACACGGCGCTTCCCCAACCCCTCGATCGATGGCAAGCAAGGCGAGATTGAAGTACGCCAATTGTTTGAGCTGGAAGATTTTGGCCCGAGCGAAACCGTGGAGCGCTTTCGCGACATGGGTATGGCTGCACCGGCACAAGTTTCCAGTCCCCTTAAATCTTGAAACAAGGAGTCCTGATCATGTCTAAATCATCAGTCAAACCCATTCCCGAAGGCATGCACACTTTGACGCCGCACCTGGTGTGTGCCGGTGCGGCCGATGCCATCGAGTTCTACAAAAAAGCCTTCAACGCGGTGGAGGGCTATCGCCTGCCGGGGCCCGATGGCAAGCTCATGCATGGCAGCGTGGTGATTGGCGACTCCATGCTGATGCTGGTGGATGAAAATCCCGCTTGGGGCGCGCTCGGACCCAAGAGCTTGAAAGGCTCGCCGGTGACGATCCACCTGTATGTGCCAGGCGTCGATGCCACCGTGGCCCAGGCCGTGGCGGCCGGTGCCAAAGTCACCATGCCGGTTGCCGACATGTTTTGGGGCGATCGTTATGGCGTGTTGCAAGATCCGTTCGGCCACAACTGGTCGGTGGCGACGCATCAGCGCGATTTGAGCCCGCAGGAAATACAAGAGGCGATGGCCAAGATGGACACGACGAACAAGACGTGCACTTGAGCCGCTGCAGCCGTGGTGGCAAGCCTTACACAACTGTCGCTGGAGGCGATCTGGCGGATTGAGGGGGCCAGCATCATCGCGGCGGTGGCCCGCATGGTGCGCGACATCGGCCTGGCCGAAGAACTGGCGCAGGACGCCCTGGTCGCGGCGCTGGAACACTGGCCCGCTGACGGTGTGCCGCACAATCCGGCCGCCTGGCTGATGACGACCGCCAGGAACCGTGCACTGGACCATTTGCGACGCGCCAGGATGCTGCTGGAGAAGCACGATCAGATTGGCCATGAGCTGGAGGCCCAGGAGGCTTTGATCGTGCCCGATTTTGTGGATGCCCTGGATGCGGCCCGATCGGACCAGATCGGCGACGACTTGCTGCGCCTCATTTTCACGGCCTGTCACCCGGTGCTCTCGACCGAGGCGCGCGTCGCCTTGACCCTCAAGCTGCTCGGCGGCCTGAGCACCGCCGAGATCGCACGGGCCTGCCTGGTGCCGGAGCCCACCGTCGCGCAACGCATCGTGCGCGCCAAGCGCACGCTGACCGAGGCGCATGTGCCATTTGAACTGCCCCAGGGTGACGCCCTGAGACCGCGCCTGGGCTCGGTGCTGGAGGTGATTTACCTGATTTTCAACGAGGGTTATACCGCCACCAGCGGCGGCGAGTGGATGCGCCCGGCCCTTACCGACGAAGCCGTGCGCCTGGGGCGCGTGCTGGCCGCTCTGGCGCCCAGGGAAGCCGAAGTGCACGGACTGGTGGCGCTGATGGAGCTGCAGGCCTCGCGCGCCGGTGCACGCGTTGACGCATCGGGCCGGCCCATACTGCTGCCCGATCAGGACCGCAGCCGCTGGGACCGGCTGCTCATTCGCCGCGGCCTCGCGGCACTGCAACGCGCTGAAGCCTTGGGCGGAACGCTGGGGCCTTATGCCTTGCAGGCGGCCATTGCGGCCTGCCACGCCCGCGCCAACACGCACGCAGAGACCGACTGGCCGCGCATCGTCGCCCTTTACGATGCACTGGCGCAGGTGATGCCCTCACCCATCGTCGAACTCAACCGTGCCGTCGCCGTCGGTATCGCTTTCGGCCCGGCAGCGGGGCTGGAGATCGTGGATTCGTTGTTGCGCCATCCCCAATTGGCACGCTACCACTGGTTGCCCGGTGTGAGGGCCGATCTGCTCGCCAGGCTGGGCCGGCATGACGAAGCGCGGGCAGAGTTTGAACGGGCGGCGGGTCTGGCGCAGAACGCGCAGGAGCGCCAGCTGCTGCAGGAGCGTGCAATGGCGCAGAGCCGACTTGAAACCATCAAGCCGCGCGACCCAACGGCCGGCTGATGGCTGAGGCCGAACTCGCCAAAGGACCTAGTGGATCAAGCCAGCCAAAGGCAATCTGATGCTCCAAGGTCGGTTGGCGGGTCAAGCCGCTGTCACAGCGCGCCGTAGCGCCGCGCAAAGGTGCGATACTTTGCCCTGACGCGGTTGAAAAACCTGTCTGAGTCACTCCTGGATTCACGCCTCACCGCCCAGCTGCGCCATGGCGGCCATTGCAGTCTGTTGATGGTCCGCAACGTGCATAAAGCGCATCGACCAGCTCGATGTGCGCAGTCAAGTGAGCAGCATCGGGTATTGGCACGCTTGCGTCGTTTCCCCAACGGGGTCATCAGCCCTCTATTTGAAAACAAGCCCTATGCGGATCAACCTGCTCTTCAGCTTGCGCGGCAAGCTCACTGCGATGCTGCTGCTTGCCAGCTTGACGGCGGCATTGGCGGTGGGCGGAACGGCTTATTGGCTGTTGATGCAAGACTTCAACGCAACGGCACGCGAGACCGCCTTCACCAATTTCCAGACTGATATTCAGGCGTATATCGGCACGTATGGTTCATGGGAAAACGCGCGTCGCAATCAGGTTTTTCACGAGTTTGTGATGCAGCGTCGAGGACCCTCCGGCAGCCTCAACCCCCTGCCAGGTGCTGGCGGCAGGCCTGCCTTGCCGGGAGAAACAGACGCTGGTGAAACACGTCGACAAGGCGCACCCGCGGGCGCTGTCCATCATCGTGACCCGCCTTTTCATTTCATGCTGATTGATACGCAAGGTCATGTGCTGCTTGGGGGCGATGGTCGTCAAGATACTGCGGTGGGCGAGGATCTTCGCCGTCACGCGCGCCCGATCAGTGTGAACGGCAAGGTCGACGTGCTGGCCGTTCCTGTCGGATCGCCGCAACTGAGCACACAGGACAAAGCTTACCTTGGCGCCATGCGCGAGGCGTTGCAGAATGGCTTGCTGGCGGCTTGCGCGCTGACCGTTGTCATGGGGCTTGTGTTCGGTTCGCGCTTCGGTGCGCGGGTGCGCGAATTGACGTCCGCCATTCAATCCATGCGGGCAGACGGCGAAATACTGCAACAAGTGCCGGTGCACAGCCGCGACGAGATGGGGCTGCTGGCATCGGCGTTCAATCGCATGAGCCGCGAGTTGTCCCAGGCGCATTCGGCGTTGCGCAGGACCAACGAGCAGGTGCAGTCGCAGGCTGCGCAGTTGAAAGAGCTTAGCGTGCGCGATCCGCTCACGCAGATGTTCAACCGGCGTTACTTCGACGAGCAGTCTGCGCTGCTGTATCAACAGGCGATGCGCCATGGCTGGTCGGTCAGTGTCATGGTGGGCGATCTGGACTATTTCAAATCGATCAACGATGACTTTTCTCACGCCATTGGCGACGAGGTGTTGCGCCGCGTGGCCCTGATCTTGCGCAAGAATACCCGCAGCACCGATATTGTTGCGCGTTACGGCGGCGAGGAGTTTGTGATCGCATTTCCCGAAAGCACGGTGCAACAAGCTGCCATTCGTTGCGAAGCATTGCGGGCCGCCATCGAGCAACATACATGGCAAGAGGTGCACCCGGAATTGCGCGTGACGATGAGCATGGGCTTGTGCGACGACACCAAGCGCGGTTCGATCGAAAAGATGCTGGCCGCTGCGGACGAGGGTCTGTACGAAGCCAAACGCAGCGGCCGCAACCGGGTGGTTAGCTGTTGAATTGCCGCGATGCAGCTTGAGTGGGCTGGTTGATCAGGCTTGCAGCAACTCGAATGCGCCCAGCGGCTGGGCTTGGCCATTCAGCATCACGTCCAGCTTGTGGAGCCCCGGGTAGTGTCTGCGGGTGCTCATCTGCGCCAGCGACAGTTTTTTGGCCAGCGGCGCGGTCTGGCCGGGTGCCCGTTGCAGGGTTTTGAGCTTGAACACCTTGGCGCGGGTCTGGCCGTTGGCCTTGACGTAATGCACGCAAAAGTCCACCAACACGCTTTGTGCTGAGGTGTGGCAGTTGGTCACGTCAAACTCAATCTGCACGGTGCCACCGGTCACGGCAAGGCGGGGGCTGATCTGGACCTTGGTCACGCTCACGCGGGGCGTCTGGCCAAACCCCAGCACCTGCAGCGCGCCGCTTTCGCCCCGTTTGACGGCGGACCTCAAGGCATGGCCAACGATCCATGCGCGCTGCGCACTGGCACCCTGGAGCCAGGCCTGGGCCGTGTGGACCAGAACGTCCGGGTGGTCCTTGCCAATGTCGTTCAGGTTGTTGGCGACCGAACGCCGCACATACAACTCGGGGTCATCCTTGAGCAGCTCCAGCAGCGCCAATACCGGCGCCGGGTCGGCCTGAAACCGGCGCAGACGCGGTGCCCAGGGCAGCCGGGGGCGCGTGCCTTCGGACACCAGCCGGCGAACGTGTGCACTGGGGTCGCATGCCCATGCCTGAAGCTGACGCAAGGTGGCTTCAGGGTGGTGTTCGATGAACGGGCGGATGCTGAACTCGGCCGTGAAGCGTTGCGTCAAGGCATGTTGTGCCCGCATCGACAGCTCGAAGTGGGCCAGGCCGAACTCAGCCACAAACTGGGTGTGCGGCAGGTACAGAAACGAGGCCAGGCTCTGGCCGGGGTCGCGGCCATGGGCTTGATCCAGCGAGTCCAGCAGGATGGCAAGCGCGTGCGCATAGTCGTCTGGCAAATGGCGACGCAAGGCCTGGGCTATTTTTTTTCCCCGCGGCATCAGCGCCAGCGCGTCGTACCCGTCCAGCACGTCGCTCACAAAAGCCGTGCGGTTGAAAGACGGGTGCACCGCCGAGATCATGGCGGCAATCGCACGCGGCACATCGGCGCCAAACTGGTTTTTGAGGGCTTCAGCCATGGGTGGGTCATCTGGTGGTCATTGCTGGATTGTCCACCCATGACGCGGCCGGTGCTTCGTGGCATCAAGGTGATTTCGCTTAGACTCCTGCCAGAATTGGAAGATGCCGGGGCCAGGTAGGCCCCGCGTCTGCGCGCAAACCATTCTCGTGCCAAAAAACAGGTTGCATACAGCAGGAATTGCCCTACCCGTCTCATGACCCGCTACCCAGAAACACCCCCGAAAACCCGCTGGCTGGTGCGCATGCACCATCGTATGCGTGCCGGGTCGTTGGCCTTGATGTTCGTGGCAAGCGGAATGCATATATTTGCAAAGAACTACGGCGTTGCTGCCTGGGCACTTCTGGCGCTGCTTTTTTTGCTCTATCCCCATGTTCAATATTGGCGCGCGGCCAGAGCCGCCGATAGCGTGAAAACGGAGTTGGACAACCTGCTGATTGACTCTTTTTTACTGGGCCTGTTCATGGCGGCACTGGAATTCCCCCTTTGGCTAAGCTTTGCAGCCATCATGGCCACCTTGACCAATAACGCGGCCAACAAGGGCTGGCCCAGTGTGCCGAAAAACGTGCTGGCCATGCTGGCCGGCGCACTGATATGGGTCACGGTGCGCGGATTCAAGTTCTCGCCCGATACCGGCTGGCCGCTCACGATTTTTTGCATGGTGGGCATCTGCGGCTATGTGCTCGTGATCGGCAATGTCGGATTCCAAAGAAACCTCCAGCTGCGCCGGGTTCGGGAGGAGTTGCGAACGCGTGAACAAGAACTGTTGAAAGCCAACCAGAGCCTGGTCGTCAATCTCCAGGAAATTGAAGCCCTGCAGCAACAGCTGCGTGAGCAGGCCAGCCGGGATTCGCTGACCGCGCTGTACAACCGTCGCTACCTCGACACCACGCTGGACAGAGAACTGGCGAGCTGCAAGCGCGAAGGCAAGCCCCTGTCCCTGATCATGATTGATGTCGATGACTTCAAGAAATACAACGATCTTCACGGCCATCAGGCCGGCGATCAGTGTTTGATCGCCGTTGCGAAAACCTTGCAGGCGAGCGCCAAGCGGGCCAGCGATCTGGCAGCGCGATATGGCGGTGAAGAATTCTTGCTGGTCTTGCCGGGCATGGACGCGACGGCCGCACAAGGGCTGGCCGAGGAGCTGCGCCGGTCCGTCGAAGCGTTGAAGATTCCCCACGAGCAGTCGCGCGGCGGCAGCGTCACCATCAGCATCGGCCTGGCGGTCATGACGAATGACAGCCACAAGGATGTCGCGGGTTTATTGCGCGCCGCGGACGAAGCCCTCTACCACGCCAAGCATGGCGGGCGTAATCAGGTTCGCCTTGCTACGCAAACGCGCCGTGCGGCGCGCGTGGCGGAAAGTGTCGCGGTGAATCTGGTTCAACTGGTCTGGCATCCGGCCTACGAATCGGGTCAAGCCGAACTTGACGCCCAGCATCGAGCCTTGTTTGGGCACGTCAACAACATCCTTGCCGCCTTGCTGCTGGAGCGACCGGTCGACGAGGTTGCAGCACTCATTGACACGCTGATTGGCGATGTTGCCAAACATTTTGAGGACGAGGAAAAAATCATTTTGGCCGCCGGTTTTCCCGGCGCAGCGGCGCATGCCGCCATGCACCGTGAACTCATCGCCCACGCCGGCTATCTGGTCAGCCGCTTTAAAACCAGGGACCTTGACAGGGGGGAGCCGTTTCAATTCCTTGCACATGACCTGGTCGCTCGGCACATACTGGGGGAGGATCGTGAGTTTTTCCCCCATTTGAGCGCCTAATGCTGACGACGTGCAACGGAGAACATGAATGCAACGCAGATTCTTTTTGACCGCAGTGCCTTGCCTGGCGCTCAGCGATGCTGCCTGGGCGGCACTGCCGGACGACCAGGCCCCGCCCCACTACACCGTGTCTGCCGCGCAACTGCAGCAGGCGGTGGCACTTCGTTTTCCGCTGCGTTATCCGGTGGCGGGCCTGCTGAATCTGGACTTGCAGGCGCCGCGCCTGCGCCTGCTGCCCGAGCAGAACCGCGTGAACGCCGAGATGGCGCTCGAGGCCGCCGGCCCGGCGCTTGGGCGCCGCCACACGGGCACGTTCGATGTGGACTTTGCGCTGCGCTACGAGGCCAGCGACCGCACCCTTCGCGCCTGCCAATTGCGCTTCAAGCACTTGCACGTCGTCGGCCTGCAGCCAGCGGCATCGGAGTTGCTTAACAGCTACGGATCGACCTTGGCCGCGCAGTCCTTGCGCGAGGTGGTGCTGCACCGATTGCGCCCGCAGGATCTGGCCCTGGCCGATGTCATGGGGATGCAGCCGGGCAGCATCACGGTGACGGACAAGGGCCTGGTGATTGACTTTGTGACCAAGCCGCTGTGACAGCAAGCCGGCCAAGTGAGGCAGGCCGGCCGGAGCTGCGTCATGTTGGTGCGGGTCCGGGCAAGGCGTTCTCGATGTTGTCCAGCGCCTGGCGTATGGCCGCAACGATCAGCCGGTCCGCCAGGGCCTGATCAATGTCGGGCACGTCCCACTCGAAGATCGAGCGGTATTTTTCGACCATTTTCTTCACGTCCGCGTTCAGTCGTTCGCGCTGCGCGTTCAGCTCCAGTTGTTCAATTTTTGCCATGTCGCCTCTCTTTCAGGGGTACAGGTTTGCGGCTTAAAGCGGCGTGAATCGACGTATCGCGGAAAAGCCTTGCCGCCGTTGATTCGCGCTGCAGTGTCTGCACCTTAGTGCGGTCACCCAGAAAGTGTCTGTTCGCTACCGCACCAAAAATGCCTGATCGTGGCGTCAGTGCGGCCCACGTGCACCGGCGCACAGACACACATCCCGCTGCGCGACCACAATCACTTCGGGTACTTCGCCAGTGGAGTAGTCTTGGCCATTTGAACAACAGGAGCCTCACAATGAAAATCGGCATGATCGGACTTGGGCGCATGGGTGCCAGCATGACCACGCGACTGATGCGCGGGGGCCACGACTGTGTCGTCCACGACCAGCACCCGCAGGTGGTTGAACGCCTGGCTGCACTCGGGGCGATTGGCACGGCCTCGCTACAGCAGCTGGTCACAACCTTGCCGCAACCGCGTACGCTGTGGTTGATGGTGCCAGCGGCGGGCGTCGACGCGCTGCTGGCCGAGTTGGTGCCGCTGCTCGACGCCGGCGACATCGTCATCGACGGCGGCAACTCCTACTACCCTGACGACATCCGCCGCGCGGCCGCGTTGCAGGCCTTGGGCATCCACCATGTCGACGTAGGCACCAGCGGCGGCGTGGCCGGACTGGAGCGCGGTTTCTGCCTGATGATCGGCGGTGATGACGACGCGGTGCAACGGCTAAGCCCCGTGTTCAAGACGCTGGCGCCGGGCGCGGGCAACGCCACACCGACGCCGGGGCGCAAGCCAGGCAGCGGCAGCGCCGACCAGGGCTGGCTGCACTGCGGCCCGCACGGCGCCGGCCACTTTGTCAAGATGGTGCACAACGGCATCGAGTACGGTGTCATGGCCGCGTATGCCGAGGGCTTGAACATTTTGCGCCACGCCAACATGGGCAAGCACGCCGCCGAGGTGGATGCGGAAACCACACCGCTGCGCGCGCCCGCGCTGTACCAGTACGAGATGGACTTGCCCGAGATTGCCGAGGTCTGGCGGCGTGGCAGCGTGATCGGCTCCTGGCTGCTCGACCTCACCGCCGCCGCGCTGGCCGCCGATCCGGGCCTGGACGGCTTCGAGGGTCGCGTCTCCGACTCTGGCGAAGGCCGCTGGACGATCCAGGCGGCCATTGACGAGGCGGTGCCGGCACCTGTGTTGAGTGCGGCGCTGTACGCGCGTTTTGGCTCGCGCGGCCAGGCCGATTTTGCCGACCGCGTGCAGTCGGCGATGCGTCACGAGTTCGGCGGCCATGTCGAAAAGCCGGCCCACAAGGCCCCTCGGTAGGCGCGACATGGGTCTGGAGATGCCCGACAGTGCGCAGCGCGCGCCAGCGCCCTCCGACGCGCTGGTGCTCTTTGGCGTGACTGGCGACCTGGCGTTCAAAAAAATCTTCCCGGCGCTCTATGCGATGTGCCGTGAGGGGACGCTGAGCGTGCCGGTGATTGGCGTGGCCTCGTCGGCCTGGACCGTCGAGCAGTTGCGCGAGCGTGCGAGGCAGAGCGTGGAGGCCAACGGCGCCGTGGACGACCCGGGCGCGCTCGAGCGCTTGCTGTCGTTGCTGCAGTATGTGAGCGGCGACTACAAGGAGCCTGGCACCTTCGACGCGCTCAAAAAGACCTTGGGCCAGGCGCGGCGCCCGACGCATTACCTGGCCATTCCACCCGCGCTGTTTTCAAACGTCATCCGGGGACTCGGCAGCGCCGGTCTGGGCGCGCAGGCCCGCGTGGTTGTAGAGAAGCCGTTCGGGCGCGACCTGGCCTCGGCACGCGAGCTCAACCGCGTCGCGTTTGAGGTATTTGCCGAAGACGCGATCTTTCGCATCGATCACTTCCTGGCCAAGGAAGCGATCATGAACATCCTGTATTTCCGCTTCGCCAACTCTTTTCTTGAGCCGATCTGGAACCGCAACCACGTCGCGAGTGTGCAAATCACGCTGGCCGAGAAGTTCGGCGTGCTGGGCCGCGGCGCGTTTTACGAGAGCGCCGGCTGCCTGCGCGACGTGGTGCAGAACCATTTGTTCCAGATCGTCGCCCTGCTCGCGATGGAGCCGCCGGCGTACCAGGGCTTCGATGCGGTGCACAGCGCCAAGGCGAACGTTTTTCAGGCCATGCGCCCGCTGCAACCGACCGACCTGATGCGGGGCCAGTACGTCGGCTACCGCGACGAGCCCCACGTCGCACCGGACTCTGACGTCGAGACCTACTGCGCGCTGCGGCTGCACATTGATTCCTGGCGCTGGGCCGGGGTGCCGTGGTACCTGCGCTCGGGCAAATGCCTGGCCGACACCGCCAGCGAGGTGCGGGTGCAACTCAAGCCGCCACCGCAACGACTGTTCGCGGATGCCGCAGCGGCCGGTGACCATGCCAACTACCTGCGCTTCCATTTGTCGCCGTGTTCGTCGATCGCGCTGGCCGCGCGCGTCAAGCGCGCTGGCAAGGACTTTGTCGGCGAACAACGCGAGCTGCTGTTAACCGAGGAGGAACGCGTCGAAGAAACGCCGTATCAGCGCCTGCTCAGCGACGCGATGGCGGGTGCAGACGCGCTGTTTACCCGGGAAGACGCGGTGGAGGCGGCGTGGGCGGTGGTCGATCCGGTGCTGGAAGACCATCAGGCGGCGCACCCCTATCCACCCGGCAGCTGGGGCCCGCAGGCGGGCGATGCATTGATCGCCGCCGACGGCGGCTGGCACAACCCGGAACCGGCCTGCTAGCCCGGCGCAGCCGTTTCGCGCCGTTCATCCAGGGATTCAGTCAGCACCCACAACAGGCAACAAGCGACATGCCCTTACCCATCCAGGACTATGCACTGATCGGCGACTGCCACACCGCCGCGCTGGTCGGCCGCGACGGCTCGATCGACTGGCTGTGCCTGCCGCGCTTTGACGCCGGTGCCTGCTTTGCGGCCCTGCTGGGCAGCCCCGACCACGGACGCTGGTTGCTCGCGCCGGCCGCTGAAGTGCGCGCGGTGCGCCGGCGCTACCGCGACGGCACACTGATCCTGGAAACCGAATTCGACACTGACGACGGCGCGGTCCGCGTCATCGACTGCATGCCGCTGTCGAAGGAGCGTTGTGACCTCGTGCGCATCGTCGAAGGCCTGCGCGGGCGCGTTCACATGCGCATGGAACTGGTCATCCGCTTCGACTACGGCGCGATCGTGCCGTGGGTGCGCAGGACCGACGGCACGCTGCTCGCCACCGCCGGGCCGGACACGCTGGAGCTGCACACCACGGTGCCGACCCATGGCGAGCAGATGAAGACCGTGGCCGAGTTTGAGGTGGGCGCCGGCGAGCGTATGGCCTTCGTGCTCAGCTACCGGCCGTCGCACGAGGCCCAGCAGCCCCCGATTGATCCCGAACAGGCGCTGCAACAAACACAAGACGATTGGCTGACCTGGTCGCAGCGTTGCACTTACCAGGGTCGCTGGCGCGCTGCCGTGCTGCGCTCGTTGATCACGCTCAAGGCGCTGACTTACCAGTCCACCGGGGGCATCGTTGCGGCGCCCACCAGCTCACTGCCCGAACAGCGCGCTGGCGTGCGCAACTGGGACTACCGCTACTGCTGGCTGCGCGACGCCACCTTCACGCTCAATGCACTGCTGCTCACCGGCTACACCGAAGAGGCGCTCGCCTGGCGCGAATGGCTGCTGCGCGCCGTGGCCGGCAGCCCCGCCGACCTGCAGATTCTTTACAGCGTGACCGGCGTGCGCCGGCTTGACGAAATCGAACTCGACTGGCTGCCAGGCTACGGCCATGCCGCGCCGGTGCGCGTTGGCAACGCGGCGGCCAAGCAGTTCCAGCTCGACGTTTACGGCGAAGTGATGGACACGCTGCACCTGGTCCGCGCCGCCGGCTTGCCACCCGAGCCACATGTCTGGGAGATCCAGCGGGCGCTGCTCGACTTTCTGGACACGCACTGGCAGGGACCTGACGAGGGCATCTGGGAAATGCGCGGGCCGCAGCGCCAGTTCACGCATTCGAAGGTGATGGCCTGGCTCGCCTTCGACCGTGCTGTCAAGGCGGTCGAGCGCTTTGGCCTGGACGGACCGGTCAATACATGGCGGGTCACGCGCGACACCATTCACGCCCAGGTCTGCGAGCTCGGCTTCGATGCGCGGCGCAACAGCTTCGTGCAGTACTACGGCGCGGCCGATCTCGATGCCAGTCTGCTGATG